>NZ_CP012024.1:2451500-2753250 GCF_001050115.1 Bacillus smithii | reverse complement strand
TCGGTATTCTTCTTGGCTATTTGATGAAATTGTTTTCTTAATGAAAAGCTGATCTCTTCTAAAGTGAATCCCTTTTGTGCAGACAGTTTTGAAAAAGCTCATCCTGTCTCACAGGAGGGATTTTTCATGGTTTTCGACTGTCTGGTGATAGGGTGTCCGCTCTGGGGAACGAGTGATCAATCTAAATGACAAAATGACCTAGAGAGATGACCATTGCATTTATCTTCTTTCTTGCTGCCATCCTATTCTGACAAACCTATTTTTCTAGTTTATAATAAAACGAGGAAGATGAAATTTTTGGGGTGTGAGCAATGGGAAGAGCGGCGGCTTTGTTTTTGCTGGCGGGATTGGCGGAAATCGGCGGCGGTTATTTGATTTGGCTGTGGATTCGGGAACAATATTCATTCTGGTACGGGGTTATTGGAGCGATTGTACTTGTCCTGTATGGTATCATTCCAACGTTACAAAGCTATCCGGCATTCGGGCGAGTTTATGCCGCTTATGGCGGTGTCTTTATTTTTCTTTCTGTCCTGTGGGGATGGGGAGTCGATAGAAAAACGCCCGATTTATATGATTGGCTCGGTGCTTTGATTTGTTTAGTGGGAGTTGGCGTGATTCTTTGGGCGCCGAGGCATTAGGTTTTGTGATAGTAAAATAATAGATTTGTCACGCTGTTCGAATGAGCTTCTTGAGAACGGTCCTTGTTTGCAGAAAAATACAACATCGATAGATAGATAGGAGGAAAAGGCATGTTTCCAGCAAGATTGGAACCGGGGGATGAAATCCGTGTCATCGCTCCTTCGACCAGTATGGCGCTTGTCAAAGGAGAGCAGCTGCAATTAGCCAAAGAACGATTAGAGAATTTGGGCTTTCATGTTACATTTGGCCAACATGTCGAGGAGCATGATGAATTTTTTTCTACTTCGGTTGAACACCGTCTTGAAGATTTACACGAAGCTTTTCAAGATAAACAAGTAAAAGCGATATTAACGGCGGTCGGAGGCTATAACAGCAACCAGCTTTTAAAAGAAATGGATTACGACTTGATCAAAGAACACCCTAAAATTTTGTGCGGATGCGGCGACACTACCGCTCTTCAACTGGCGATTTACCGGAAAACCGGCCTTATTACGTACTACGGGCCTCATTTTTCAACATTGGGCATGAAAGTGCCATCCGATTATACGATGCAATGTTTTTTGGAGGCGCTCACAAATGATGCTCCTTTCGACATTGAACCTTCTAAGCAGTGGAGCGATGACAAATGGCATGTAGAGAAAGAGGACCGAATCTATTATCCGCAATCCGATTACGACATCCTTCAAGAAGGTGAAGGAGAAGGCACTCTTGTCGGCGGACATTTATCGACTGTAAATTTGCTGCAAGGGACGGAATTTATGCCTTCATTAAAGGACGCTGTGCTTTTTCTTGAGGACGATGAAGAATGCCATCCATTCGCGTTTGACCGACAGCTTCAATCTTTGCTGCATCTTCCGGACGTTGAAGGGATCAAAGCCATCATCATCGGCCGTTTTCAAAAAAATTCAAACATGACACTCGAAGCATTAAAGAAAATGATTCACAGCAAGAAAGAATTAAAAGGAGTGCCGGTTATTGCGAATGTCAACTTTGGGCATACCGATCCAATCGCCACCATTCCGATTGGCGGACAAGCTTCCATTCATGCTGAAAATGGCGAAGTCTCCATTTCGGTGTATCCGAACAGCTAAAAAAGAAAGCCATCTTTTCATATCCCCTTTCTTAAACGCGATTTGGAAGGGGATACAAGCTGATCTGTTGGATGAATGGACAGGAATTCCGCCTTTTTTGTTGAAAACATTCTCATATACAGTTTTGTACATTCCGAAGTACAGTACGCTTTAATTAGAAAATTTCAGCATATAATTGAAAAAGTAGAAAGGAGGAGGCGGCGTGATTGAGAAAGTGTTCAGCGAGCTGGATGCGATTTTTCCGGAAACGGTCTCATTAAGAAGATTTTTTCATCAATATCCAGAACTTTCTTTTCAAGAGGAAAAAACACCGGCTAAAATTTCGGAATATTTAAATGATTTAGGGGTTAAAACGAGAACGATGGTAGGCGGAAGAGGTGTAGTCGGCATCATTCAAGGAGAACAGCCAGGAAAAACAGTGGCGATTCGGGCTGATTTTGATGCACTGCCTATACAAGATGAAAAACAAGTTCCTTACCGTTCGAAAGTACCTGGCGTCATGCATGCCTGCGGACATGATGCCCATACGGCCCTGCTCTTGTCGGTCGCAAAAGCGTTTCAAACCTATCGTGGTCATATAAAAGGAAACATTGTCCTCATTCATCAGTTTGCTGAGGAAGTGCCTCCCGGCGGTGCTCTTCCGATGATTAAGGATGGCTGTCTGGACGGAGTGGATGCCATATTTGGCACCCATCTTTGGACACCGATTCCCGTTGGAAAAATAGCCATTCGAAAAGGACCGATCATGGCGGCAGCTGACAATTTTACAGCGGTGATCAAAGGAAAAGGAGGACATGGCGGCCAGCCGCATGAAACGATCGATCCCATCTTAATAGCAGCTAATTATCTTCAACTGCTTCAACAAATCCCTTCACGATCGATTAATCCAGTGGAGTCCGCTGTTATTTCCGTTGGTTCTTTTCATGCAGGAGAAACATTTAATGTGATTCCGGATCAAGCGGTGATCAAAGGGACGGTTCGAACGTTCAAGCCGGAAATTCAGAATTTGATCATCGAACAGATGGAAACACTTTTGCGAACTCTTTGCCTGGCGAAAAAAGCGGATTATGAATTCCGTTATGAAAAAGGCTATCCACCGGTAGTAAATCATTCAAAAGAAACCGAATTAGCAGCTGCATGTGCGAAAAAAGTGGTGGGAATCGAAAATGTTTTCGAAACAGACCCTTTAATGGTAGGAGAAGATTTCTCCTATTATTTACAAAAAGTACCGGGGACGTTTTTCTTAACCGGAGCCGGAAACCATGAAAAGCTCGCTTCTTTCCCTCATCATCATGCAAAATTCGACATTGATGAACGTGCCATGCTTTATGCAGCCAAGGTGCTGGCAGCAGCGGCCATCCAATATTTGCAAAATTGAATGAAATAGTAGGGCCTCAAAATCGTTGGAGGCCCCATTTTTTTGAAGAAAAAGGAACGCTGGACAATCGCCCTTGAATACATATAAAAAGAATGGATTGATTGGGAAAACAGAAAATAGGAAATGGATTCCATTTGGCGAACCTCTAATAGTCATCTTTAAATGGAGAATAGTGTGGGAATAAAGGTCGGGACGGTGGCAGAAAACAGAAGATGTCGTATCCATGATGCCAACATTTTTTCACCTTCAATAGAATAGGAGGTTGATAACATGAAAGCTTTAGTGTTAGGAGCAGGTCTTATGGGGAAAGAGGCGGCCCGGGATTTAGTGAATAGCGATGGGGTGGAGTTCGTAACGTTGGCTGATGTAGATACCGAAAAAGCTAAGCTGGCATGCGCCGATCTGCACTCGCCAAAGATTCATCCCGTTTTTGTAGATGCGGGCGACGAAACCCAACTGGTGCAATTGATGCGAAAGCATGATATTGCATTAAATGCATTGTTCTATTCTTTTAATTATGCGGTTGCGAAGGCGGCGATTGCTGCCGGCGTCCATTCGGTCGATCTTGGCGGGCATATCGGCCATGTGACCGATCGTGTTTTGGAACTGAACAAAGCGGCGGAGGGTGCCGGCGTTACTTTAATTCCTGATTTGGGGGTAGCGCCAGGTATGATTAATATTTTGTCCGGATATGGGGCGAGTCAATTAGACGAAGTAAAAGAAATCAAAATTTATGTTGGCGGCATCCCCGTTAAGCCTGATCCTCCCTTTGAATACAATCATGTATTTTCAATGGAAGGTGTGTTTGACCATTATACGGATCCTTCGCTGATAATCCGCAACGGACGAAAAGTGGAAGTTCCCTCATTGTCAGAAATAGAGCCAATTTATTTCGAAAAGTTTGGTCCCCTTGAAGCCTTTCATACGGCAGGAGGAACCTCTACTCTTTCCCGCACTTTTCCCCATCTCGATGTTTTAGAGTATAAAACCATCCGCTATCCGGGCCATGCGCAAAAATTCCAATTGCTCGTCGATTTGAATTTAACGAGGAAAGATTATGAAGTTGAAGTGAATGGACAAAAAATCAAGCCTCGGGATGTTTTTTTGAAAGTGATCGACCCGATTGTCGATTTAAAAGGCAAAGATGATGTCGTATTGTTGCGGGTTATCACTGTAGGAAGAAAGTATGGGAGAAGATCGGTTCATACATTTGAAATGACGACTTATAACGATCGAATTCATAAAGTGACTGCCATGGCGAGATCGACGGCTTACACTCTTTCCGTTGTTGCTCAAATGATCGGAACGGGTACGATTCAAAAGCGTGGGGTGCACCCGCCGGAGACAATCGTTCCCGGCAAGGAATACATCAAGGAAATGGCCAAAAGAGGGGTATTAATTAAGGAAAAAGTGCATTAAAGAGGAATTGGAGTTTAATAGGATACGGATAATAAGTATGAAAACTGCGAAACATGGCTAACGGATGAAAATAGTGGGAATGATGGATATAGATGGAGCATTTTTAGACATAACTCATGGAAAGCCGGTCCTCTGTAATTAGTTGCCGAGGACCGGCTTTTTTACATTCTTTTTCTTGGTTGAAAGTTGCGGCTTTGAATGGCCCAGTTTTGAGGAAACGGGTTGCCAAGAACCCAATAACTGATTCCGCGCAATCCGTATTGTTTAATGATATCCATTTTTGCCTGCATGCTGCGGGCATCTTCAAACCATACTTCATGCCGCTGGCCGGTTTCATCAGTGTAATGAAAGAACGGGGCCTGGTATGCCTCGCTATATTCGATGCTTGTTCGATAGCGAACGGCCAACTGAATGGCTTCCTGCGGACTGATGGTGCGTGCAATGGTCCCTTCCATCCATGGAATTCTCCAATCGCGGCCGTATAACGGTGCACCCATCATAATTTTTCTTCTAGGAATGGCGGTAACGGCGTAATCTAAAACTTGTTTGATTTTATTGATCGGTGCGATGGCCCATGGTCTTCCCCCGGCCCATCCCCACTCGTACGTCATTAAGATGACAAAATCGACGATTTCACCGTGAGCCCGGTAATCATGTGCTTCATATAATAAACCGGGCTGGTTTTCTCTTTCTTTAGGGGCGAGAGCCGTGGATACCGATATCCCTAATGGCCTGAGCCGGCTTACGACCCTCCGCAAAAATGCATTATAATTTTCTCTATCTTGAGGATAGATATATTCAAAATCAAAATTGACCCCTCTGTATCCTTTGGAACGTACTGCCGATAAAATATTGGTGATCAATGTTTCTTGCAGAGAGGGATTTCGCAAAATGGCAGCGGCTCTGTCCGAGTTGAAACTGCCGTTCACAAAATTGGTCAACACCAGCAAAGTCTCTGTTCGATTGGCTGTTGCTGCCTGAAGGAGTCTATCGTCGTTTAATGGTGAAAGGGTTCCATCTTCGCGTATGGAATGGCTGAAGGGGCTTAAATACGTAAAATATTTTCCAAGCCTCAACACCTCTTGCCGGCTGCTTTCGTCTGTACTAGCGGAATAGGCGTTCACTTCAATGACGGACCTTCTCGCGGCTGGAACGATGAGTCGTTGACCTGGTGAAAGCACATTCGGATTTGAAAGGGAGTTGGCTGAAAGAAGCTGTTGTACAGTGACTCCAAAGCGTGCAGCGATTCTACTAAGATTATCTCCTGGACGAACGGTGTAGATCGAGTAGGGAAAAAACAGAATTTGCCCGGCAAAAATAAGCGCCGGATTGGCAATTTGATTGTAATCTGCAAGCGCCTGTTCAGAAATGCCGAACCTGTCAGCGATTTGCCGGAGCTGATCTCCCTGTTTTACTACATATTCCCGTCCGGGGCTGTGAATAACTAGCGCTTGCCCGATCACAAGCTGATTTGGATTCGCCAATTGATTGGCAAGTGAAATATCTTCTACGGAAACTCCGTATCGACGTGCGAGGGTGAATAAGTTTTCACCGCGCTGAATGACATGAATGTGCAATATGCTCAGCTCCTATACTTGGATAAATTCCGTTTTTACCTGAGACGGAAAACACTTTCTTTGCTTTATTCTGAAAAGCAGATTTGAGAAGGACTGTCCGGTAAAATATACGTTTGATACCCATTATATTCAGGAAGGGGCTGGTCATATGTATGACCTTTCGGGTGAAAATCAGAAGAATGATTTGAATTTATAGAGGCGTTTTTTTTGTGAGCAGCTGAATTCCTTTGCGGTCCAGTTCTTTTTTTGGTACCCTTAAGCAAGGTCTATTGGAAAACATCATTATAGCGAGGATTTTTCGGCTCATTGAAAAAAATAGAAAAATAAGATCTTCTAGGAAAGGAAATGATGGAATGGCTGCTCTGCAAGCAGGAACGGTGGTAACGTTAAAACCGGATAAAGAGATGCCATACGGCTGGTTTTTAACGAATGGGAAAGATAGAGTGCTTTTACATAAAAGCGGCATAACGGACGGTTTTCGTCCTGATGAACAAGTTGACGTATTTATCTTTCAAGATCGACAAGGAAGATTAGCGGCCACTATGATCATCCCGGAGATTCAAATCGGTCGCTACGGCTGGGCTGAAGTGGCGGATGTCCATCGTGAACTGGGCGTATTTATTTCTATTGGCATTCATAAAGATATTTTGATCGCGAAAGGAGACCTTCCACCGATCATGAACGTGTGGCCGAAAAAAGGAGGACGTCTCTATTGCACCTTGAAAACGGACCGGAACGGGCTTCTTTATGCCAAACTGGCAACGGAAGAAGTGATGAAAAATTTATTTGTAGAAGCATCGGCGAAGGATTTCAATAAAGATGTAACCGGCGTCGTATATCGTACGTTAAAGTCAGGAACCTTTGTTTTGACAGAGGAAGGGTACCGCGGATTTATTCACGAATCGCAGAGGATGGAAGAACCCGGCCTCGGCGAAACGGTCCACGCCAGAATTATCGATGTGAAACCAGACGGATCGGTCAATCTCTCCCTTCTGAAAAGAACTCATGAAGCGATCGAAGAAGACGCCGCTGCCATATTGGCTTATTTGCAAACGCGTGGCGGCTCGATGCCTTATAGCGACAAAAGCCACCCCGAAGATATCCAAGCTCGCTTCCGTATGAGCAAAGGGGCTTTTAAACGAGCAATGGGCCGACTGATGAAAGAGGGAAAAATTTATCAAGAAGAAGGATGGACCTATTTAAAGGGTTCTGAAACAAGGGATCAATCGTAATGGTTCTGCAGATGACTTTCATAAAAGACAAAGACCGGACAGCTTCATAAAGAAGCCAACGGTCTTTTTTTGTAACAAAAACTGAATATTCTGATTATTCTGTTTACAGAGAGCGCATCGTATGGTAGTATGTCAAATAAAGGATGGTAATCAGTTTTATGGGAAAAAAATCATTGAAAGAAAAGATTATCGATACAGCGCTGATTCTTTTTGAAAAAGAAGGCTACCACGGGGTGACAGTTGATCGGATTGTAGAACAATGCGGCACATCCAAAGGCGGTTTTTATCACAACTTTAAATCGAAAGATGAATTGCTTTTTCACATTCATGATATTTTTATTTCTTATGTCATTGAAAAAGCGCAAGAAGCATATGATCGATATACGACGCCCGTTTCCAGAATGTGTGCCATCATTCAATCGTTTACGAAAGTATTTGGAATGTATAAACCCCACATCACTGTTTTTTACCAAGAAAGCACCTATCTTAAAGGAGAATTTGAGATCAACATCAATCGGAAGCGCAAACAATATAAAAATATCATTTTGCAAATTGTTCGGGAAGGGCAAGAATCCGGTGATTTTCGTTCAGAAGTCCCTGCTGAAATCACCGTCATGGCGGTCATCGGAATGGTGAACTGGTTGTATAAATGGTTTCATGAAGAAGGGCCGCTTTCCATTGAAGACATTGGAAAAATCTACGTTGATTTAATCTTTCATGCCCTTTTAACGGAAAAAGGCATGAAAGATCCGGCAGCACAAGAGCATCTGCTTCGAAATCAGCCGGTAAAGCGGTGAATGAATGGTACTAAAATGGCAAATAAAAAGGGCGACCTCGATCAGTTGGTTCACACGAATATAGACCGACTAGTCGGTTATTAAAAAGGGGGAATTTTCATGAATTTTGAGTTGACAAAAGAACAGCAAATGATCCGTGAAATGGTCAGTGATTTTGCTGAAAAGGAAATCAAACCTTATGCTAGAGAACTTGATCAAAAAGCGGAATTTCCATATGAAACGTTTAAAAAAATGGGCGAACTTGGCCTGCTTGGTATTCCGTTTCCGGAAAAATATGGGGGATCGGGAGGGGATACGATTTCCTACTGTATTGCTGTAGAGGAAATCGGCAAAGCGTGTGGGGGGACAGGTCTCAGTTATGCCGCCGCTATCAGCCTTGGTGCTAGTCCCATCTATTATTTCGGTACGGAGGAACAGAAGAAACAATGGCTCGTTCCAATGGCAAAAGGGGAAACACTGGGCTCTTTCGGTCTGACAGAACCTAATGCCGGGTCCGATGCTGGGGGCACGAGAACCACAGCGATTTTAGACGGAAATGAATATGTTATTAATGGAGAAAAGTGCTGGATTACGAATGCGGGATTTGCTAGACAAGTTATTGTAACCGCTGTCACAGGGAGGCGGGATAACGGCCGACCGATTGTTTCAGCCATCATTGTGCCTACGAATACGCCAGGTGTTCAAATCTCTTGTGACTATGAAAAAATGGGAGTAAGAGCGTCTAATACTTGTCAAATTGTACTCGACAACGTGCTTGTGCCGAAAGAGAATTTGCTCGGCGATCCAGAAAAAGGATTCAGCCAATTTCTTTATACACTGGACGGAGGTCGAATATCCATTGCGGCTCTTTCTGTCGGCATTGCACAAGCAGCGTTTGAAAAAGCTCTTCGTTATGCTAAAGAACGATATCAGTTTGGTCAACCCATTTCAAAATTCCAGGCTATTCAATTTAAATTAGCGGATATGGCAATGGAGATTGAACTCGCTCGCAACCAAGTTTATAAAGCGGCATGGCTGAAGGATCAAGGAAAACCGTTCTCAAAAGAAGCGGCAATCGCCAAATTGTTTGCCTCCGAAATCGGTTTTCGCGTTTGCAATCAAGCGATTCAAATTCATGGAGGATATGGGTATATGCGTGAATATGATGTAGAGAGACACTTGCGCGATATAAAATTAATGGAAATCGGCGAAGGAACATCCGAAATCCAAAGGCTCGTCATCGCGCGTCAACTTGGTTGCTAAAACCATTTTTAGGAGGAGAAAATGGCCGAATTACTACGTAAAACGGTTGGGCAGTTGTTGGAGGAAAAGGTGCATGATTTTCCGGATCACGAGGCATTAGTATATGCCGACCGCAATCTTAGATGGACCTACAGTGAATTGAACGAAGAGTGCAATTTGGTCGCGAAAGGCTTAATGGCGCTAGGGGTGGAAAAGGGAGATCATTTGGCTGTCTGGACCACCAATACCCCAGAATGGGTTGCGCTCCAGTTCGCCACCGGGAAAATGGGCGGCGTTTTAGTTACGGTTAATACGAATTATCGAACCATGGAACTGGAATACTTGCTGAGGCAATCCGATGCCAAGACTTTAATCTTAATAGAAGGATACAGGGGAATTTCTTATGTGGATACGATTTATGAAATATGCCCTGAGCTTCGCCATTCCCAGCCTGGAGAACTGCAATCGAAAAGACTGCCGCTCTTAAAAAATGTGATTGTTTTAAGCGAAAAACCATATAGTGGAATGTACAATTGGTCTCAATTGATAGAAAAGGGAAAAAGGATCAGTGATCAAGAACTGAAAGCACGGTCTCGATCTCTTCATCCTGATGACGTCATTAATATGCAATACACTTCGGGAACGACCGGATTTCCGAAAGGGGTTATGTTAACTCATTATAATCTCGTCAACAACGCCCGCAATATCGCTGAATGCATGAAGCTTACGAAAGATGACCGTTTATGCATTCCTGTTCCTTTTTTCCATTGCTTCGGCTGCGTGATCGGTACACTTGCCTCTGTAAGTGTCGGAGCGACGATGGTTCCGGTTCAGGAATTTGACCCTGAGGCTGTCCTGCAAACGGTAGAAAAAGAAAAATGCACAGCCCTTCATGGCGTTCCGACGATGTTTATTTCAGAATTGAATCACCCGAACTTCTCAAAATACAATTTAACGACTTTAAGGACGGGTGTGATGGCGGGTTCTAATTGCCCGATGGAAGTGATGAAGGCAGTCATGGAAAAAATGGGGATGAAGGATATTACCATATGCTACGGACAGACGGAATCTTCGCCTGTCATCACTCAAAGCCGCACGGACGACCCGGTTTCGTTGCGGGTGGAAACAGTAGGAAAAGCGTTGCCTCATGTCGAAGTAAAAATTGTGGAACCAGGCAGCAACCGCGTGCTGCCGCCGAACACACAAGGGGAACTCTGTACAAGAGGCTATCATGTGATGAAAGGCTATTATAAAAATCCGGAGGCAACAAAAGAAGTAATAGATGAAGATCACTGGCTCCATACAGGCGATTTGGCGGTAATGGATGAAAATGGCTATGTACGGATTACCGGTCGCCTAAAAGATATGATTATCCGCGGCGGGGAAAATATTTATCCAAGAGAAATCGAGGAATTTCTTTATCAACACCCGAAAATTTTAGATGTGCAAGTAGTGGGAGTGCCGGATGAGAAATTCGGGGAAGAAGTAGGCGCATGGATTATTTTGAAAGAAGGAGAAACAGCCGATGCCGAGGAAATACGAGCGTTCTGCAAAGGAAAGATATCACGGCACAAAGTTCCAAAATACGTTTTCTTTACAGATGAATATCCGATGACTGCTTCGGGAAAAATTCAAAAATTTAAACTTCGGGAAAGGTATTTAGAGGATATAAAGGGGAGATAAGATGTTTTCCAAAATTTTAATCGCCAATCGGGGGGAAATTGCTAGACGAGTCATTCGTACTTGCAAAAAGATGGGGATTGAAACAGTCGCCGTCTATTCGGAAGCGGACAAGGATTCACTGCATGTTCATGAGGCCGATGAAGCGTTCTGCATTGGAAAGCCTCCTGTCAATCAAAGCTATTTAAATATGGATGCTATCATCCGTGTCGCCAAGGAGTCCGGAGCGGAAGCGATTCATCCGGGATACGGATTGTTATCTGAAAATGGCGAATTTTCGAGGGTGTGCCACGATGAAGGACTTGTTTTTATTGGTCCCGGTTCCGATATCATTAAAGCGATGGGAAGCAAAATTGAAGCGCGAAAAACAATGAAACAAGCCGGAATGCCAATTATAGAAGGAATCGATATTCCCCTTCGGAATGAAGAGGAAGCTGTATTGGCTGCAAAAGAAATCGGCTATCCCCTTATGTTAAAGGCTTCTGCAGGCGGTGGAGGGATTGGCATGCAAGTGATTCGTTCTGAAGAAGAGCTGCGAAAAGCATTTGCCGGCAATAAAAAACGAGCGGAATCATTTTTTGGGGACGGGACGATGTATGTAGAAAAGTATATTGAAGACTCGCATCATATCGAGGTGCAAGTGTTAGCCGATTCATTTGGAAATGCTGTAGCGCTTTGGGAACGGGAATGTTCCATTCAAAGACGAAATCAAAAAGTGGTGGAAGAAGCCCCGTCTCCATTTATTAGCGAATCTACTCGGAAAAAAATGTTGGCGTCTGCGCTGCAAGCGGTTCGGAAAATCGGCTATACCAATGCGGGTACGATGGAATGTTTAGTCGATAAAAATCAAAATTTTTACTTTTTGGAAATGAACACAAGACTTCAAGTGGAACATCCTGTCACAGAAGAAATCACCGGACTGGATCTTGTTGAGCACCAAATCAAAATAGCAGCCGGAGAAAGGTTGGAATTTTCCCAAGAAGATATCAAAAGAGACGGCCATGCGATTGAAGTAAGAATTTATGCGGAAGATCCGAATACATTTTATCCATCGCCAGGCAAAATCACTTTTCTGCGATTGCCGGAAGGGGAGGGCATTCGGCATGAAACGGCCATCGAAAAAGGGACGGTGATCACTCCATTTTACGATCCGATGATCGGCAAATTGATTGCCTGGGGAAAAGACCGTCAAGAAGCGTGCAATCGGTTGATCGAGGCTCTGAAACACTATCAAATTGAAGGGATTAAAACCAATATCCCAATGCTTTTAAAAACGGTGTCCCATGAGCGGTTTTTAGCCGGAGACACGACAACGCAGTTTGTGAATCGTCATTATTTGCAAGAAAGCACCAAGCAGCCGAAAACGTCATAAGGGAGCTGATTGAAAAAGGAGAATCATACCTTGCCTTCATAGTTTTTCATTATGACCATCAGTAAGATGTATACGAAAAAATATCTGAATTTTCTATAAAAATAAAGGCCGCCTTTCCTTGTTTGCTATAGAAAATTGGGTAACGACGAGAAATGATGGAAAAGGAGGCAATAATTTGTTGGCGGAATACGAGAAATAGGATGTCAGGGGGATGAAAATATGAGTGCCATTCAAGCGAGCATGGCCGGAAGTGTGTGGAAAATACTAGTATCAGAGGGGGAGAAAATTACATCAGGTCAAGATGTGATCATTCTCGAATCAATGAAAATGGAAATTCCCATTTCTTCAGAAGAAGAGGGAATCGTAAAAGCCATTCATGTTCAAGAAGGGGATTTTGTCAACGAAGGGGACGATTTGATCGAAATGGAGTAGGGAGGGGATGTTTTTGAAATGGCCCAAGAAAGTACACATTAAAGAAGTTGGCCCCCGGGATGGTCTCCAAAATGAAGATAAAATTCTTTCTTCTGATGTCAAAGCGGAATGGATCAATCGGCTGTCTGAGGCGGGGCTTGTTTCGATTGAAGTGAGTTCTTTCGTCAACCCGAAATGGATTCCGCAGCTCGCCGATGCCGAAGAGGTATTTTCCAAGATCTATAGAAAAGAAGGAGTCAAGTATGCAGCGCTTGTTCCGAACTTGAGAGGATTGGAAAGAGCGTTGAAAGCGGACGTGGACGAAGTCTGTCTGTTTATGTCAGCCAGTGAAACGCATAATCAAAAAAATATAAACAAATCCATATCTGAAACTTTTCCGGTTTTAGAAGAAGTCGTGGCAGAAGCCAAATCTGCCGGAAAAACGGTGCGCGGATACGTATCCACAGTGATTGCTTGTCCGTATGAAGGGGAGATTCCGGTTTCTCAAGTCAAAAGGGTGGTAGATCGGCTTCTTGAAATGGGTGTGGATGAAATTTCTCTCGGCGATACGATTGGCGTTGGCGTACCGTCTCAAGTAGAAGCTTTGCTTTCAGAACTTTTGAAATCTTATAAAGCGGATCAGTTTGCGATGCATTTTCATGATACTCGCGGGACTGCGTTAGCCAATGTTCTCATTTCTTTGCAAATGGGGATAACCACTTTTGACAGTTCACTCGGAGGGCTGGGGGGATGTCCGTATGCCGAAGGAGCTACCGGAAATGTCGCAACGGAAGATTTGCTTTACATGCTTACGGGGATGGGGATTGAGACGGGAATTGATCGGAATCGTCTGCTTCAAGCGGCGCATTTTATAGAAGAAAAATTGGAAAAGCCGTTGTCAAGCAAACAAATGGAGTTGGCAAGACGGACGAGGAAGGAGTGAAAAAGCGATGGGTGAAATGGTTCGATGGGAACATAGGGAGAAGATAGCGATCATTATTTTAAACCGCCCGGAAGCAGCTAATGCTTTGTCAAAACAGCTGCTCAGTGAATTAAAACAGCTGCTGCAAACAATAAAAGGACAGAGCGATATTCAAACGGTCATTATTACGGGAAGCGGTCCGTTTTTCTGTGCCGGCGCTGATTTGAAAGAAAGAAAAGGGATGGATGAAGAAGAAGTGAAACAGGCGGTACAACAGATACGTTCCATCATCAACGAAGTGGAAAATGTTCCTCAGCCGACGATTGCCGCCATCAATGGTGCTGCGATGGGAGGAGGTTTGGAATTGGCGCTGGCATGCGATATTCGAATTGCTGCTCAAGATGCCAAACTGGGATTGACCGAGACTTCTCTCGGTATTATCCCCGGTGCGGGAGGCACTCAGCGTCTTCCAAGATTAATCGGGAAAGGAAGAGCAAAAGAATTAATCTTTGCGGCTCGTAAAATTTCAGGGGCAGAAGCCGAAACACTTGGACTGGTGGAATACGCGGTAGAAGCGGAACGAGTGCTGGAGAAGGCTTTTGAACTGGCAAAAGAATTTGTGGAAAACGCTCCGCTTTCTTTGCGGCAAGCCAAAATAGCCGTTAACAAAGGGATGGAAACGGACATCATGACAGGCTTAAAAATAGAAGAATTGGCTTATAACGCTCTTTTAAATAGTTCTGACCGAATAGAAGGACTCAAAGCGTTTCAGGAAAAACGACAACCCCGATACACGGGAAGATAAAGGAGGGGCACCCAATGTCGGAAATAAAAGCAGCTCTTACCAACTATCATGAGATAAAAGATGGAGTGCTAAAAGGTGGGAATGAAACATACCATCGGAAAAATAAAGCGAAAGGGAAATTATTTGTCCGTGACCGCCTCAAGCTTCTGTTCGACGAAGATATAATAGCGGAGGACGGGCTATTTGCCAATTGTCTTGCCGGTGACCTTCCGGCGGACGGAGTCGTGACGGCGATTGGAAAAATTCATGGACGCACTGTATGCGTAATGGCCAATGATTCCACTGTGAAAGCTGGTTCATGGGGAAAAAGAACAGTGGAAAAAATCATTCGAATTCAGGAAACGGCAGAAAAGCTTCGCTGTCCGCTCATTTATTTGGTTGATTCCGCAGGAGCCCGAATTACCGACCAAATAGAGATGTTTCCTGGAAGGAGAGGAGCGGGAAGAATCTTCTACAATCAAGTAAAACTTTCAGGGAAAATTCCGCAAATCTGTCTGTTATTTGGCCCTTCGGCTGCTGGCGGCGCTTATATTCCCGCTTTTTGCGATATTGTCGTGATGGTGGATGGAAATGCCTCCATGTATTTAGGATCGCCGCGGATGGCGGAAATGGTGATCGGCGAAAAAGTGACGCTTGAACAAATGGGCGGAGCCAAAATGCATTGCAGTGTTTCGGGCTGCGGTGATGTGCTCGTAAAAACCGAAGAGGAAGCCATCGAGTTTTCCCGCCGATATTTAACATACTTCCCGGACAATTACACGCAAAAGCCGAAACGAGCCGAAAAAAAATCTCTCAAATCTTTTGATCAGTCAATCGAAGACATCATTCCAAAAAACCAGAACGCTCCTTTTGATATGTATCAGCTTATTGACCGCATTGTGGATGAAGATTCTTTTTGTGAAATCAAAAAAAGATTTGCGGCTGAACTTATTACGGGTCTTGCTCGTTTAGAAGGGCAGCCGATTGGTATTATTGCTAATCAACCGCGTGTAAAAGGCGGCGTGTTGTTTCATGATTCTGCCGACAAAGCCGCTAAGTTCATTCATTTGTGCGACGCCTTCCATATTCCGCTCTTATTCTTGGCGGACGTTCCCGGTTTCATGATTGGAACGAATGTAGAAAAAGCAGGGATTATTCGCCATGGCGCCAAAATGATCGCGGCAATGAGCGAAGCAACGGTTCCAAAAATGACTGTGATTGTCCGCAAAGCATACGGAGCCGGCCTGTATGCCATGGCGGGTCCCGCTTTTGAACCGGACTGTTGTTTAGCTTTGCCGACTGCCCAAATTGCGGTGATGGGGCCGGAAGCCGCTGTCAACGCGGTGTACGCCAATAAAATAGAAGCGATGGAACCGGAAGAAAGAGCGGCATTTGTGGAAGCAAAGCGTGAAGAATATCGAAAAGATATTGATATATACCGGTTGGCGTCTGAGTTAGTCGTGGACGATATTGTGGAGCCGAATCGACTCCGTGAAGAATTATCCCGACGTCTGGAAGTCTATATGTCCAAGTATCTAGTTTTTTCCGAGCGGAAGCACCCGGTTTATCCTGTCTGATCCAAAAGGACGAAGACAGATGATAAAAAAAGCCGTACGCAGATGAAATATTATTAGATAAAACGTATTTTCAAAACTGACAAGCGGGGACTAACCTGGCCCTGCTATTTTTGTGCGTACAGTTTTTGATAACGTCCATTGCTCTTCTGAACTTTTTGTACGAGGGAAAGGCCTCCATACAGTTGGAAAAGCAATTTGAGCATATGTTTCATGAACATGAACATTGGGCGCTTTTTTGAATAAGATAGATCAACGAGCGAAAAGGATTTGGGAAAGGCAGACGGCTGTTTATGGTCATAGTTTGAAAATCAGTAGTGCATTCTTCATGATTTTGTGACGAGGAAAGACGGAAACCGATCATGCAGAAAACGACTAAAAGGCATTATGTTTTTAAGGGGAGATGAGAACGGAGATGGAAAAATGGAAAAAACGGCTGAATTTCGCTCATAAGGTCCAGGATGATTCTTTTTGGAAATCCGTGTTTCATTCCAGAAAACATGGTCGAGAAGATGGATATTCAGATAAAGAAGAGAAAATGAACTATAATCTTTATCAATGGAACGATTTCCTTGTTCTGGAACTGGAACTCCCCGGTCTGGATCAACATGAGTTTCAAATGTGGATGGACCATCAAAATTTACTGATAAAAACAAAAACCGCCTCATGGAAAAAGAAGAAAGAACCTATCTACTTTGTAAAAAAGCGAAGAGTTATTCCCAATGAGCAGCATATTCCACTGCCCGTCCCTGTTTTCACTCAACCAGTGAACATAAGTCAAAAAAATGGGCTATGGTATTTCCGCTTTAAACCGATTCCAAAAGAAGCAAAATCATACAATACTTGGGGAACTGATTCAAAATCAAACAAGTGATGAATGTTTTTCTTCGGAAAAAATACGTCTGGATTTAAGAAAATGAAACGGAATCGTGGCCGCGTTGAAACACCGAATGGAGCGATTCATTTTTTGGTTTCTGAATCGATGGAAGAAAAGAGTCTATAATAGACATCACTCATCAATTGATTGAATATTATATATAGAAAAAAGCAAGTTTTTGACAAAAAAAATAAAGGAGGGGGGACGACCAAATATGTTCAAGTATGTCCGTGAATTTTGGAATACAACGGAAATGATTGGTTTAGGCTTATTCTTATTTCTCGGATTGAGTTTATCGGTCTTTTATATTCGCTGGCCCCTTTTATTTATTTTTTTAATTGGAATCATATTTTTCGGTATTATGGAATATGTTATTCATCGTTTTCTTTTTCATGGGTCTTTGCCGGAAAAAATAAGATTTTTACAACCTGTAAAAGACTGGCATGATCATCATCACCAACATCCGAGCGAGCTAAAAGGCATTTTGCTGCCTGCTTGGCTGACTCTTCCAATGCTTTTGCTTCTGGTTCTCGCCGTTCAATTAATCATGCGGGATATCACATTTTCCATCGCTTTTGTCACGGGCGTTTCGGGAACGCTGCTTTATCATCAATGGAGGCATTTTTCCGCTCATCGTCCCATTGAGCCTTTCACCCCTATCGGCAAGCGGCTGAAAGTCTATCACTTGCAGCATCACACCATTAACAAAAAATATTGGTTTGGCCTAACGAATCCGCTGATGGATTTGCTGTTGGGAACGTACCGCAACCCGAAGAAACAGGCCCAAAAACAATCTTCACGACGAATGAGCCGCAGCCGAGCAACCGTTATAAAATAATTTCTTCGGAAACAAGCTTTCACCATGATCATTTTTCATGGCATCGAAAGGTCTTTTCTGTTCGGAGACGCTATGATTTGAAATAACCAGGGGCTGACTATTTAGTTGGCTCCTTTTTCCTTTTTTAATGATCATAAAATCTCCTTCTTGACGTGATCTATTATGAAAGATAAACTTTTAACAGTGCTTACTTAAAGTAAGTAATTTGATCATGGAGGGAAGAAATATGACAAGTCATTCTACAGATTTATCTACCGTTATAAAAGAACGCCATTCCGTCAGAAAATATGATCCTAATTATAAAATTGCGAAGGAAGAAATTGAAGAAATTTTAAAGGAAGCCACTTTGGCCCCTTCGTCCAGTAATCTTCAACCATGGCGCTTTCTTGTTATTCAAGATCAAGAAACGAAAAAAGAGCTCCGCGCCATCGCCAATAACCAAGAACAAGTAGAAACATGCTCAGCCGTCATTGCGGTTTTAGGCGATACGGAAATGTATAAAAACGCCGAAAAAGTGTATCGAAGCAACTATGAAGCAGGTTATATGGATGAAGAGAGAATGAGACTCATGATCGAAAACATTAACAAACTTTATCCATCTCTGTCTGCGGAAGACCGGAAAAATATAGCTTCATTTGACGCCGGCCTTGTTTCCATGCAAATCATGCTGATTGCGAAGGCTCGTGGCTATGACACGGTTCCGATGGGCGGTTTTAATAAAAAACAATTCGTTGAAAGATTTAACATTTCCGATCGCTTCGTTCCAACGGTGTTAATTGCCTTAGGAAAAGCGGCTGCGCCTGCTTACAAAACAACAAGAATTCCTGTTGAAGATATCGTTCGCTTCTTATAAAAGTCTTCCCCCGACAGAATAACGGGGGAAGACTTTTTATGTGCGCCCGGCATGTACATGAACTATAGGGTGTAAGTCCCGAACCCCGAAGACAGAAGTAGAGGTTAGCCAAGAGCAAGGGTGTCCGTGGTGACGCGGAATCTGAAGGAAGCTGGAGGCAAAACACCGGTCCGAGGAACACGAACCTCATATAAGGCTAGGTATGATTGAGTGAGTTTGCATAACAAAACAAAGCTCTTTCTGTCGAAGGTCATATCGAGTAAATGAGGCGGATAGATGGTGTGAAAGTGCATGTACTTACCCGGGGAGGTCTGGCGGATATGTGAAGTACTCTTCATAACCTACTTAGTGATAAGTAGCTGAACCGTCAGAAGTCAGCAGAGGTCATAGTATTAGTTGGTCTAGAACAACTAAGAAGGACCGAACAATTAAGAGAGAATAGCCCTTGGTATTCAGTGAGTCATGATGAACACAGAAAACGTAGTACCTCACTTGAGGGAGGAAGCGGTGAATCCCGTGGGAGACCTCTTGGAGGGTGGAGTGACCACTGGCATAAAGAGAACAGCTATTCACGGAAGTTATAAAGACTTGCGTCAATTATCTTAATTGAACCGCCGTATACGGAACCGTACGTACGGTGGTGTGAGAGGACGGGAGTTAATCGCTCCCTCCTACTCGATTCCCCATGAAGGGCAGTCAGTTCTCTTCTTCAAGACAAGCAGAACAGCAACTGTTCTTAAGCGAGGGAACACTCCCTAATCGTCTTCTTTGTTCATCCAACGATCAGTAGGCCCAAAGGTCCCACAGGTGGAAATCTCTTTTTATTCCGCTTGAAAGGACATGTCAGTCTCTTTTCTAAACTATGAAAATCGGCGAAACAGTCATGGCTAAGCTTTACACCTTTAGAGAGCGTTTATACCTCAAGCATGGCATCCTCACCATGATTGTCACCTCTGTTTATTTCAAATGAAAGTACAGTCGAAATTTCGGTTTATTTTGGAAAAAGAGCATGATTTATAGGCCATGATCCCATAATTTCATGATCGTTTTTTTCTCAAAAAGAAGTCACTTAGTCATAGTTCAGCAAATTCACGTTATGTGCTATCATAAAAAGCGGGAAATCGGACATGCAACAAACTTGAAATGAAATCAAAAAGAAATGGATGCAATCACCATCCGGATCATGATTTTGTATAAGTTTAAAAATAGCTGAGACATTGTTTTTAAAATGCTTTTTATTACTCATGTTGTCATTATGGAGAGAGACTTTCGTTATTTATCTTCAAAACTGTTGGATTTGAAACATTTTTCTATTGTGAAATTTACTTGAAAAGGTATAATGTTAGAGGTATATTGTAATTTTCTATGGGAAGAGGAGACATGGATGACTTCTCAAAATCAATCGCAAAGCCGTATTGATTATGGTCTTGTATTCATTTTGCTGTTGTTGTTGATCACTAGTTTAGTTGCGATTTACAGTTCGCAGTCAACTGGTCAATATAAAGAAAATTTCGTTGTCAAACAAATCATGTGGTATGGTGTCGGTATTGGCATCATTGCGTTAGTAATCCGCGTCGATGCCGATCAATGGATGAAGCTTTCATGGTTTACTTACGGTTTGGGCATATTGCTGTTGGCATTTTTAATCGTGGCGCCTTCCAGCATTGCTCCCGTCATCAATGGGGCAAAAAGCTGGTATAAAGTACCTGCCATGGGTTCGTTGCAGCCGTCCGAATTTGAAAAAGTGTTTTTGATTCTTGTGTTGTCTAGAATCATGGTTGAGCACCATCAAAAAAATCCCGTAAAAACAATCGAATCGGATTTTTGGCTCTTGATCAAGATGGGGTTGGCTACCTTTCTGCCGCTTTTTCTTGTGATGCAGCAGCCCGATTTGGGAACATCGCTCGTGTTAATTGCGATCCTGCTTGGAATGATTTTTGTCTCAGGAATTACGTGGAAAATCTTAGTTCCTTTATTCGGTTCAGCTGCTGTATTGATCGTTGGTATTTTCTATATGGTGCTGTGGCATCCGAAAATATTGGAAAAATATTTGGGAGTTAAACAGTACCAGTTTGGGCGGATCTATTCTTGGTTGGATCCGTACAGTTATCAAAGTTCGTCCGGATATCATCTAACCCAATCCCTGTTGGCCATCGGCTCAGGACAAACATTGGGAAAGGGTTTCGGCCAGCGGGATATTTATTTGCCTGAAAGCCACACTGATTTTATATTCAGTATTGTCGGCGAAGAATTCGGGTTTCTGGGCGCTAGTGTAGTCATCAGCTTGTTTTTCCTGCTCGTTTACCATTTGACGAAAATAGCGCTTCAAACGAAAAATCCGTTTTATTCTTATATGTGCGCCGGCATTATTTCCATGATTACTTTCCATGTGTTCCAAAACATTGGAATGACTGTCGGGCTTCTTCCAATAACAGGGATCCCTCTTCCGTTTATTAGTTATGGAGGAAGTTCGTTGATGGGAAATATGCTGGCGATGGGGCTGGTTTTTTCTGTGTATTACCATGAAAGACGGTTCATGTTTTCTTCCTATTAGATTATGAAAAAAGGCGTTTTCCAAGGTCTTCGAATCTTGGAAAACGCCTTTTTTTCGTCGTCCTAGTATCCTTTGTGATGAGTCGTGTCCGGTTTTCTTTTTATTTTCAATAACGGAAGAATTTCCGCAATAATGAGCGAGAGGACGAGCAGTGAAGCAATTAATCCGATCACCCCGATCCATCCGAATCGGCTCCAAAATGTGCCGCCCGTTGTACCGACGATGCTTGAGCCAGTATAATAAAACAACAAATATAAAGACGATGCTTGAGCTTTAAAGTTTAGAGCTCTTTGACCAACCCATCCGCTCGCGATCGAATGTCCGCCAAAAAATCCAAATGTAAACAAGGCCACGCCCATGAGCTTAACCGCCAGTATACTGTTGATCGTCACAATTCCCCCGAGAAGCATAATGCCAATGCTTGCGACAAGAGCTTTCGGCTTGCCAAACCGATCGGCCATTCGTCCCATAAATGTAGAACTGAATGTCCCTACCAAGTATATGAAAAAAATAAGTCCGACAATCGTTTGGCTCAAATGGTAAGGTTCACCCATTAACGGATAGTCGATATAGTTATATAATGTAACAAAACTTCCCATTAACAGGAAGCCCAGACTGTAAAGACAAAGCAGTCCGGGGTCTCTTAAACTTTGGCCAAGAGAGGAAAACAGCTTTCTTAAACTGGCTTTTTGAGCATGAAAATGACGGGAATCCGGAAGGGACTTCCAAAACCAAGCACTGACAAGAAGAGACAGGAAGGCGATGGCGCTTAAAGCAACATGCCAAGAAAACCAATCCGTCAGAGCATCTACGACCACGCGGGAAACCATACCGCCGATGGATGTTCCGCTTACGTACATCCCCATTGCAGTGCCTAGGTTTTTAGGGTGGAATTCTTCATTGATGTAGGTCATCGCAATGCTTGGAAATCCCGCTAAGGCAATGCCCATAATCGCTCTTGCCGTTAATAAAAACCAAAAATTTTGACTGAAAGCTGTGACGGCTGCACAAATGGAAGAAAACAGCAAAGAGGCCACCATGATTTTTTTTCTTCCGACTGCATCGGATAAGGCGGAAACGAGAATCATCGAAACAGCCAACAAGCCGGTTGTAAGGGAAAGAGACAGGCTTGCTCGAGCCGGACTTACATCAAATTCTTTTGAAAAAGTGGAGATCAACGGTTGGACGCTATACATCACGGCGAATGTAACAAAACTTCCTAAAAACAGGGAGAGAATCGTTTTTGAATATAATTTGCTCCCCTTTTCGATATATTCCATTGCTTTTACACCCTTTGCATTTGGAACACCAATCTGTTCCAGGTTTCTCTATTATTGTAACTCAAATTTTCCACTTTGATTGGAAAAAGATAATATAATGAAAATAGCAAAGATACAACGGGAGGAAACAATTTTGGAGTTTAAAAAAATAAAGCCGAAAAAAATATATGAAGAAGTGGCGAATGTCCTTCTAGAAATGATCCGCAACGGTGAGTTAAAACCGGGTGATAAATTACAATCGGTTCAGGCATTAGCCGAAAACTTTCAAGTGGGGCGCTCCGCCATTCGCGAGGCGCTTACTTCTCTGCGCGCAATGGGTGTCGTAGAAATGAGGCAGGGAGAGGGCACGTTTGTGAAAGAATTCAATCCGGATGGCATTATGTACCCTCTTTCGCAAGCGTATTTAATGAGTGATGAACAGATTGAGCAATTGCTGGAAATGAGAAAAATTTTGGAAACCGGAATAGTCGCCGCCGCTGCTGTTAAGCGGACAGACAGCGATTTGCGCCAAATTGGCGAGACCTTAGCCGAAATGAAAAAAGCGGTGGGGAATGAGGAATTGGGTGAAAAGGCGGATTTAGACTTTCATATGGCCATTGCTAAAGCTACGCAAAATCATTTGCTTGTTCGATTAATGCACCATGTTTCCGACTTAATGGCAGAAGCGATGAAAGAGACTCGCCGGTTGCTCCTTTATTCTGAGGACGCTACAATGGAGAAATTAAACGAGGAACATGAAAGAATCTATCAGGCTATTGTCGAACGTGATAAGGAAGCCGCACGAAAAGCGATGCTAAAGCATTTAGAAGGTGTAGAGCAAGTCTTGATGGAAGCCTTTGCTGATGAGAAGAAGAAAAACGAAATGTGAAAAGGGCAAGCCTTTTACATATAAAAAATATTGTTATAAGTTTGTGATGATAGGGCATTGACATGGAAGATAAAAGGTAGTATCGGGCTTTGATTAGAAAGCAGCAGCAGGCGGGGAACGAAGGTTTCCTTGCGTCTGGTGAGCGTATATCGGGCTTTGATTAGAAAGCAGCAGCAGGAAATGAACTACCTGTCATCTTCCATGGCGTGCTTGTGGAGTCATCATTATACATATATTTTGGCCATGAAAGCCATAAAAAGCCCCTTTATAAGACAACTCTTATCATTTTTCTTGACCCGACTCAATTTTGATCTTATGGATTGTCCTTGAAAGAATTAAAAAATTTTTTTGAATATTGTACTGATTTTGACATAATTATAGTTATGATATACTATATATCATAAGGTCATCAGATGACCAGTTCTTTAAAGAAGCGATTAGAAAAAGAAGGTGGAACCATTGAAAGTCAGTTTATTTGTTACTTGTCTGGTCGATCTGTTTAAGACGAATGTAGGAAAAGCAACGGTAGAATTGCTGGAACATTTAGGATGTGAAGTTGATTTTCCGGAAAGTCAGATTTGCTGCGGCCAGCCCTCATACAACAGCGGGTATGTTGAAGAAACGAAGGATGCCATGAAACATATGATTAAGACGTTTGAACATTCAGAGTATGTTGTCGCTCCGTCTGGTTCATGCGCTTTTATGTTTAAGGAATATCCTCATATTTTTAAGGACGATCCAATATGGGAGCCAAAGGCAAGAGAATTGGCCGATAAAACATACGAATTGACACAATTTATTGTCGAAGTTCTTGGTGTCGAAGATGTGGGAGCGAAAATGGAAGGAAAAGCCACTTATCATACTTCCTGTCATATGACCCGTCTTTTGGGGGTGAAGGAAGCGCCGATAAAGTTATTGCGTAACGTGAAAGGACTGGAATTTACACCGTTGCCGGGCGCTCATTTGTGCTGCGGATTTGGTGGAACGTTTTCAGTCAAGATGGGACCGATCTCCGAGCAAATGGTCGATGAAAAAGTTTCAAATGTGGAAAGTACGGGTGCGGATTATTTGATCAGCGCTGATTGTGGTTGTTTGATGAATATCGGGGGACGTATGGAACGTCAAGGAAAACCGATTCGAGTCATGCATATTGCGGAAGTCTTAAACCATAGAGGGTAAAAGAAAAGAGGGGAGAAATCTTGTCGATCAAAATTAGAGTGGGAGACTTTAAAGAACGTGTTCATGAGGAACTGAATAATGAGTTTATGCGCGGCGCGGTTCGTGGCGCTCAAGAACGGCTTCGCATAAAACGTCTGGATGAAGCGGAACAACTTGGAAATTGGGAAGAATGGCGTTCTTTAGGAGAGGAAATTCGTCAGCATGTATTAAATCATTTAGATTATTATCTTTATGAATTAAGCGAAAATGTAGCGAAAAGAGGCGGTCATGTCTTTTTTGCCCGAACGTCGGAAGAAGCTTCTCAATACGTAAAAGAAGTGGTTCAAAAGAAAAAGGCTAAAAAAGTGGTGAAATCCAAGTCGATGGTCACGGAAGAAATTAATTTAAATTCATATTTGGAAGAAGCGGGCTGCGAAGTGATAGAGACGGATCTCGGCGAGTACATTTTGCAAGTGGACGAAGATCACCCATCCCATATCGTCGCTCCGGCTCTTCATAAAAATAAAAATCAAATTCGGGAAGTATTCAAAGAAAAGCTTCATTATTCCAATACGGAAAAGCCTGAGGAAATCACCGCTTTTGTAAGAAAACATCTTCGAAACGAGTTTTTAACAGCCGATGTAGGGATTACCGGATGCAATTTTGCGATTGCCGAAACGGGTTCTATTACCCTCGTGACGAATGAAGGAAACGCTGACCTTGTCATGTCTATTCCCAAAACTCATATTGCCGTGATGGGAATGGAACGAATTGTTCCAACTTTCGAGGAAATGGAAGTTCTTGTAAGTCTGCTTTGCCGAAGTGCCGTTGGACATAAGCTAACCAGCTATGTGACGGCCATTACGGGTCCGAGAGAAGAAGGTGAAGCGGATGGACCGGAGGAATTTCATCTTGTCATCGTGGATAATGGTCGATCGGATATTTTAGGAACGGAATTTCAGCCGGTGCTTCAGTGCATTCGCTGCGCTGCTTGTATCAATGTATGTCCGGTGTATCGACATATCGGTGGACATTCTTACGGCTCCATCTATCCCGGACCGATTGGCGCTGTTCTTTCCCCACTATTGGGCGGATATGAGGAATATAAAGAACTTCCCTATGCTTCCTCGCTGTGCGGAGCTTGTACAGAAGCATGCCCCGTGAAAATTCCTTTGCATGAGCTACTTCTGAAACATCGGCAAGTCATTGTGGAAAGAGAAGGGAAAGCGCCTTTTTCGGAAAAAATCATGATGAAAGCCTTCGGGCTGGGAGCTTCCTCTGATATGTTGTATGGTTTGGGATCGAGAGCGGCTCATTCCGCTTTGAAACCGTTCACAAAAAACGCGCGTATTTCCAAGGGGCCCGGACCGTTAAAGGCATGGACGAAAATACGTGAATTTCCGGCTCCTGAGAAAGAACGTTTCCGAGATTGGTTTAAAAATCGGGAAGGTGGGAAGCAATCATGACGGGAATGATTCAAAATCGAACCTCGTTTTTGGAAAATATAGCTGAAAAATTGGGGCGAAACCCGATAACGAAGGGGGTGCATCGTCCGTCTTACAAGCATACGCCACAATATGAAGTGCTGAAAACAGCTACCCGAGATGAGCTTGTTTCGGTTTTGGCCAGTCAATGTTCGAATATCCATGTTCAATTGATGGAAACAACGGCAGATCATCTTGCTGAACAAGTCAAAGCGGCTGTTCGATCATACGGAGGAGGGCCCGTATCCGTTTGGAAAGATGAGCGCTATGCCGAATACGGCCTCACCGACTTGGTGGAAAAAGAATGGCCTCATGAACAGACATTGGTCCATGTTTGGAATGATGATCTGGGAGAAGAAAACATCCGTTTAAGCGAGAAAGCCAATGTGTCGATCGTTTTTAGCGATATCACGCTGGCGGAATCCGGGACGGTCGTATTGTTTACGGGAAAGAACAAAGGACGGTCCATGACATTGCTGCCGAAACACTTTATTGCTTTGATCCCGCAAAGCACCCTTGTTCCAAGAATGACACAGGCCGCTCAAATCATCCGTGAAAAAATCAAAAAAGGTGAAGCCGTTCCTTCTTGCATTCAATTTATTACCGGTCCGAGCAACTCTGCCGATATCGAGTTAAGTACGGTTTATGGAGTCCACGGACCAGTGAAGGCTACGTACATTGTCATCAGCGACCGGTAAAGCATTAGAGCCTGTCCTCTCCTCTCCAAATGGTATTTATTCAGAGGAAGAGATCAGGCTCTTTCTTTAGGCCTCTTTTTATTGAGATGGATTGTTGTACGGAAATTGGCTGGAGTAGCTTTGATGCTGCTGATAAGATTGCTGGATTTTTTGTTGGTCGGCGGCCTCTAATGAATACCAGCCTTTTTGAAACATTTTTAAAAATATATCTCTTTGAGCATTTTGTGTTTCTGTAAGAATGTTTTGCAAATCCCGACGGAGCGGATCAATCGAAATTTCGTTCAATGCAACAGCATACGAAGTAGTCATGTACTTTTCGGTTGCCAGCATATCTTGAATAAAATCGCGATCGTTCATTTGCGGGGTTTCCGGCACCTGTATTTTTGGATTTTGGATTTTTTGCTGTTGATTTTGCATTTCCATCTTGTTTCCCCTTTCCATCATTGCTGCATCCCGTTATTTGGTGATTGCAAATGCGACAAAATAGTTTGATAATGACGCTGATGCATTTGACCGTATGAATCTAAAGCAGATTTGATTTCCGGGTCTTGGCAATTTTGGGCGGCGAAATGAGCCTTTTTCATGGCTAATAAATTCCATGAAAGCATATCATTCACGTAAGAGAGATCTTTTGTCGTCATCACCGGCGGCGAAGACATGAAAGATTGCGGATTATTGGAATATGGTTGCTGCATTTGGTTCCCTCCTTTTTCCCTCTTAGCTTGTCTTTCTCCAGTAAAATTATGCAAATCGGAGCGTTTTTTGAATATATTTTTAAAAACAGGAAATGAAAAGACGAAAGTCTAAAGGCGATCGTGGAACTACACTTTGAAACGTCCGTGTTTTCCTTCGGTAGCTGAAGATTTACGAGAAAAGGGGGAATACGATGGAGAAAATGATGCGAAATTTCTTTTTATTTCTTTCAAGAAATCGCTCATTCACAAAGATTGCCCAAAAATATGGCTTGAAATTCGGTGCATCCCGATTTGTCGCCGGGGAAACACTCCATCAGGCAGTCAAAGTAATTCAAGATTTAAATCAAAAAGGTTTAAGCGTTACAGTCGATTATTTGGGTGAGTTTGTGGAAAATGAAAAAGAAGCAGCAGAAATGGCGAATCAAGCCATTCGTACGATTGAGGCCATAGGGAAAGAATCATTAGATGCCGAGATTTCATTAAAACTGACGTCGTTAGGAAGCGACATCTCTGAACAAACGGTAATGAGCAATATGCGCCGCATTTTGGAGGCGGCAAAAGAACGGTTTGTATTTGTGACCATTGATATGGAAGACTTTTCACGCTGTGAAAACACTCTTTCTGTCTATAAACAGTTAAAAACAGAGTATCCGCAATTGGGGACCGTCATCCAAGCGTATCTATATCGATCCGAAAAAGACATTGACGATCTTGCATCTTTCTCCCCTCATCTTCGACTGGTAAAAGGGGCATACAAAGAACCGGCTTCTGTAGCGTTTCCAAAGAAAACAGATGTGGATGAAAATTATAAAAAACTGGTGAAGAAGCTTTTGTTGAACGGATTTTATACAGCTGTTGCCACTCATGATGATGCTATGATTGACTACACGAAAAAGCTTGTAAAAGAGTACAAGATTTCAAATGAACAATTTGAATTTCAAATGTTGTACGGCATCAGACCGGAAAAGCAGCTTGAATTGGTTGAAGAGGGATATAAAATGCGTGTATATGTACCGTATGGATCGGATTGGTACGGATATTTCATGCGTCGACTGGCGGAACGTCCCGCCAATGTTGGTTTTGTTCTCAAAGGAATGGTCAAAAAATAATGGAAAAACGGGATTGGCTTTGTTCTTTTAGCAGAATCTCGATAACGGCCGCCGTAGTTATTCACGCAATCATTTGCCTTAATGAACAGAGCAAGTGAGTCCTTTCGCAGTATTCAAAATTTATTTTATTTCCGCAGACTATTTTCATTCCTTTTTTTAAAAGTAAAATCGAAAAGAAATGAATAATATGAAACAAATGATCGTCGATGATGTAAATTATTTTGTGTAAGCAAATTTTTCTACTAGAAAAAAAGAAAAAGGCAGGGTATTCTCAGATTTGCGACCAAACAAAACTGAAAGGAGATACCCTACCTTATGAGTAATAGTATACTCAACTCAGATTTCGCAAATCAACTGGAAAATATGATAAAAGATTTTGTTCAAGAAAAGCTTGAATTCATCATGAGAGAAGAAATCAAAAATTTCCTCCAAGTGGAACAGGAACACGTTCAAAACTCAAGAAATGGTTATTATCACCGTACTCTTGATACAAAGTACGGGAAAATAGAAGCTCTTACGGTTCCAAGAGATCGCAACGGGGATTTCCAGACTCAACTGTTTGAGCCTTATCAACGTCAAGACGGCTGGCTGGAACAGGCGATTATTAAAATGTATCAAAGTGGGATGAGCACTCGAGAAATTGGGAAGTTTATCGAAAGAATTCTTGGTTCAACCTACTCTCCTACCACGATTAGTCATATTACAGATGCCGCGTTGGAGGATATTCAAAAATGGCAACAACGTCCATTAAACAAACGGTATTCTGTGTTGTATCTTGATGGGTTTTATATAAAAGTTCGTCGTGATACGTATGCCAAAGAAGTCATTTACGTTGTTCTTGGTGTCAATGAAGAAGGTTATCGTGAAATTCTTGGCTTTTACGTTGGAGGTCAAGAAAGCGCGCATGGCTGGCAAGAGATTCTCCAAGACCTTTATACACGCGGTGCTCATGAAGTCTTACTTGGTGTTTTTGATGGACTCCCAGGTCTTGAAGAAGCCTTTAAAGCCGTCTATCCGAAAGCCGATGTTCAACGATGTGTGGTCCACAAAGTAAGAAATACGTTAAACAAGGTAAGGAAAAAAGACCAATTTGAAGTGGCTGAAGACCTAAAGCTGATCTATCGTTCGATGACAAGAGACGCAGCCATTCAAGCCTTTCATGAGTTTAAAGACAAGTGGTCTAAAAAGTATCCTAGAGAAGTCCAATCTTGGGAACAGGATTTAGATGTCCTCCTAACATTCATGAAATATCCGACCAGTATTCGTAGTGTCATCTACACGACCAATGCGATTGAACGAACGATTAAAGATATACGTAAACGACTCAAAACGATGAACAGCTTAACCAGTATTGAAGCAGCAGAAAAAATCACGTTCTTAACGGTACAGGACTTGAATGAAAAATGGTCCACTAGAAAACTTAAAGGGTTTTCTACGGCATACAAGGCACTTCAAGATATGTTTGAAGAAAGATACTGAAAGACCAAATTTTGTTCATGAAGAACAGAGTCTAGGGAGACTAAGTTGTCTTATATGAGACTGAATATTCAGTCTCATATAAGACAACTAAACACCTCCTCCAAGATTAAAAAAACGTATCTGAGAATACTCTCTTACACAAAATTCTTGACGGTACCATGATCGTCCACTTAAACAAGTAAAAAATTCATCTATTTTGTGCTAATTATTTATTGAAAAATTTAGAATATTAATATATATTGGAAATAGAAAAATGAATGACCATTCATTCAAAAAAGTGAAGGGGGAAATAGTTTTGGTATTACAAATCAAAAAGGCGGCTGTACTAGGATCCGGAGTTATGGGATCAGGAATTGCTGCCCATTTAGCCAATATTGGGCTGCCTACATTATTATTAGATATTGTTCCTCACGAACTGACAGAAGAAGAAAAAGCAAAAGGATTGACCCTTGCAGATAAGAAAGTCCGCAACCGCTTTGCAAGCGACGCTTTAAAAAAGCTTTTAAAACAAAAGCCCTCCCCGCTTACTTCTAAGAACAGCTTAAATCTCATTGAAGCAGGAAATTTGGAGGATGATTTAGAAAGACTCTCTGAATGCGACTGGATTATCGAAGTTGTGGTGGAAAGACTGGACGTAAAAAAGCAAGTATTAGAAAAAATTGATCAATATCGTAAACATGGAAGCATTGTCAGTTCCAATACTTCCGGCATTTCTATCGAAGCTATGGCAGAAGGCCGTTCCGCCGATTTTAAAAAGCATTTTTTAGGAACTCATTTCTTTAACCCCCCTCGTTATTTGAAGCTGTTGGAAGTGATTCCGACAAAAGATACCGATCCTGAAATTGTGCAATTTATAAAGCAATTCGGAGAAGAAACATTAGGAAAAGGGGTGGTAGTAGCCAAAGACACGCCCAATTTTATTGCGAACCGCATTGGCACTTACGGACTGCTCGTAGCTGTTCATGAAATGAAAAAAGCAGGTTTATCGGTTGGAGAAGTCGACTCGATCACCGGACCGTTAATCGGCCGCCCCAAAAGTGCTACTTTCCGTACGCTCGATGTAGTGGGGCTCGATACATTTGTGCATGTGGCCAACAATGTGTATGAAAAAGTCGAAGGAAAAGAAAAAGACGCATTTGAAGTGCCTGATTTTATGAATGAAATGCTGAAAAAAGGAAAACTTGGCGCTAAAACCGGGCAAGGTTTTTTTGTTAAAAAAGGAAAAGAAATACTCGAACTCAATCTGGAAACGCTGGAATATGAACCGAGAAAGTCTTTAAAAACGCCTACGGTAGAAAAAGCGAAGCAATTAAAAGGAACGGCAGAAAAAATGAAAGCGCTTATTTATGCGGATGATCAGGCCGGAACTTTTCTATGGAACGTGCTTGCTTCTACGTTAATCTATTCTGCCAAACTGCTAGGCGAAATCGCTGATACGATCGTGGCGATCGACAATGCTATGAAATGGGGATTTGGCTGGGAATACGGGCCATTTGAAACGTGGGATGCGATCGGAACGGAAACGTCGGTTCAAAAAATGGTATCGGAAGGAATGGACGTTCCCTCATGGGTAAAAGACATGATCGCCTCAGGCAATAAAACTTTTTATAAAGAGGAACAAGGAGAACGATATTTCTATCATAACGGCCGCTACGAAAAGGTTTCAGTGCATCCGAAAGTGATCGATTTGAAAAGCTTGAAAAAACAAGGAAAAGTCATCAAATCCAACAACGGTGCAAGTCTGATTGATTTGGGCGACGAAGTGGCATTGCTTGAATTTCATTCGCCAAACAATGCGATTGGTCCGGACATTGTGGAAATGATCTATTATTCGATTGATGAAGTGGAAAAAAACTATAAAGGACTTGTGATCGGAAATCAAGGGAAAAACTTCTGCGTGGGAGCCAATCTTGCCATGATGCTGATGGAAGCACAAGACGACAATCTGTTTGAACTCGATTTTATCATTCGTCAATTCCAGCAAGCGACACTAAAAATTAAATACAGCAGCAAGCCGGTAGTAGCGGCTCCGTTTGGAATGACATTGGGCGGCGGCGCGGAAGTTTGTTTGCCGGCGGCGCGTATTCAAGCTGCCGCTGAAACGTATATGGGGCTTGTAGAAGTTGGGGTCGGCTTAATTCCGGGAGGTGGTGGAACAAAGGAATTATATTGGAAACATTTATCCAATTTGCCAAGCGGTGTCGATTTTGATTTGCAAAAAATCGCCAATAAAGTTTTTGAAACCATTGCGATGGCGAAAGTGTCTTCTTCCGGTGAAGAAGCCCGCGAAAACAACTTCTTATCGAATGCGGACGGGATCAGCGTCAATCGTGATCATCAATTGTACGATGCAAAACAAGTGGTGCTTTCCCTTTATGAACAAGGATATCGTCCGCCGACCAGGAAAAAAGTGCCCGTTGTAGGAGAAACCGGTTATGCGATGTTGCTCTTGGCGGCTCAATCGATGTTTGAATCAGGATATATTTCCCAATATGATCGCCACATTGCCAAAAAGCTGGCGTATGTCATTGCCGGTGGAAAACTGCCATATGGAACGGAAGTAGATGAACAGTATTTGCTTGATTTAGAAAGAGAGGCTTTCTTGAGCCTGATTGCTGAGCCGAAATCCCAGCAGCGCATGCAGCACATGCTTGTAAAAGGCAAACCGCTGCGCAACTGACTTTTTTGGAGGCGAATCTTTTTGCTAGTCCGCTGGAACAAGAGAGTGAAAAAACAATGTTGAAGGAGGTAGTTTTATGCGAGAAGCGGTCATCGTTGCCGGGGCGCGTACGCCAGTGGGGAAAGCCAAAAAAGGAACATTGGCAACGGTGCGCCCAGATGATCTAGGTGCGCTGGTAGTGAAAGAAACGTTAAAAAGAGCAGGCAATTACGAAGGGAACATCGATGATTTAATTATCGGCTGTGCCATGCCGGAAGCAGAGCAAGGACAAAATGTGGCAAGGAATATTGGAGCTCTTGCCGGCCTTCCGCACACCGTTCCGGCAATTACGATCAATCGCTTTTGTTCGTCCGGTTTACAAGCCATTGCTTTTGCGGCCGAAAAAATTATGGTTGGTCATGCGGATACGATCATCGCCGGAGGAACTGAATCGATGAGCATGGTGCCGATGATGGGGCATGTGGTCAGACCGAATGCAAAATTAGCCGAAACGGCGCCGGAATATTACATGAGCATGGGGCATACCGCTGAACAAGTAGCGAAAAAATTTGGCGTCACTCGCGAAGATCAGGATGCTTTTGCCGTTAGAAGCCATCAGCGTGCCGCCAAAGCGATTGCTTCAGGGAAATTTGATGATGAAATCGTGCCAGTTGAAGCGACAGTCCGTTCAGTCGGACCGGACCATCGGCTGGTGGAAAAAACAGTCACTTTAACGAAAGATGAAGGAGTTCGCCCGAATACCAACATGGAAGTACTCGCCCAATTGCGTCCTGCCTTTTCGGCCAATGGTACGGTAACGGCCGGAAATGCTTCGCAAACGAGCGACGGAGCAGCGGCGGTTATGGTGATGGATCGCGAAAAAGCGGAATCACTCGGTCTGAAACCGATGGCGAAGTTTCGTTCGTTCGCAGTAGGTGGTGTACCTCCGGAAATTATGGGGATCGGCCCTGTCGTTGCGGTTCCGAAAGCATTGAAATTGGCAGGACTGGAAGTGTCGGATATAGGGCTGTTTGAATTGAATGAAGCCTTTGCTTCCCAATCGATTCAAGTTATACGCGAACTGAACCTTGATGAAGAAAAAGTGAACGTCAATGGAGGTGCAATTGCTCTTGGCCACCCGCTCGGTTGTACAGGAGCTAAACTCACCCTTACTCTCCTGCACGAAATGAAGCGCCGGAACGTCCAATTTGGCGTCGTTACGATGTGCATCGGCGGGGGCATGGGTGCTGCCGGAGTTTTTGAATTGATAGATTGATAGGATGAGTGATCCCGAAAAAGAATGGAAAGACTAGCAGGATATGTTATGAGAGTGAACAAAATCGAAACGGCTTCGTCAAATGAAAAATGAATAGGAGGAAGAAAGATGTCAAACCAAACAGATCGTGCCATTATAAAAGGCGGAAGCTTTTTAACGGATGAAATAGATGCAAGTCAAGTATTTACACCGGAAGATTTCACGGAAGAACAAAAAATGATTGCCAAAACAACGGAAGACTATGTAACTAATGAAGTGCTGCCTCAACTGGACTACTTGGAAAAGCATGAATTTGACCGTTCCGTCCAATTAATGAGAAAAGCGGGCGAGTTAGGCTTATTAAGTGCCGATGTTCCGGAAGAATATGGCGGTTTAGGGCTGGACAAAATCAGCTCTGCTTTGATCACGGAAAAAATGGCAAGTGCCGGCGGATTTTCCATTACTCACGGAGCCCATGTCGGCATTGGATCTTTGCCCATCGTATTATTCGGAAATGAAGAACAAAAACAAAAGTACTTGCCGGAATTGGCAACCGGTGAGAAAATCGCTGCTTATGCGTTAACAGAGCCTTCCTCCGGTTCGGATGCATTAGGTGCGAAAACGACTGCCAAGTTAAACGAAGCGGGTACGCACTATATTTTAAACGGGGAGAAACAATGGATTACCAACTCCGGATTTGCCGATGTCTTTGTCGTTTATGCCAAAATTGACGGAGAACATTTCTCGGCTTTTATCGTGGAGCGTGATTTTCCGGGCGTTTCGACAGGACCGGAAGAAAACAAGATGGGGATTAAAAGTTCATCCACCAGGACGTTGATCCTTCAAGATGCGGAAGTTCCGGTGGAAAATTTGCTTGGGGAAGCGGGCAAAGGCCACAAAATTGCCTTTAATATATTGAATATCGGCCGGTACAAATTGGGCGTCGGCACTGTCGGTTCTTCCAAGCGTGTACTGGAAATCACCATTCCGTACGTGAACCAACGTCGGCAATTCAATACACCGATCTCACAATTTCGTTTAACACAAGAAAAGCTTGCTACCATGGCTTCCAAAATTTATGCGAATGAAAGTTCCATTTACCGCACTGTCGGGTTATTTGACAAAGCGATGGGCGAGCTGTCGGAAGAAGAAGCAAAAGACGGAAAAGCGATTGCTGCTTCGATTTCGGAATATGCCATCGAGTGCTCGATTGGAAAATTTTTTGGTTCGGAAGTGCTCGATTACGTGGTAGATGAAGGATTGCAGCTGCACGGCGGCTACGGTTTTATGGAAGAATACGAAATTTCTAGAGCTTACCGTGATTCCCGCATTAACCGTATTTTTGAAGGGACAAACGAAATCAATCGTTTACTAGTGCCGAATACGTTTTTAAGAAAAGCGCTGAAAGGCGAATTGCCTTTGCTTCAAAAAGCGCAAGACCTGCAAAAAGAGCTGATCGTGCTGGCGCCGGAAGATCCGGGATCAGAACCGCTCGCGCGTGAACGATATTTATTAAGAAATGCGAGAAAAGCTGCGTTGCTTGTGTCCGGGCTTGCTGTGCAAACATTTGGCAAAGAGCTTGCGAACGAACAAGAAATCTTGGCGAATATTGCGGACATAGCCGCCAATATTTATGTAATGGAATCATCGATTTTGAGAACTCAAAAGGCATTGGACAGAACCGGCCTTGAAAAGAACAAGCAAAAGCTGCTTTACACAGAAATTTTTTGCCAAGAAGCGTTTGCTCAAATCGAACAAGATGCGAAGGAAACTGTTGCGGCAGTACAAGAAGGCGATGCGCTGCGCGTGACGCTTTCGGCCCTCCGAAAACTTACGCGTCATACGCCTGTCAACATCATTGCGAAAAAACGTGAAGCAGCGGCCAAGCTGATCGAGTCAGAACGATATATTGTGTAAGAAATAGAAATGGATGAGGCGGACAACGATGTCGGCCTCTTTGTTTTCTCTCGAGATTATTTTAAAATAAAGAGGAATTTTACTGTATTTGTCGAACTAAAAAAGGGAAAACTCGCAAAAGCAGCAGAATCTTTTATAAAAGGTGATCACATGAACGTAACATTTTATTGGTATCCGAAATGTGCAACATGCCGAAAAGCAAAGAAATGGCTTGAAGATCATCAAATTGATTTTCAAGAGATACATATTGTCGATAACCCTCCATCGAAAGAGGAGCTGGAAACGCTTTGGCGCAAGAGCGGATTGGAATTAAAAAAATTTTTTAATACGAGTGGGAGAAAGTACAGAGAACTAGGAGTTAAAGACCGTTTGAAAACGGCTTCGGAAGATGAACTTCTTGAATTGCTTGCTTCCGACGGCATGTTAATCAAACGCCCGATCGTGACGGATGGTACGCGTGTCACAGTTGGGTTTCATGAAGATGAATTTGAGAAAATATGGCTGAATAGATAAGGGTGTTTTCTTGCTTTTAGCAATGGAAATAAGTTAATGTAAATTATGAAAATATTGAGAGTGGAGGGATTTTCATGAGTTCGCCGAAAGAACTGAGGTACTCGGAAGAACACGAATGGGTAAAAGTAGAAGGGGACAAAGTGCGCATCGGGATTACGGATTTCGCTCAATCGGAATTAGGGGATATTGTATTTGTTGAACTGCCTGAAGTAGGAACGGAAATTAAATCAGACGAACCGTTTGGCAGTGTGGAATCCGTTAAAACCGTTTCTGAGCTTTATGCTCCTATCAGCGGGAAAATAGTGGAAGTCAATGAAGAATTGAACGACAATCCGGAGTATGTGAACGAATCCCCTTATGAAAAAGCTTGGATGATCGTGGTGGAACCTAGCGATATCAGCCAAGTAGATCAACTGTTGACGGCTGAACAATACGATGAAATGACTAGCGAAGACTAGTATGGCCCCCTGGGTGCTCCCTGGGGGTTTTTTCTATGTTTAAGTAGAGGCTTTTTGCTTTGAAATGGATCGCAAACATGGGACAATGAATGAAGAAAGAAATCAGGCAAGGATGGATAAAGATGAATGGGACGGATAAAGTGATTATTGTGGAAGGAACGTCGGATAAGAGAAAAATTCAAGCGATTATTAAGGAGCCGGTAGAGATTATTTGCACGAATGGAACCATCGGCCTCAGCAAAATGGATGATCTTGTCGATCGACTTTATGGCCGCGATGTGTATATTCTGGTGGATGCTGATACCGCCGGGGAAAAGCTGAGAAAGATGTTTAAACGAGAATTTCCCGAAGCCAGGCATCTTTATGTTGATCGAGCTTTTACGGAGGTCGAAAATACCCCTTTTCGGTATCTAGCCGCCATTTTACTTAGCGCCGGTATCGACATCGATACGAAGTATATTGAAAAGGATGATGAAAGTGGTATCTGATTGGACACAACAACCTCTCCATGAACAAATTTCCGAAACAGGCAAAACGGTATTATATTTTTATACTCCTTTATGCGGAACATGCGCGGTGGCAGGAAAAATGGTGGATGTGATTGAAAAGCTTTTTCCTGATTGCACTTTTGCCAAAGCGGATATCAATTATCATGAGGATTTTGCTCATCAATATGAAATTGAAAGCGTTCCTTGCCTGATGATTTTTGATAAAAAAGAATTAAAAGACAAAATTTATGCCTTTCATTCTGTACCTTTTCTATATGAAAAATTATCTCAATATCAAGCGGGGTAAAGGCATCCTTATGGGCCTTTATCCCGCTGTTATTTTGTGGATGTCCATTTTTGTCATTCAGCAATTCCATTCAGGCAGCGTTTCTAAGTGAAAAATGATTTTAGCCAATGATTGGCTTTCGTGTTTCGCCAACTTGCAAAAATGACATATTTCTTGGGAAATAATTCAAGAAACGTCCTTTTATTTGAAAAAGAGCGGTCGAATGTGAAGAAATGGGGGGAATTTGTCAAAGGGTTTTTCTTTATCTGTCGAATCCTTTTTAAAGGGAATTCACCTGAAAAATGGAACTATGTACAGTAAACATTCAGGTGAAGGGATGAGAAAATGGACAAGTTATTCGCAAGGATTCAAAGGGAATGTTTCGAACGAAAACATCTTTTCCCGATTCTTCCTTCTAATCCACTGACCGTTCTTTTTGATTCAAACGATGAAACATGGATGTTTTCTTTGTCCAAAAGCCAAATGGATTGGAAAAAAGGAACGATTTCAAGCCCGCACTTACATCTTTGCGGGACGGACGAGATTTTTCGAAATATTTTGTTGGGGGAAGAAAGATTGTTAACAGCTGTCAAAAGAAAAGACGTGAGCATATTTGGATCCTTTCGTTTGCAGCTGCAGCTGGAAGCTATTTTGTGGTTATGTAAGGAACGGGAAGAAACCGTCGTATTAGGTAGATTAGGATGAAAGTAACATATTTCTATCAATTTTATTTGACATTATTCGCATGAAAATGTATAATTTTCGAGAAACCAATTTCCGAACAATTTCATAAACACTTGCTCTTATCAAGAGAGGTGGAGGGATGTGCCCAATGAAACCCGGCAACCGTCAATCGTTCAGTTGACATGGTGCCAATTCACACAAAGCAGTTTGCTTTGAGAGATGAGAGAAAGGACGAAGAATACGTAACCTTTCTGCTCATTGGCGGAAAGGTTTTTTTCATTTCAAAAAAGAAAGCAGGTGAATGAATCAATGAGCGAACTGATCTCTTTATCGCAGGTGAAGAAAGTTTTTCGTACAAAAAACGGAAATGTGACAGCCGTTAATAATATAGATTTGCAGATTCAAGAGGGAGAAATTTTCGGTATTATTGGCTACAGTGGAGCCGGAAAAAGCACTCTGATCCGCATGCTGAACGGTTTGGAAATTCCGACAGAAGGCCAAGTGACGGTTGCAGGGCAAGAAATTTCGAAAATTCAAGGCGCTTCTTTACGAAAAGCACGCCAAGAAATCGGCATGATCTTTCAACATTTTAATCTATTATGGTCGCGCACAGTACGGGAAAATATTGCTTTCCCGCTGGAAATCGCCGGAGTGCCGAAAGAAAAACGAATGAAACGTGTAGATGAACTGATTCAATTAGTAGGACTCGAAGGAAGAGAAGACAGCTATCCTTCTCAATTAAGCGGCGGTCAAAAACAAAGAGTAGGCATTGCCAGAGCTCTCGCCAACGAACCGAAAGTATTGCTTTGCGACGAAGCCACTTCTGCATTGGATCCACAGACGACCGATTCGATCCTTGATCTACTTGTCGATATTAATAAACGGCTCGGTTTGACGATCGTGTTAATTACACATGAAATGCATGTAATCAGAAAAATTTGCCATCGCGTGGCAGTTATGGAAAATGGGCAAATCGTTGAAATCGGTCCGGTGCTGGAAGTGTTTAAAAATCCAAAACAGCCGGTAACGAAGCGTTTTGTTCAACAAGTTACCGAACCGGAAGAATCGAAGGAAACGATTGCTCATCTTCTCAAACGCTATAAGGACGGTAAAATTGTCAAACTTACCTTTATTGGCGATTCCGCTGAACAGCCGATCATAGCCAACTTAATCAGAGATTTTCCGGTTGAGGTAAATATTGTTCAGGGGAAAGTGTCCCAAACTCAAAATGGTGCATATGGCACACTGTTTATCCAGATTCAAGGATCGGAACAAGACGTACAAAAAGTGATCGCTTATTTACAAACACAACAAGTAGAGTCGGAGGTCATTACCCATGCTTGAAAAATGGTTTCCAAATGTGGATTGGGCAATGATGTGGCAGGCAACAGAGGAAACCCTATACATGACGGGAGTATCGGTAGTTGCCACCTTTATTCTTGGTTTAATCCTTGGACTTTTGCTTTTTTTAACATCGAAAGGGAACTTATGGGAAAATAAATTTATATATTCCATCGTTGCCGCAGTTGTGAATATTTTCCGTTCGATTCCTTTCATCATTCTCATCGTGCTGCTCATTCCTTTTACAAAAGCGCTTGTCGGCACGATAATCGGTGCGAATGCCGCCTTTCCGGCGTTGATTATTGGCGCAGGCCCATTCTATGCACGGATGGTGGAAATCGGACTTCGTGAAATTGACAAAGGAGTTATTGAAGCAGCTAAAGCGATGGGGGCCAAAACAAGCACGATTATTTGGAAAGTGCTTATTCCTGAATCGCTTCCCGCTTTGGTCTCGGGCATCACAGTGACAGCGATCTCGCTTGTCAGTTACACGGCAATGGCCGGAGTAATCGGTGCGGGTGGTCTTGGAAATCTTGCTTATTTGGATGGGTTCCAACGCAACCATAACGACGTAACTTTAGTAGCTACGATCATTGTGTTGATTATTGTGTTTGTTATTCAGTTTATTGGTGATTTTATCACTTCAAAAATAGATAAAAGATAAAGGGGGAAAATTTGGTGAAAAAGTTCTTTATAGCCATTATTGCATCTGTATTTGTATTGAGTCTTGCTGCATGCGGAAAATCTTCCAGCGAACCAAAAGAAACAACAGGATCCAATAACAAAACCATCATTGTGGGAGCATCTAATGTTCCACATGCTGTCATTTTGGAAAAAGCAAAACCTATCTTGAAAAAGAAAGGCTATAATTTAAAAATTGTCAAATTCCAAGATTATATTATGCCTAACAAAGCATTGGCTGAAGGAAAATTGGATGCGAACTACTTCCAGCACATTCCTTATTTCAAACAACAAATCAAAGAAAACGGCTATAAGTTTGCCAACGCCGGCGGCATCCATATTGAACCAATCGGCTTATATTCGAAAAAATATAAAAGCTTAGATCAGCTGCCAAAAGGTGCTGAAATCATTATGTCCAGCTCTGTAGCAGACCACGGCCGGATTTTAACGATGCTTGAGAAAAAAGGCTTGATTAAGCTGAAAAAAGGCGTGAATAAAGAAAACGCAACGGTTCAAGATATTGCAGAAAATCCAAAACATTTTAAATTTAAATACGATGTTGAAGCGTCCATGCTTCCACAAGTATATAAAAACGGCGAAGGCGATGCTGTGTTAATCAATTCCAACTATGCTCTTGACGCGGGATTAAATCCGTTAAAAGATGCGATTGCTTTGGAAGACAAAGATTCTCCGTATGTTAATATCATAGCTGTCCGCAAAGGCGATGAAAAGAAAGCGAAAATTAAAGCACTTGTCGACGTCCTTCATTCTAAAGAAATTCAAGACTTTATCTTGAAAAAATGGGGCGGCGCTGTAGTGCCTGTCAACAAATAAGAAAAGAAAGATGTATCGCTCCTCCTTTATTGTGGAGGAGCTTTTTATTTCACAGCGTCCGCTTGGCTTACATGTATTATTCGCATAGTCCCAATCGCTCAAGGAAAGAATAAGTTTGGATGTTTCAATGAAGGTTTAAAATGGTGAAGAGAGGTTAAATAACTATAGACGGCCGATAAGAACATTCATAACGAACATGACTCTTTCATATAGGTTTATTATTTGATTCTGTCGTTGGTTGAGAAGAACTTTAAACTTAGAGAGGACTGGTTCGTTATTTGTTCTTTAACACTTCAATATACGGAGAGCATGGAAAAGGCCATGTACTGTGCTCATGGTGTAGGGTATAAAGTTTACGGGAGCAATCATGAAGTGAGGATGAAAGTGGAAAAGCGAAGAGAAAAGGATCATTGCCAATCCAAACAAATTGTCGTTGAAATGAACGGAAAGCTGTACTGTCGAAAGCTTTATCATTTGGGAAAACCAGTGTGAGCCCCACGCTGGTTTGTTCTTTTCAATAATAAATTGCGTTAAAATAGTGAATATCGACTACCACCGCCGTTCTGCATAGAAAACAATTGTGAATTTTATAACTAAAGTCGAAATTATTCAAAAAAATACGGAAAAGAACTATTGGAAAAGTTGATATTAGTTTTCATTTGTTATAAGATTGTAATGATAATAAATTGAGAATGAAATGGGTATTCAGCATATATCGAAATTGACGGAGGTAGAAAAGAATGGCAGGTTCAACTCTAACAATTAAAGATTTACACGTTGAGATAGAGGGAAAAGAGATTTTAAAAGGAGTGAATCTTGAAGTAAAAACTGGAGAGTTCCACGCAATCATGGGACCGAACGGAACAGGTAAATCAACGTTATCATCCGCGATTATGGGACATCCAAAATACGAAGTAACAAAAGGCAGCATTACGCTTGACGGACAAGATGTTCTTGAAATGGAAGTCGATGAACGGGCTCGTGCCGGATTGTTCTTGGCGATGCAATATCCAAGCGAAATCAGCGGGGTAACGAATGCGGACTTTTTGCGTTCCGCCATTAACGCTCGCCGTGGTGAAGGCAATGAAATTTCGTTGATGAAATTCATTCGCCAAATGGATGAAAAAATGGAGTTTTTGGAAATGGATCCAAATATGGCGCAACGCTATTTAAACGAAGGTTTTTCCGGCGGTGAGAAAAAACGCAATGAAATACTTCAATTAATGATGATTCAACCAAAATTCGCCATTTTGGATGAAATCGACTCAGGACTTGATATCGATGCTTTGAAAGTCGTTGCCAAAGGAATCAACTCCATGCGCAGCAGCGATTTTGGATGCATTATGATTACGCACTATCAACGTTTGTTGAATTATATTACTCCTGATTATGTTCATGTCATGATGCAAGGACGGATCGTAAAATCCGGCGGACCTGAATTGGCTAAACAACTTGAAGAAAACGGCTATGATTGGATCAAAAAAGAACTGGGCATTGAAGACGAAACAGTCGGTCAAGAAGCGTAACAGTTAGGAGGATGAACATGACGGTGGAAACAAAATTACCAGTTAATCGGGAGTATATCCAGTCGTTTTCAAAAGAAAACGGCGAGCCGGAATGGTTTGCAGCTCTTCGAATCGAATCATTAGAGAAGGCTGAAACCCTTCCGTTGCCAAAGGCGGACAAAACGAAAATAGATAAATGGAACTTTACGTCATTTCAAACGCACTATGTAAAAAGCGATACATTTGAATCTCTTGAACAGCTGCCTGAAGACGCAAAAGCATTGATTCGTTTGGAAACCGAGAAAAATCTGTATATTCAACGAAACCAGACTCCGGCTTATCTGCAGTTAACGGATGAACTGAAAGAAAAAGGCGTCATTTTTACCGACATTTTGACAGCGTTAAGAGAACATGGGGATTTAGTGCAAAAATATTTTATGAAACATGTGAAAGCAGACGAAAATAAATTAACGTCTCTGCATGCAGCTTTGTTAAACGGCGGAGTATTCCTTTATATCCCCAAAAACGTGGAGTTGAAGGATCCTATTCAAGCCGTTTTCCTTCAAGACGACAACCAAGTTCCTTTGTTTAACCATGTGTTAATTGTTGCAGATGAAAACAGTTCCGTCACCTATGTGGAAAATTATATTTCCACTGTAGAAGTACCGGAAGGAATTGCGAATATCGTGACAGAAGTCGTTGCTGAAGCAGGTGCAAAAGTAACTTACGGGGCTGTAGACACCCTTGCCAGCGGCGTGACGTCGTATGTCAATCGCCGAGGCACAGCCGGAAGAGATGCACGGATTGAATGGGCTCTCGGGCTTATGAATAACGGCAATACGGTTTCTGAAAATACAACTTATTTGGAAGGCGACGGTTCTTATGGAGATACCAAAACCGTAACCGTAGGCCGAGGCAAGCAAGTGCAAAACTTTACGACAAAGGTTGTACACTTTGGAAAGAATACGCAAGGATTTATTTTAAAGCACGGTGTTGTGAAAGATGAAGCGACTTCGATCTTTAACGGCGTCGGTAAAATCGAGCATGGCGCTTCCAAATCGGATGCTGAACAAGAATCCAGAGTGCTGATGTTAAGCAAAAATGCCCGCGGGGATGCCAATCCTATTTTGTTGATTGATGAAGACGATGTAATGGCCGGTCACGCTGCTTCGGTCGGTCGTATGGATCCCATTCAGCTTTATTATTTAATGAGTCGCGGAATTCCGCGAAAAGAAGCTGAACGATTGATCATACATGGCTTCCTGGCTCCGGTTGTCAACCAATTGCCGATTGAAGGGGTAAAAGAACAGCTTATTCAAGTCATTGAAAGGAAAGTTCGGTAAAATGAATGTGAATGATATTCGAAACTATTTTCCGATATTGAATCAAGAAGTCAATGGCCATCCTTTAGTTTATTTAGACAACGCAGCTACTTCGCAAAAGCCGTTATCCGTCATTGAAGCAATCGAACAATATTACAAAGGCTATAATTCGAATGTCCACAGAGGTGTTCATACGCTCGGCACGAAAGCAACCGACGCTTATGAAGGGGCAAGGGAAAAAGTTCGCAAGTTTATCCACGCCAAATCAGTGGAAGAAGTAGTGTTTACAAGAGGAACGACTGCTTCCATTAATATGCTTGCGGCCAGCTATGGCGAGGAAAATGTGAAAGAAGGCGATGAAATCGTCATTACCTATATGGAACATCACAGCAATTTAATTCCATGGCAGCAGCTTGCCAAAAGAAAGAAAGCGGAATTGAAATACATTCCGTTGGAGGAAGACGGCACTATTACGCTTGAAAAAGTAAGGGAAACCGTTACCCCGAAGACGAAAATTTTGGCTGTCACCCTTGTTTCCAATGTACTTGGAACGATCAATCCGATCAAAGAAATAGCGAACATTGCTCATGAAAATGGAGCTGTCTTGGCGGTGGACGGTGCGCAAGGCGTTCCTCATATGAAAGTAGACGTTCAAGATCTCGATTGCGATTTTCTCTCTTTTTCCGGACATAAAATGTGTGGTCCTACCGGAATCGGTGTTCTTTATGGTAAGAAAGAGCTTCTGGAAAAGATGGAACCGGTAGAGTTTGGCGGCGAGATGATCGATTTTGTCGGTTTGTATGATTCGACATGGAAAGAGCTTCCTTGGAAATTCGAAGGAGGAACTCCGATTATCGCCGGAGCTATCGGTTTAGGCAAGGCTATTGAGTTTCTTGAAGAAGTTGGCTTGGATGAGATTTTAAAACATGAGCATCATCTCGTTGCATATGCATTGGACAAATTGAGTGAAGTGGAAGGAATCGAAGTTTACGGTCCGAAAGATCCGATGAAACGAGCAGGATTAGTGACTTTTAATATAAAAGGCGTCCATCCGCACGATGTAGCGACAGTGCTGGATGCGGAAGGAATTGCCATTCGCGCCGGACATCACTGCGCGCAGCCGTTGATGAAATGGCTCGATGTTTCGGCAACAGCAAGAGCCAGCTTCTATTTATACAATACGGAAGAGGATATTGACCGCTTTGTTTCGGGTATCTTGAAAACAAAGGAGTATTTCAATAATGTCTTTTAATAATTTAGACCAGTTGTATCGAAACGTGATCATGGATCATTATAAGAATCCAAGAAACAAAGGCAGTTTAGAAAACGGGAACTTGACGATCGATATGAATAATCCGACTTGCGGGGATCGCATTCATTTGACCATGAATGTAGAAGACGGTAAAGTGACAGATGCTAAATTCGAAGGAGAAGGCTGTTCCATTTCAATGGCTTCCGCTTCCATGATGACCGAAACGATTAAGGGGAAAAATATCGAGACTGCTTTAAAGCTGTCTAAGATTTTTTCTGACATGATGCAGGGAAAAGATTATCCTGATGATCTAGACCTTGGCGACGTGGAAGCACTTCAAGGCGTTTCTAAATTTCCGGCCCGCATTAAATGCGCTACATTAGCTTGGAAGGCCATGGAAAAAGGTTTAAAAGATCAAGTAGCTCATTAAACCTTTTGAAAATGCAATCATCATTTAGTGTTTGGGTTCAACCTCTTCCTGTAAGAAGGGGAGGTTGAAAAAGAAAGTTTTTGATGGGGCATAATCTCCAAAGGAGGGAAATGAATATGGCAAAAAAAATGCCGGAAATCGGTGATTATAAATACGGCTTTAGGGATAAAGACATCTCGATTTTCCGTACACAACGCGGATTGACTCGGGAAGTTGTGGAAGAAATCTCTCGAATGAAAGAAGAACCACAATGGATGCTGGAATTTCGGCTGAAATCCTTGGAACAATTTTATGCGAAGCCTATGCCGCAATGGGGAGGCGATCTTTCTGCACTAGACTTTGATGAAATTACGTATTACGTAAAACCAACGGAGCATCAAGGTCGTTCTTGGGATGAAGTGCCGGAGGAAATCAAGAAAACGTTTGATAAATTGGGAATTCCGGAAGCAGAGCAAAAATATCTTGCCGGAGTGTCCGCTCAATACGAATCAGAAGTTGTTTACCATAATATGAAACAAGATTTAGAAAAACTTGGGATTATCTTTAAAGATACCGATTCTGCTTTAAAAGAAAACGAAGATATATTCCGTGAACATTTTGCAAAAGTTGTCCCGCCTTCAGACAATAAGTTTGCTGCGTTAAATTCTGCAGTGTGGTCGGGGGGATCATTCATTTATGTTCCGCCGGGTGTAAAAGTGGATACTCCCCTTCAAGCTTACTTCCGCATCAATTCTGAAAATATGGGACAATTTGAACGAACGCTCATCATTGTGGATGAAGGAGCAAGCGTTCATTATGTAGAAGGCTGTACAGCACCGGTCTATACAACGAATTCGCTTCATAGTGCAGTGGTAGAAATTTTCGTGAAAAAAGGTGCTTATTGCCGCTATACGACCATTCAAAACTGGGCGAACAACGTTTATAATTTGGTTACAAAACGCGCCGTGTGTGAAGAAAATGCCACGATGGAATGGATTGACGGCAACATCGGATCCAAATTAACGATGAAATATCCGGCTGTTATCCTGAAAGGAGAAGGGGCTCGAGGAATGACCCTTTCCATCGCAATCGCCGGCAAAGGGCAAGTACAAGATGCCGGAGCGAAAATGATTCACCTTGCTCCAAACACTTCTTCCACTATCGTGTCTAAATCCATTTCTAAACATGGCGGTAAAGTAAACTATCGCGGTCTTGTTCATTTTGGACGGAAAGCGGACGGAGCTCGCTCCAATATTGAATGCGATACGCTGATTATGGATAATCAATCGACATCGGATACCATCCCGGCAAACGAAATTTTAAATGACAATATTTCGCTTGAACATGAGGCAAAAGTATCCAAAGTGTCGGAAGAACAATTATTTTATTTGATGAGCCGCGGAATTTCCGAAGAAGAAGCTACAGAAATGATCGTAATGGGCTTTATCGAACCGTTTACGAAGGAACTTCCAATGGAATACGCGGTAGAAATGAACCGATTAATCAAATTTGAAATGGAAGGAAGCATCGGATAACGTTGATATGATCAACGATTTATCAATTTATAGTAGGAGCTTCCACAATCCATCCACCATTTTATAACCATTTGTTACACCGCTGATACAATTCGAGCGCATCATCTTCAATGTGCAGATATGTGTCAGCGGTTGTTTTTATACTTGCGTGGCCAAGCCGTTCGGATACATATTTAATATTATCCTGGCTTCTACTATATGAAGCACGACTATGCCGCAAACCGGAATCTGCAACTCAGGGAGACTTCTTGAAACTTTTTGTGATCATTTGAATAAGTGATTATGAGGCGATACCGTTGAATACAAAATAGCCCTCATGGAATCCGTAGTATTTTCTGCGGATTCTTTTTTCTTCTAAGATATCTCCAATAAATTTTTTGGATAAAGAACGAACGCCTTACCTTGATTCTTCTTTTGTTGACATTGAACGTTTCTTCAACGTATCACTTATTCCGATCAAGATATAGAGTGGGGCATAACAATGGACATAGAAATGGTGCTGCCAGAGCATGTTGGAATGTTGCAAATGCCCAAACCTAAACCCATATCAGACACAGGATTTTGGGTGGAAAGGTTCACTACGCGATAGAATTATATTTTCTTGTCATATTCAAAGTTTGATATAAGTAAATTACGGAACAGGTAACTGGTTCCTTTCACGAATCTAGATCCAGTTCACAAGGAAATCCGCATCAAAGGCCATGAAAACATGAAGCGGGTGAGATTTGAAAGTGTTGTCAATGTCAGGGCAGTGGATACAAAAAATAACCAAAAAAGAGGATTTTACACTTTTGTGCCGAACTATTCTGAAAAATAAAGAGTTATATTGCTGCGTAATCTTGAAACTGAAATGATGGCCATTATCTTAATTTCTTAAAACCATTATCAATTTTTTCGAATGGCGACGGGGCGAAAGGGTGGGAGGACTTTCCCTTTATAAGTAATGGCAAGAAGGATTAATTTACAAAAAATAATGGACAGATTTGTTGGGTTGATATACAATTCATATTATATTTACCAAAAAATAACAACTGGTGATTTTTTTGGCAGTTGTGAGTATTATCATTTTTCAAAGGATATAAGAGATAACCGTTATATCAATCTAATAATTATCGAGGGGCAATAGGTCTGTTATATGATTATTTAGTGATTGCTCTAGCCATTTACTTAGGAAAAATCAGCATCATTTTATACCCTTTATCTGTACTGGTGATAGGAGCTAGACAAAGAGCATTAGCAACTATATTACATGATGCTTCCCATTTATGCTTAGCTAAAAACAGAAAGTTAAATTATATTTTAGGAACATATTTTTCTGGATATCTTATTGGACAAGAATTTAATATTTACAAGGAATCACATGTGAAAGGCCACCATATTCATCTAGGTGATCCGGAAAAAGACCCGGATTATCAATACCATATAGACGTTGGATTATATCAATTAAAAAACAATCAATCATCAATTTTTATTCAAATATGTATTGAAGCCATTATTTTTACTTAATATCCTTAGTTACGCCTATTATGTTTTTAAGTATAGAATGTTACAATTTAGAAAATATCCCAAGCAATACTTAGCTATGGTTATATATTGGCTGCTTATTCTTGGTACTTTGTTTTATTTCGGAGTATTGAATTACTTTTTATTGTACTGGTTAGTCCCATATTTTACTTCATTTATGGTAATCGGCTGGTTTATTGAACTAGCAGAACATTACCCGTTAGTTCTAACGAATAAAAAAACTATATACATGACCCGTAATCGATTCAGCCATTGGATAGAAGCGTTCTTCCTTAGTATTCATGCGGAAAATTATCATTTAACACATCATTTACAGGCTAGCATTCCTTATTGGAATATTGGGAAAGCTCACAAAATCATGATGGAGGATGAAACGTATCGAGAATGGAATTTACAAATGGGAGGGGTTTTCTTCTCGGCTAATTCCAACCCTCCATTAATTCAAGATTTACTCAAGAATCATAAACTTCCAATATTAAAACAGAAGGTGAATAATGCTTAATGAAAAAAACATATATAATGGGAGCCGTCTTTGCGTTATCTGCAGCCATCTTGAATGGAACAGTTGGAATTTTTAGTAAGGGATCCTTTCAAAGTAACCTGACACCAGCGGGAGTTTCTTTTTATAAATGTTTGATAGCTTTTGTTTTTATTTCCATACTGGCGTTAGGCAATAAAACACTCCGGACTAATATCATTCGTTTGAAAAGTAAAATAAAGCATATTTTGTTGTGTTCATTCCTGGGAATCTTTGTTTTGTATTTTTTTGAAACGACAGCGTATAAATATGAATCCGTATCCTTTGTAGTATTTATTTTGTTAGGATCTTCCGTCCTAACAACCTTCATATTCAGCTCCATCCTTCTGAAGGAAATAAAAAGAAAGTATCAGTATATTGGATTAGTTTTGCTTCTAATAGGATTACTCATCATGCATTTTTCGGAAGGGGACATTCACGGAGGATCAATTGGCACGGCTTTGGCCGCAATTGCAGGAATAGGATATGGTTTGTTCCTAGTGTTTACCAAAAAATTTGCACTAGACGGAGATTTAGCGCTCATCTGGTATTTAATGCTGTTTGGGAGTTTTTATCTGTTTCTTCCGTTTTATAAAGAAGGATTCGTATGGCCTAGCCTTGGATCCGTTCCATCGCTTATGGGGCTAGCGATTCTTCCAACGATAGGAGGCTTTTACTGTACCACAAAGGCACTAAATTATCTTGAAGCTAATAAAGTTCAGTTTTTTGAACTGACAGAACCTGTATTTGCTACTATATTTGCATTTATCCTTCTTAAAGAATTTGTTCAAGGGTTAGAGTGGTTAGGAGCTTTCTTCATTTTAGTCGCTATTTATTTATCTGAGTATAAGCCGAAACATAAAATAGAATTAGAGAGCCATGATCATCAGCAAACACTTTGATTTAAAAAATCAAGTGATCTAAAAAATAATATTGAAACTTAAATGGATCCAAAGGGAAAGTGAGCGGATGAGAACTTTGCAAACAGGAGCTAAAGAAGCGGAGAGCAAAAAATATTGCTCAAATCAAATATCATTTTTCTATGATCTTCCTTTTTTGTTTTTGACATCTGACATCCTAAACGCACTTTCCCGATGTATTGTTCCCATAAAAATGATGGACTTGCCCATTGATTGCCCACCAAAAATAAAAATTGTGATACTACTTTTGATACCAACATTGCTCAAAAATTCCACTTTGCGAAACCATTTTATGCACTTTCAAGTTTAGGTTTCGTTCTGTTATAATCGAAATGGAAGGATCCATCGGTTAAGACCTGTTCATCAGGTTCGTCATCCGGGCCAGATTCCTTATGAGCATAATCAATGGAAAAATTTTCTTCCATTATTATGTCTGAGGAAGTTAGGCCTTTTCTTTTTGTCTGGATTTATTTCGTTTCAAAAGGGTTATACAGAAAAAACACACTATACTTGAAGATAGCGAGGTATAAAATATGATTTGGATCGGGGTAACAGGCTGGGGAGATCATCATTCCCTTTATCCTGATGGCATTTCCCCACGTGATAAGCTAAAAGAATATGCGGCGCATTTTCCGATTGTCGAAGTCGACGCTTCGTTTTATGCCATTCAACCTTTAAAAAATGCGGAAAAATGGGTGCAAGACACGCCTGAAAAGTTTCAGTTTATCGTAAAAGCCTATCAAGGAATGACCGGACATGAACGTGGAAAGCTGCCTTTTTCGTCTAAAAAGGAAATGTTTGCAGCTTTTTTGGATTCTATACAGCCTTATCAACAAGCCGGAAAATTAGCCATGGTTCTTTTTCAATTTCCACCGTGGTTTGATTGCCAAAAGAAGAATGTCGATTATTTAAGATATTGCAAAGAGTGGATGAAGGATGTTCCAACGGCTCTTGAATTTCGCCACCAATCATGGTTTTCGAAAGCATGGAAAGATAAGACGTTAGATTTTATGCGACGAGAAGGATGGATTCATAGCGTTTGCGACGAACCACAAGCGGGCAGTGGTTCCATACCGGCTGTTATCGAAGCAACGGACCCTCAAAAGACGCTTGTCCGTTTTCACGGTCGGAATATCCATGGCTGGCGAAAGCCCAATCAAGGCAATTGGCGAGAGGTTCGATATTTATATCGTTATAATAAAGAAGAATTGCTTTCATGGAAAGAAAAATTACTCGATTTAGAGAAGCAAAGCAAAGAAATCTATGTCGTTTTTAATAACAATTCCGGCGGGGATGCAGCTGATAATGCCAAACAAATGATGGATTTATTAGGGTTAGAATATGAAGGACTGGCACCTAGGCAATTAAATTTATTTTAACACCAGAATTAGATTTTTGGACCAAGCTGTCAGAAATGTGTAAGATGGAAGTATTGAAAAAAATCACTTTAAGAAAAAGTGAATAATGATAGAGTTTTCTTACTCCTTCCACATATCCGACAGGCGACCGTTTCAGGAAAGGAGGTGGAAACCTGGTGGCTGCCAATGTATAATGTCATGATCGCATCATGAACGGAAAGGAAACAAAGTTTTCCTGTTTCTGGACTCACATGCCGCCTGACGGCCGGTGAATATGCCGAAAAGGTCGGCGATGTTATGTTTCGTATCCTTGCGGTTGGCATTTTCAGTTTTTAGTCATCAGGTAAGACGGTGAGCGAAACGATTCATATTTACCACACAAATGATTTTCACAGCCATTTTGAAAATTGGCCGCGAATCCGCCGTTTTCTGCAGGAAAGAAAAAAATGGCATGAAGAAGCGGGGGAAAGCGTGCTGATTTTTGATATCGGGGACCATATTGATCGTTCCCATCCTTATACAGAGGCTACTCTAGGAAAAGGCAATGTCAAGCTGTTAAATAAAGCGGGATATGATGGGGCAACGATCGGGAATAATGAAGGGATGACGTTGCCTAAAGAAGGATTGAATCATTTATATGAGGAGGCCGCATTCCCCGTCATTTGCGCCAATTTATATGATGAAAATGGAAAGAGACCCACTTGGTGTCGTCCTTATCATATTTATAAGCTGAAAAACGGCTGGAAAGTAGGCGTTACGGGCGTCACTGCCTATTTACCTGAATCTTATCATCTTCTCGGATGGAAAATAACGCTGCCTCTTGATGAATTAAAAGCGCAGGTGGAATATTTGGCGCAAGAAACAGATTTAGTAGTCGTTCTTTCCCATTTAGGCATGCATGAAGATGATAAAATTGCACAGGAAATGGAAGAGGTAGATATAGTGATGGGAGCTCATACCCATCATATTTACCATCAAGGGAAATGGGTCAACGATACACTATTAGCAGCGGCCGGAAAATTCGGGAATTACGTCGGACATATTGTAGTGGAGATCGAACCTGCATCGAAGAAAGGGATAGAGAAAAAAGCGCTGCTTTATGATGTCCATGAATTGAAGCCTGCTATTGGCGAGGAAGAAGAAACGGCCCGTTATCAAAGCGAGGGAAAGCGTTTGTTAAGCCAGCCTGTCGTAAAATTAGATCGCGAGCTCTCGATTAATTGGTTTAAAGCATCACCGTTAGCGGAATGGCTGTGCGAAGGCTTAAGAGAATGGTGCGATGCTGATTGCGCCATTATAAATGCCGGTCTTCTTCTTCGCCCGCTTCGAAAAGGAACGATTACAAAGTTTGATCTTCATCAACTATTGCCTCATCCGATTAATCCTTGTGCCATTACCCTCAACGGAGGAGTACTGAAAAAGATCATCGATCAAACTTTGGATGAAAAATGGCCTCATATGCAGGTAAAAGGATTTGGATTCAGGGGGAAAATATGGGGTGAATTTGTATATGATCGGATCGATATCGACAGAGACAACGGTTCCGTTAAAATAAATGGACAAGAGCTGAACTTGGACAAACAATATCGTCTAGCCGTACCGGATCTGTTTACATACGGCGCTTTTTTCCCGGAATTAGTTCGTGCTCAAGAAAAGCAATATTATATGCCGGAATTTTTGCGTGATCTGATGGAATGGAAATTAGTGCGCGTATTTGGGTAAGTACAACATTATCGAAGATATTTGGAATTGATAGACGGACAGTGCGGTGGCTGGCATTTCCCCATTTGATTGGCTCTCCCCTCTTATGCCCAATAGACCGATTTCAAATAGGAAAGCGATTCATTAAGGATATTCAGTGTTTTAGCCGTGTGAAAGTGAGCAAGAATGGGCTTCACGACGTTTGGCTCTTAAATGCATTCGGGGCAAGAAAGCGCATTTACATGTGAAGGTGCAAAATAAAAATGATTAATGAATTCCCTCTTTACGAGCATACATATAGCTTGTAAGGGGGGATTTTTTTGCCTGCATTGCGAAAGTACAAACCCCGGAGAGGACCTTTGCCTTTACGGTATGTTTTTGTCATCACGTTCATTCTTTTTGCCTGCTTTACTGCATTAAGCTTATGGCTGATTAATGCAGGGATTAAGCCTACTTTAATGAGCTATGCGGAATCAGAAACGAAAAAAATTGCTTCCATGGTCATTAATAATGCTATTAACCAAAAAGTGACCAACGTCATGGATATTAACGACATTATCGAAACCGTTCCGAATCGCGATCAAAGCAAGTCTTCTACGACTAGACTGAATACGGAAATTATTAATCGGATTTTGGGAGAGGTAACGAATCAAGTTCAAAACAATTTGCGGGAAGCGGAAAAAGGGAAACTCGAACCGTTGGACTATGCGGATGTCAAATTAGATCCTCAGCAATCAAAAAAACTGGAAGGGATCGTATTTTCCGTTCCGTTAGGCCAGGCAACGAATAACGCCATTCTCGGCAATTTGGGCCCGAATGTCCCTGTCCGTTTTCATGCGGTCGGCGATGTTCGTTCTGATGTAAAATCGACGGTAAGACCTTATGGCATAAACAATGCTTATGTAGAAGTGGCCATCCATGTTCAAGTTAATGTGCAAATCATTATTCCTTTTTCGACCAAAACAACCAAAGTGGAACAGGATATTCCGGTGGCAATGGGAATTATTCAAGGAGACGTGCCTCAATTTTTTGGCGGAAATGGCCATTCTTCTGTTGAAATTCCGGCGAAATAAAAAGCCAGGCGTTCCCATTCGGGCTAAGGAATCGGGAACGCCATGATATCTTTTTATGGTGCGCATATTTTAAGGAAGCTTTTTTGAACGGGATTTTTGAAGAAGGGGCAACGGTTAAGAGTTATTCTTTTTACGTTCTAATCGTTCCATTCGTTCCCATTGTTTTAAGTGAGGATACGGATCGAAAGAATAATCGGTCGTGCCCGTATCTTTATACATACCGTAATGAAGATGAGGTGGGAATTTTCCTGCCGTTCCCGGCGGACCGTATCCAGTGCTGCCGACTCCGCCAATGACCGTGCCGGGTTTTACGACTTTCCCAACTTTTAGATTTTTGGAAAAACCGCTTAAATGGGCAAAATAATGGTACGTATTATTGACATCGCGAATGCCGATTCTCCATCCGCCGTATCGATTCCATCCTTTCATCTCGACAATGCCGTAGCATGTAGAACGGACAGGAACACCATAATCAGCGAAAATATCGGTTCCTTCATGTATACGGCGGCCGCCCCATCCTCTTCTGTCTCCCCAAGTACTTTTATATGAATAATTGTAATTTAATGGAATCGGGAACGCTCTGTCATAAAGATCAAGACGATTGAAAACTTTGTAGATTTTAGCCTGTTCCATAATGATGCTTACCGCTTTATCTCTTTTATAATAAGCCCATAATGCGATGCGGATATTATCTTCATCGGTTCCGTACTTCAGAAAATGCTGGCCGATGGCTGCCAACAAATCTTCATCGTTGTTTCTGTCCGCCTTTCCATCACCATTTCCATCCACCCCATAGCCGTTAAAAAAGGCAATCGTTTTCGGATTGGTGTCTTCGCGATTCGGGTTTACCAAACCAGACCATTTTTCGGGGGGGATCCAAATCGAAATAGCTCCTTTAGGCTTAGGCAAGTCTTTTCGGAAGAGGCGTAAGTTTCGTTCATATTGGTCCAGCCCTGCATAGTAATACCAAGGAATGTTCGTTGCAGCTTGCATTTTTTTATATAACTCTATCCGTTGTTTGAAAATCTGCTTTTCCTTCATTGTCTGATTCTCTGCCGCCAAGGAATAAGAAGGGAAGAGGATCAGCAATAATAGCAGGAAAACCATTTTTTTCAAATGAAAGCCTCCCTTTCAAATAAAATAATCGATAACTATACTATTTGAAGAAAAAGGATTCTTTATGAGTTAAAATATTGGCAATCATGAATTCTGAATGCTTGTGTTTCCACTGGAAACTATGGTAAAGTGGCAACAAAGAGAGAAGTTTATTACATTGCCATTGTTTTCGGCTCTTTGGAAGCTACTAAAGAAATGGAGATGTTAAAAATGAGCAAAACGGAGGAATATTTAAGAAAACCCGATTGGTTAAAAATAAAACTAAATACAAACGAAAATTACAAAGGCTTAAAGAAAATGATGAGAGAGAAAAGCCTCCATACCGTCTGTGAAGAAGCGCGCTGTCCCAATATCCATGAATGTTGGGGAGTGAGAAGAACGGCAACATTCATGATTTTAGGGGAAGTATGTACGCGGGCTTGCCGGTTCTGTGCAGTCAAGACTGGTTTGCCGTCGGAACTTGACTGGCAAGAACCGGAACGGGTAGCTGATTCCGTTCAACAAATGAACTTAAAACATGTCGTTGTGACGATGGTGGCAAGAGATGATTTAAAAGATGGAGGAGCTGCCGTAATGGCGGAAACAGTACGCGCCATTCGCAGAAAAAATCCGTTTACAACTGTAGAAGTTCTGCCTTCTGATTTGGGCGGAGTGGAAGAAAATTTGAAAATTTTAATGGATTCCCGTCCAGATATTTTAAATCATAATGTGGAAACGGTGAAACGACTGACACCAAGAGTGCGGGCGCGGGCCACTTATGAACGGTCATTGGAGTTTTTGCGCCGTGCCAAAGAAATGCAGCCTGATATTCCGACAAAGTCGAGCATTATGATCGGACTTGGAGAAACAAAAGAAGAAATTATCGAAACGATGGATGATCTCAGGGCCAATCATGTGGATATTATGACGATCGGCCAATACTTGCAGCCGACGAAAAAGCATTTGCCTGTTAAAAAGTACTATCATCCGGATGAATTTGCGGAATTAAAAGAAATTGCTTTAAGCAAAGGTTTCAGCCACTGTGAAGCGGGACCGCTTGTTCGCTCTTCCTATCATGCGGATGAACAAGTCAACTTAGCTTCTAAAGCAAAAGAAATTATGGATCGGATTGAAGCGCAAAACGCCTAAAGTTTGAATTGATGACGAAATAGAAAATGTGAGTTCAGCGTAGTTTGCTGAACTCACTTTTTCCGCTAAATAAAACATGTTGAAATAAGGTGTCAGGGGGCATATAGCCGTCCAAACCAGAGCGAGTGAGAAAAACAAAAATAGCTGTATGGAAGTTTTTCCTTTCATCCGCTTTCAACTGATTCTGCCATTTTTTGGAGATTCAGATGATTCCCGCTAGACAGGATCCGTGCGAATGTCCTGTTGCCAGGAGAATGGATTCGCAAAACCGGATTTTCATGATCATTGATGTTTTCTTTTTTGTGCATGATTATCATCTTCGAGCGGGTCGTGAATGCGTTCGCCATTCGGATTTTCGCCGTCCACTATGGAGCGTCCTTGCGGTGAACGATCCAACATGAGGTTGATGGTCCGATTGATGTTTGTTTCAGAATTTCTCGTATTGGCATCCATGGAGGCAAGGTTTTCAACGTCTCTTCTCAAATTTGGATCGTCCGTGACATAAACATGGTACCAGCGAGGGACTACGCTCATGGCCGTTCTTTTCACTTGATCTGCCGTCTCAGAACGGGAAGTATGGGCGTTTTGCCGACGGTCATAGGCTACGAGCACTTCCTCATCTGTTACAAGCGTGGCGCAGTCTTTTACGTCCGGAAGTCCGACGCTCAGTCGGCTGATCGTATCAGCCACCTGCTCTCTGTCCATAGTGTACATGTCTCGATAAGAAATGGTTTTTCCTTGAATCGGGCTTTTTTGATGACGTACATAGCCAAATGCCTCATCACGGTCATCTGTCATGATATTGTATGGTTTTCGATTTTTATCAAAAAGATCTTGATCGTTATTGACATTGAGTGTGTTTCCGTTCCGGTCGTAAATTCCCGAACGATCGCGGTCAGCGGCTTCATTATTGCAGCCGGACAAAACCGCCAAACTTAATAAGCATCCTGCAAAGATGTTTTTTTTCATCTTTTTATCCCCCCTGGGCATAGGATAACCATCTTTTTTTAAATTCCCTTTAGTAATTTGTGGGGGATTCGTTATGTTATAATGGAACAAATAAATTTTTTGGCAGTGAGGAAAGGTTTCAGAATGAGGTGAAAAGCATGATTTGCGTCAATAATCATTGCTATGAAGTAATAGAGGATTACAAAAACGGCTTTCAAGAAGCGGCTTTTCGCCATCGCTATAGTGAGATATTAGGCAAGTATGATTATATTGTCGGTGATTGGGGATATGGCCAGCTGCGGCTGAAAGGCTTCTTTGATGATCAAAGCCAAAAGGCAACTTTTGATACGAAAATTAGCACTTTGAAAGAATATTTATATGAATACTGCAATTTTGGATGCGCTTATTTTGTCTTGAAAAAAGTAAAAAAATAAAACGGTTGCTGCCGTCCTTTTTTTGCTAATCGGCTGTACTTTTCAAATGCCTTTTTTAGAGGAAAAGTGATCCTGTGAAAAAGACTGCCCTTTTCAGCGGGAATTTTCTTTTATCCTCCTGGATGATAAGTTTAACTATCCATCCGTGTACCACGGATGGAAGTTTTATTTTGTCCCGCATGGCAGTAAGTCTCCTTCTCAAAAAAAGTCCAAGAAGGGTTCAACTGCCTCTGAATGCCCGATTGGTTCAACCAGGTAGTTGAACCTTATCCCGCATTAAGGGGCTGTAACCCCCACTTCAAGGGAAGAGAGACAAGAGCAGTCCGAGAACAGGGAACTGCCCCTAAAAGCCCGATTGGTTCCACTAACCCCTAGTGACCTTAAATGGTTAGTGGACCTTATCCCTCAGGATCTAAAGGGTCGGCGTTGCGGTTTGTAGTGTATGGCGGTTCTTCAGTGCGATCAGGGTCATCATGAGGAAGGTGGGCGTCGGGATATTGCCTTGGAAGCCCTTCGTGAAGCGATTTAAATTCATAATTGAACGCACTGTGATGCCGTTGGCCTTCTTCCCAAGGGGTCGATTTATTTTCAACAGGGGTATCTTGCCCTCTTGGAGATCCATAAGGTCCTTCCGGCACTTCTTCAGGTATTAGGAAATTTTTCATGGTTTCGACAACAGAAAAATCTGAATAGGCTTGATCTTCTTTGTCCACTTTTCCAACTCGACGAGACATGGCGGCACCTCCGTATTTGGTCTATACGGTTAGTATGGACGAAATCAGGGTGATCATTCGCTTAAATCATTTCATATAAAAGTTCACGGAGTTCTTGAGCATCTGCTTCACTAAGACGGTACACTTCTTCTAAATATCCGGGCTCTTCCAAATCATCCGTACCGATAATGGCAAAGCGGTTTCCGAGCAAATCCAGCACCAGTTTTTTTCCGTAGTATTTATCTGTTTGAATAATCGCTAGATCAAATCGCTGATTTTCTCCCATAAAACTGATATAGCGTATGTTTGTTTTTTCTGTTTCGTCATATAAAAAAAAGCGTTCCATTAACCAGATTCCTCCCCTTCAACTCAGTATTTTGATTTTACCATGAGACAGCGAAGTATGGTACAATGAAAGTGGCTGAGAAGAGATAAGGGCAGGTGTTGTACCGTGTACTTTGTAGATCGAAACAAAGTCGAAGACAGGCTGACGTATTTGGAAGTTCGTTTAAGCTTATTGGAAACACAGACTGACTGGAAGACAGGTATAGAAAAGGCCGCTTTAGAGCGTGTGGCGCATTCGATCATTGAAGCGGTCATTGATACCGGAAATGATATTATCGATGGATTTATTATGAGAGATCCGGGAAGTTATGACGATATTGTGGATATATTATTGGATGAAAAAGTGATAACAGAAGAATTGGCTGCCTCTTTAAAAGAGATCATCAGCCTCCGAAAAATGCTTGTTCAGGAATATACCACCATTGATCATCAGAAAGTGGACCAAGTATTCAAAAAAAATCTTGAATTATTAAAACAATTTCCAATCAAAGTTCGTTCGTATCTGAACAATGAATTAGGTCCGGTTTCTGCTTTTAAAAATCTATGATCAGCTCTTTCTTTATGGGAGCGTTTTTTTATGAATATGACTGACGATTTGGAAGGAGTTCATATGAAAGCATATAAGGGTTATTTAATAGACTTGGATGGAACGGTGTATAAAGGAACGGAAAAAATCGAAGCCGCCGGTGAATTCGTTCATCGATTGAAGAAAAAAAATATTCCTTATTTGTTTGTAACCAATAATTCATCTAGAACACCGGAACAGGTGGCAGCAAAATTGAGGGATTTTGATATTCCGGCCACCAAGGAGCAAGTCTATACGACAGCGATGGCGACTGCCAATTTTATGTATGAGAAAAAACCAGGTGCTTCTGTTTATGTGATTGGGGAAGAAGGACTCCGAGAGGCATTGACGGAAAAAGGATTTCGGTTTGTAGACGAGAATCCTGATTTCGTCGTAATCGGAATAGATAGATCGATCAACTACGAAAAATTGACTCTTGCCTGCCTTGGCGTCCGCAACGGGGCAACGTTTATTTCCACTAACAGCGATATTGCCCTTGTAACGGAGAGGGGTTTTCTTCCGGGCAACGGAGCACTAACATCCGTTATTTCTGTGTCGACTCAAACGGAACCTATTTTTATCGGGAAGCCGTCACCAATCATTATGGAACAAGCTCTTGAAGCATTAGGAACTTCCAAAGAAGAGACCATAATGGTGGGAGACAATTATGATACAGATATTCGTGCAGGTATTAATGCCGGTTTGGATACGCTCCTCGTCCATACTGGAGTTACTTTAAAAGAGCATTTGGAGCGTTATGAAGTAAAACCGACCTATACTGTTGATTCTCTTAGCGAGTGGGAAGTATGAAAACAAACAGCCGGGTTCTCCTTCGGACGTACAATGGGAAGGGGAGCCCGGCTGTCCGCTTTTTACACTACCTTTCATGAGTCAATCGTTTCATCGCCATTGCCGGCTCGGTGGGCAAGTCGGCTTGAAGCCGCCGCAGCAATGGCGCCGACAATGTCGTCTAAAAATGTGTTTACTTTTCCGGAAGACTTATCGTTTAAATATTCTAAAATACCCGGTTTGATTTTGTCGATATAGCCATAGTTTGTAAATCCTATCGAACCGTATACGTTTACGATGGAAAAAGCTAATATTTCATCGACTCCATATAGTCCTTCATCTGTTTGAATAATCGATTGTAATGGTTCTTCGAGCTTGCCTTGCTCTGCCAGAACATCTAATTGTATGCCTGTTAATATGGCGTTTTGAACTTCACGCTTTCCGAGAACAGCCTCTACATTTTGAATGCATTCTTCCAGCTGCAAATTGGGATGGTATTTTTTTTGTAAAAACAATACCAGTTTTGCGATATCCTCAATCGTTACTCCTCGTTTTGTCAGCCATTCGCGCGCCATTTTTTCTGTCATGTTTAATGCATCTCTTTTTTTCATTGTCATACCATCACCTTTTTTCTGTAATATTTGGAAAGTATATTCTTTGTCTTACGAGGTTGCTGTTTCTATTTTAATATACTCCATTAAAAAAGATGGAATATAAAGAATTCGATCGGTTTATTCATCTTTTGTAAGAAGACGAAAGAAATCAATCTTGAAAGTCCGTTTTCATTGATTTGCCAGATGAAAAGCGGGATCATAAATTCAATCAATAGACGCAATTATGGGAGCCAGATACATATATATTACTAGTATGTTCAAACTGCATGCTTTCAAAATTTTTTGTGGCTTATTTACACAGGTGAAACATGAAAGCTTTTGGCGCGGAAAGGAACGAAACGGGGCCAGTGGCTAAAGGAGGATGGAAATGGATTACTCTCAATTGTTAGAGCAATATTACGGCATCCAGACAGAAGCCCTCTATTCTAACCAACCCATCCGATATAAAGCAAAGGGTTATCTATATACTATTATAAATGCTACGAAATTGACACAAGAAATGCTCATCGAATTTCGCCAAATGTCTCTGCATCTTCAAAAGTTCGGTGAAAGAGGAGTATCTTCTTTTTGTTTGTCCAAAAACGGAAAATTTTTAGAAACGGTGGAAGGGCAGGACTTCATTGTTTTGCGTAATCCCGTTAAAAAAGGGAGAAGCTACAGCAACATGGGCAGAAAGCTAGCCAAATTTCATTACAGAGGCCGTTTTATCCAAGAAAAGATGGTTCAAACGAATCGAATGGGTACTTGGCGGTTTTTATGGGAAAAGAGGCTGGAGCAACTTGAAGGCTTTTATCACCGATTGCTTCAACAATCTCCAAGCGACCCGTTTGACATTTTATTCGTGGATATTTTCCCGTATTATATGGGAATGGCGGAAAATGCCATTCAGTATGTAGCCGATACAGAGTTGGATGAAGATCCAATGGAATCTGACGCGGGGACCATATGCCATGAACGTTTTCGACCGGATACTTGGGGAAAAACGGATATCATCAAAAATCCTTTTGATTGGGTTTTTGATCATGCGGCAAGGGATATTTCCGAGTGGATTCGATATCAATTTTGGCATCAACAAACGAGATATAAGGCGGAGATTAAACAATTTATAAAGGGGTATCAATCGATTCAGCCGTTGACGGTGTTTTCCTGGAGATTGATTTTTGCAAGGCTCATGTTTCCGCTTCACTTTTTTGAATGTGTAGAAGATTATTTTATGACGCCTTCTCCCCAAAGAAAAAAGGAACTGGAAGAACAATTAACACGATATATCCGAGATACCAAAGAATACGAACATTTTTTGGCTTCGTTTTATCAGCTGGCGGAAGTGCCTGTAAAAAGAATTCAAATTCCGGTGGTGCCGTGGCTCTTACGGTAACGAAAAAAACACTATGCCTAAAAAAGACCAACTTCCGGAATGTGAAAGTTGGTCTTTTTACTCTGCGTATTATTTTTGCTTTTGTGAAAACAATGGTGATGAAATCAATCAAGACTGCAATTCAAAAAAAAGCTGATTCAAGGAAAAGAATTTCTCCCTTCGGACATATGGATAAGGACAAGCGTTTTTTATGTCTTGTTCTGCTTAGTCAAGGGATCATCTTTCTCCTGATCAGCTTCAAATTCCATCGTTTTTAAAATACTTGTTCGACTTCCACGATTCCGGGGACTTCTTCCAACAAAGCACGTTCGATACCTGCTTTTAATGTAATAGTCGAGCTTGGACAACTGCCGCAGGCGCCCAATAACCGAAGCTTTACGATTCCATCTTCAACGTCCATCAATTGACAGTCGCCGCCGTCGCGAAGTAAAAACGGACGCAATTTATCCAACACTTCTTGCACTTGTTCTTTCATTGCCTGATCGGACATTTGTATCGACTCCTTTCCTACGTTTATTATAATGACTATCATGAAAAAAATCTATCGTCTTTGTTTCGTTTTTGAAAGATTTTGGATAAAATGAAGATGAGAAACGGACAAAGGTTTGGGTGGGGGGAGAGCGGTGCAGAAGCCGATTGAAATTGTCGTATATGGTGCAGAACAGATTTGTGCAAGCTGTGTTCATTTGCCTTCATCGAAAGATACGTTTGAGTGGTTGACGGCAGCTTTGGAAAGAAAGTTTCCACATCAGCCTTTCAAGATGACGTATGTGGATATTTATGATCCACCTGAAGACAAGGAGAAAAAAAGCTTCGCATCCCGAGTGATTGAGGAAGATCTTTTTTATCCTGTGGTGTTAGTTGAAGGAAAAATGGTCGGGGAAGGAAATCTGCGATTAAAAGTCATTTGCGAAGAAATGGAAAAATACGGATACAAAGCTCCATAAAACAATGAATGAGCTGAAAGAAAGCCGATCCACTTAAGGGGCCGGGAACCTCCTTCGTATTAAAAGATGCCCGAATATTTTCATTGCTGCAGTTACGGAGGGACGGCCTTTACAATACAAACTTTTGATTTTGAAAAGTCTGGTTTTCCCGGCCGTTCGTCTGTTAGCCGGGATTGTTTCGATTAACCGTTGTGATATTTGTACAGCCATAGAACCCCGGACTTTAAGAAACGGGCGACGCGGCCGGTAATGGCACGTTCGGCCAAGAAACCAAATCCTTCTTTTTTTCCTAAAGATCCCAAAATTCCTTTCAGTTTAATTTCAGGCATTTTTTCCGGAAGGGGTTCATTTTTCCAGCGTTTCAATAAGACTTGAACGATTTGCTCTGCTTGTTCTTCCGCCAATTGGGCGCTCGGTGCATAAGGAAGGCTTGCACAATCGCCTACTACATAAACATGTTCATTGTTCGGAATATTGTGGTATTGGGTTAACTTCACACGGCCGGAAGCATCTTTTTCCACATCCAATTGCCTGACCAGTCTGTTTGCTTGAATGCCGGCAGTCCAGACAATCGCATCACAAGCAATTTTTTCATCATGGTTGTATAATGTATTTGGCTCCACTTTCGTCACATTGGCGCCATTGATCACTTCTACTCCGTGTTCCGTAAACCAATTTTGTACATAGTTGCTCAATCGTTCAGGAAAAGTGGATAAAATTCTTGGTCCTCGATCAAATAATTTCACTTTTAAATCAGGACGGCTTTCTCGAAGTTCGCTTGCCAGTTCAATTCCGCTTAGACCTGCTCCCACGATGCCGACGGTTGAACCAGCGGGCATATTGTTTAAGCACTGATATGTATTTCTCGCTTTTTCAATCGACTGAATACTATGTGTGTACTCAGCCGCCCCCGGAACTCCATGATATTTGTCTTCGCACCCCAAACCTATTACCAGCTCATCGTACATAATCGGATCTTGTTCTCTCAAATGGATGGTTTTGTTCTCCAAATCGATTTCAGTAATTTCTGCAAAAACATGCGAAAGCTGTGGATGAGTAGGAAAGGGAACCCGTACATGCTGGTCGGAAGTTGTTCCGGCTGCCAAGGCATAATATTCAGTCTTTAAACAATGGTAGGGAACCTTGTCCACAAGTGTAACGGCGACATCCTCCGGAAGATTTGGCAACAGCCGGAGCAATATTCGCATATTCCCATATCCTCCGCCAAGTAAAACCAAGTTTCTCATAAAAAATTTCCCCTTTTGTTCTGCTAAGTCAGTTTTAAAACCCTTTCAATATGAAAAATGCAATAAGAAAAATTATCTATAAAAATACCCCATACAAGAGTATAACGAAAGTTCATGTTTTTCACAACAGCTTATTAAGGGGTTTCCATCATATGTCTATTGGCAAGATACATTTCTTTTCTGACCGGCGGAACAATAGTACAATCAATCCTGGGGTGATGATATGAATCCAATTATTGAATTCTGCGTCAGCAATTTAGCAAGCGGTGCGCAAAAAGCGCTTGAAATATTGGAAGAAGATCCTAATCTGGACATTGTCGAATATGGCTGTCTTAATTATTGCACTCTTTGTGGAGAATCCCTTTTCGCCCTTGTCAACGGCGATCCTGTAAGAGGGGACTCTCCGGAAGAGTTGGTGAAGAATATATATAAACATATCGAAGAAAACCCGATGTTTTAAAAGAGAGAGCTAAAGATGGGAGGCTTGGTGTGAAAAGGGGCGAGAGAAAACGGCAAAAATCATCGTACAAATAGAATATAGAGGCTGTTTAGAAAACAAATTTTGACAGAAGAACCGGGCTTTGCCGCCTTTCTATTCCATTGTTTGTCTGATCATTTGCCACTGATTTTTTGCCATTTCCAAAATCTTTGGTTCTGTAGCGAATTTTTGCCGTTCGATTACTTTGGAAAAATAAAAGGTCGCTTCTTTGTAGTGTCCCAGCCGTCTTTTTAATTCCCCGATCAAATATAAAAGTTTTATTTCAGACATTTTTGTTCGTGAAAAGTCTCCTTTTGAATAGGAATCTTCGTATTGTTTGACGGCCATTTCTAAAAAACGATTTTCTTCTTCTTGAATTTTCAAGAGACGGTATAACCAAGCCGTACGCAATGCCAGCCCGCCCGTTGTGATATTTTTTTCATGCTTTAAGGTGGCGCAATAATAAGCTAGTTTGTAGCTGTTAATCCCATCTTTTATGCTGCGGTGTTTGCCGTAGTCCTGGTACACCCAGCGCGAGCAAACTTTCTCTTTGATTTCATTTAAAACGGCCGGGGGGAAATATCGGGAAAATTCCTCTGTGTAAGAATAGCCGCAATGGGGGCACACGTTTACAAAGTAAATGATCGGGTTGATTTCAGAATCTTGATAGACAGGGGAAAAATCTGTATCATAAGAAGCCACTTTTATAAAGCGGGAACGTATTTTAGTGGTGGTGAAAATTTTTTTGCAAAGAGGGCATTCTTCAGTTTTTTCGTAAAATGGTGTGATTTCCGCCAAATTTGTTCACTTCCTGAGATGTTTTATTATTTTATTTGATAGGTCTTTTTCATTATACAAAAATTTTTAAAATAGGTCTTTATTCGTTGTAAAAAAATTTAAATAGGCCTTTTTTATTATGAGAATGTATTATCTGAATGGAAAATGAAAAGATGACCCCATAAACGGATTTTATTGTCAAATCATTCAGGGACTTATTCGTGTGTTTTCAAACGGATCTATTGAGGAAAAAAGAAAAACGGATTATACTACAAATAACATCGGAATCCGCTGTTTTTAATCGGGACGGTTTGTACTCCAAAAGAATGGAAATCCAATACAAAAGGAGGTTTTTTGTGATGGAGGGAGTCATTAGCCTTACGGAAGCTGCAGCTTTTCAAATAAAAGATATGATGAAAGAAAATGAAGAAGAAGGCGCTTTTTTGCGCGTGGCTGTCAGAGGCGGCGGCTGCAGCGGATTATCTTACGGAATGGGATTCGACCATGAAGCAAGTGAAGACGATATCCAATTTGAACAACATGGCATTCAAGTATTAGTGGATAAAGCAAGCGCACCGATCTTGCAAGGAACCAAAATTGATTATAAACAATCGTTAATGGGCGGGGGTTTCACAATCGATAATCCAAACGCTATTGCCACATGCGGTTGCGGTTCATCATTCCGTACGGCGCAAAACGTTGGAACGCCGGAAGAGTGCTAAGTTTTCCGGCACGTTTTGAAACGGCAACATAATCGGTAAGGGTTGTTAATTCCAGTAAAAAATCCGCAGTCCGTGCTTGTATTTTTGAATAAAAACAACCCCAAAATTTGCGATTTAGGGTTGTTAATTACGACCTCTTTTAACGGTTTATGTTAAATCGTTAAAGGAGGTCGTTTTTTTGATGTTAAAAGACAGATCTTTTATCTTTGGAATCGGTTATTTCTTTTTCCCTCTTGTCTTGGATGCAACTATGCCACCGCCTTACTATTCTATGATGACGCCCGGCTTGAGCCCATGCCTTTTTGAACAGCAGACATATATTGATCAAAGGGAAGGACCACGAGAAACCTTAAGAGGAGGTTGGATGACATGCAGGATTCCAAATACAACGGGACCGGTGACTGTCCGAGAAATGATGAGCGACAGTATTATTCTTCGCAGCTCTCCCCTTATCCAATGTATCCTTATCTGCAACATGCTTATCAACATCCTCATCCATACCAACGAGATCCTTATCGGCTGCGGTATTTTTTTCAAGACGAGAAAGGGAAAATCGGTCGCTATCAAATCCTCTTCCATTGGAACATTGGAACCATTTGGATTGGAATTTTCCAAATTTAAGGATGAAGCAGGTATTTGAGGCAAATCGATATTGGAGACATGCCATGCCTGCCGGTATTAAGGTTGATCAGCAAGGAAACTATTATGTATCTGTTCCCCGCTGGGCAGAAGGCATCCCTTCTACTATGAATCGCATTGTCATAAAAAACGGCAAACCGCTGTTAGAAGCTTTTCCAAGCTGGGAATGGAATAAGGCGGGCAACCCTGGAGTGCTGCAATCTGTCCTGGGATATGAAATTGATGAAAACAACCGGATGTGGCTGTTAGATCAAGGGAAAATCGCCTATGCCCCTTCGCGGGAAGGTTCACAAAAATTGGTTATATGGGATTTAAATACGAATCAATTGATTGATTCGATCAAAATACCGAATGAGATTGCTTCGTATCGAACTTCCTTTTTAAATGATTTGGTTGTAGACAATAAACATGGTTTTGTCTACATCACCGATTCCGGAAATGGTTGGCCCGACCATCCCGTTGTCGGTGGAATCATCGTATACAATATGAGGAACAAAACTTTCAGACGTGTGCTTGACCGTCATTACAGCACACAAGATTTTCCCGGATTTGTTTTTGAGATTGACTCGAAACCGGTCTTTAAAGACAGACCGATTAAAATAGGGAGCGATGGTATTGCGTTGTCCGCAGATCGTTCCACTTTGTATTATTGCCCGGTTACAGGTCGAAATTTATATGCGATCGATACAGCGCTTTTGAGAAACTTTCAAACACCCTTAGATGAAATCAGTCGAGCGGTTAAAGCGATTGGAAGCAAAGGGACGACCACCGACGGGATGCACGCTGACAACAGAGGAAATGTTTTTTATACGATGCTGGAGGGGAAAGGAATCGGGGTCTATTCTCCTAAGAACAATCGGTTCCATCGCTTCGTCTCTGATGATCGGATGCTGTGGGTAGACGGGGTGGCATTTGATCAAAAGGGGTCCATTATTTTTAACAGCAACCGTCTTCATCAGATGTTTGAACGAAATCAAGACGAAATCGATTGGAGTAATCCATATAATCTCATCGTTTGGAAAGCTTTTGTAGGCAAAAATGTAAAGTCGTACTTATATGCATAAAATAACTTTTTTACAGTCATCCAATAAGCCGGATTTTCATTCCATGACTAGAAATTGCGGCAAAACCAAAAGGCATGCCGTGAATGATGCATGCCTTTTGGTTTTGGACGAAACTATTTCCTGCTATTTTAGAGTACTGATTCCCCGGCGCATGTTCCATGGCTTTAAAATCAAAAACGAACCGTCTTTCAGCGATATTGGGCAAAGGACATATCGGCGGATTGTATATGTTTATGAGCTATCTGCACGATGAAGAAGTCGTTCGTTCTTGTTTTGACGAGCCGGTCCAATATGGAACTGTTCCGGTTGAACATCCGCTCAATCTTTTGTCCTGAAAGCTTGCTATTGTTCAAATAAAGACGTACTGTGCATTGGCTGAACGCGGGACTTTGGATCAATAAAAGCTTTTGCATTGCTGACGGCCGTAGGGGCTTCGCCGAATCCGCTTGCGATCAAATTTACTTTTCCTTCATATGTACAAACGTCTCCGGCCGCATAAACTCCGGGAATATTGGTTTCCATTTTGGAATTGACAACAATGGAGTTTTTAGCGATTTCGATTCCCCAATCTTTGATAGGACCAAGTGAAGAAACAAATCCATAGTTGACGATCAATTCATCCACTTCAATCGTTTCTTCCCGTTCTCCGCGTACTTCATTAAGAACAAGTCCATGGATTGTACGTCCGTCTCCGAGTATTTTCGACGGAACGAACGGTGTTTTGATCTCCACGGTAGAAGCTTTCAGTTGTTCGACGCTGTGTTCGTGGGCGCGGAACTTATCTCGGCGGTGAATGATCGTTACTTTTTTAGCGATCGGTTCCAGCATCAATGCCCAATCGACCGCTGAATCTCCTCCGCCGCATATCGCTACATTTTTTCCTTTAAATGTATCCAGATCGTTTACGAAGTAATGAAGGTGATTTCCTTCATACTGCTCCGCTTCTTCAAGCTCCAGTTTTCGAGGTTGGAATGCTCCAATCCCGGCAGTGATAATAACAGATTTTGTATAGTGTATTTCTTTATCTGTCGTTAATCGAAATGTTCCGTCATCCAATTTTTGAAGATCAGTGACCGTTTGTTCCAAGCAAATGGTGGGCTTAAACAGCGATAATTGTTCTTTGAGTTGTTCAACTAAATCGCGTGCTTTAATTTTGGGAAATCCGGCAACATCGTAAATGTATTTTTCCGGATAAAGAGTAGCCAGCTGGCCGCCAAGTTGGGGTAAGCTCTCAATTAATTTTACGGACGCTTGTCTTAACCCTCCGTAAAAAGCTGCAAACAAGCCGGTAGGTCCACCGCCGATAATCGTCATATCGTACATGTTTGAGTCTTCTTTCAAAACAATCTCCCCCATTTCCATATACTAGCAGATAGCCTTGCATTCATCGCTTTATTGACCAATGGAAGTTTTATTAAACACCATTTTATCATACTCCAATTCAGTGTTTCCATTTTTCAATACAACAAGAGAAAAACATTTCAAAAAATACCAAAATTCATCATTTTCTTTATAAGGGATATAATTTTGAAAACTTCCTTTTAATTGTAGGAAATGGGTTGAAAAGTATATGTAAAAGGAATATTATTTATAAGGGAATAATGTTAAGATTTTATGACAAATTTCGAAAAAGTTGTTGTATGCCCTCATTCGTGAAAAATATCACATGTGATATTTTTAATTGCAAAAAAGGAAATAAACTTTTTCGAATTCACTCATACTAAAAGAAAAAGGTGGAAGTGATAACAGTGACTAAGCCAAAAATCGTTGTACTTGGCGCGGGTTATGGTGGATTGATGACTGTAACGCGCCTCCAAAAGATGTTAAGCCAAAACGAAGCGGAAATTGTTTTAGTGAACAAACATGACTATCACTATGAAACGACTTGGCTTCACGAAGCCTCTGCTGGAACCCTTCATCACGACCGGGTGCGCTATGCGATCAGCAATGTAATTAACCGCAGCAAAGTCAAATTTGTTCAAGCTACTGTTGAAAACATTAAACCAAACGAAAATAAAGTAGTTCTTAATAACGGGGAATTGGACTACGATTATCTCGTTGTCGCTTTAGGACCTGAATCGGAAACATTCGGAATTAAAGGCTTGAAAGAGTATGCTTTTGCGATCACGAGCGTGAATGCTGCCCGCCGTATCCGCGAGCATATCGAAACTCAATTTGCTACTTACAACACTGAAAAAGATAAAAAAGAAGAACGTTTAACGATCGTTGTCGGCGGTGCCGGATTTACTGGCATCGAATTTTTAGGGGAATTGACCAATCGTGTTCCTGAACTTTGCCGCGAATACGACGTTGATTTCCAAAAAGTGCGTATCATCTGCGTAGAAGCAGCGCCAACTGTTCTTCCTGGATTTGATCCGGAACTTGTTCAATATGCAATGGAACAGCTGCAAAAGAAAGGCGTTGAATTCCGAATCGGCACGGCCATTAAAGAAGCGACTCCTGACGGTATTATCGTAGCGAAAGGCGAAAATGAAACCGAAGAAATTAAGGCAGGAACTGTTGTTTGGGCTGCGGGAGTTAGAGGAAACTCTGTCATTGAAAAAGCCGGTTTTGAAAACAATCGTGCCCGTGTAAAAGTAGAAGAAGATTTGCGAGCTCCTGGCTACAATAATGTGTTTATTGTAGGAGACTGTTCGCTTGTCATTAATGAAGAAACGAATCGTCCATATCCGCCGACTGCCCAAATTGCCATGCAGCAAGGTGTGGTGTGTGCGAAAAATATCGTAGCCTTATTAAAAGGACAAGAAACTCAAAAATTTGTATTTGATAATAAAGGAACGGTATGTTCTCTTGGCGATGACGACGCAATCGGAATTGTATTCGGCAGAAAGCTGAAAGGTACAAAAGCTTCCTTTATGAAAAAAGTGATTGACAACCGTGCTTTGTTTATGATTGGCGGTTTGTCCTTGGTACTGAAAAAAGGAAAGTTCAAATTTTTCTAAGACAGTCAGCTAAGCCTTTTACAGATAACAAAACGGCTGATTGTACAACAAATAAAAAGGTATTACAACGACAGAACGGCGTAATAAGCCGTTCTGTTTTTTTGTGTGATCGTTGAAACAAAAATCAACAGCAAGGACTACCCGTTCGCATTTATCCTTTTAAAATGGGAAACGCTGCTAGAAATCAAAAGGGACTGAAAAATGAGAGAATAATGAGATTGGAATGGAGGAATAATCGGGAAGATTGGCGTATATAAGAATATTCAGTATACTTTTTATTCCTGTGGGGTGTTTCCTAGTGCATATTGCTGTTTTATTTATATCGATGCTGCTGTTTTTTGTGCTTTTTTTCGGAATTGGATTTATTTTAAATATGCTGCTTCGAATGACATGGATCATGTCGATTTTATATCCTCTCGTTGTGTTGATCATTGTAGATGGGATTAGTACGCTTTCTTATATAACGCATACTAGAGAGGCTTTCACTACGTTAGGAGAAAGATTGATAGGACTGAAACCGGCCGATATGTTGATTTTGTTAAGCGGCTTAGCCGGGGCCGTTTTATCGGGAATTGTCATAAAGGAATTAAGAAAAAAAGGATATCGAATGTTTTGAAGGGCTGAATCCAAAAGGAAATCACTCTTTTGGATTCAGTCTCTTTTTTGCTCCAAAATCGTTAAAAGTTTTATGTTCACGGTTATTCGGAAGCAACTTGAATGTCTATTTCCAGTTCTATCTCCACATTTCCTTTGACGGCTCGTGAAATCATGCAGGACGATTCTGCTCTTTCAGCAAGACGTTGTGCTCGGCTGATTTCTTTGGCGGTTGCATCACGATGAAGGACTATTTTCGGACGATGGATGATTTTTTTATAAGTCAATACGCCATTGGTTACTTCAACGATCCCTTCTGATTCCAACGTTAACTGTTTCTTCTCCAGCCTGCTTCGTTCCAACATGGCGGCCAATGTAATGATATAACAAGTGGCTGCCGCCCCTAAAAGCATTTCATCCGGATTTGTCCCGACGCCTGGGCCGTCCATTTTCGCCGGAATCGAAACCTTTGTCCGTAAATTCCCAGCTTTTATTTCCCCAACATCATTTCGCAGGCCGGGCCAGTTTGCTTTTAAACGAAAGTGATGTTCCGCCATATACATGCCCCCAGATCATTTTTGGCATTATTGTAGCACAATTTGAAACAAAAAAATGAGGGAATGCCTTCGCAAAAGCTTCTAATAAGGCACTGATGGACTAATCGAAGAAAAGCCGGCTTTTTTCTTTTTAGGTCATCTCCTCATGGGTGATTTGTATAAAACGGGTTCTTCTCATTCTCATCATGGATTTTCTTCACGAAGCCTTTTTTGTTCACTCCAACCTTTACCAAGTTTTTTCTCCATTTTTGAATAATGTGGCCATCATTTGGAGACCAATAGGGTGAGGGGAGTGAAAGGATGGGACTAATAAAACGGACGTCCAAAAGAGTTTTTATGACCATCTTATTTTTGATCGCACTTATGGCCACTTTTAAAACGATTTCCGGAGTAGATGCGGCTATGATTGGAAATTGGGCTCTTAAACATACGATTTTATCAAAGATGGAAACGAGTGAGCGAAAGCTTGAAGGATTATCCACAAAAAGGGTCGATCAACTGCTTATGAAACCTGTGCAAGCGAATGCCCAACCGGAGAGGGAGAAGCAGCCCCGTATATTGGAACAAGATGTTGATTGGTCGAAATACCCCCAAAAAACGGTGATTGCGACAGGTTATACAGCCGGAAAAGAATCAACGGGGAAATCTCCCAGCCATCCCAGTTATGGTATTACATATTCAGGCGTCAAGGTAAAAAGAGATCTTTATTCGACCATTGCCGCTGATACAACGATCTTTCCGATTGGAACGATTTTGTTCATTCCCGGATATGGCTATGGAGTGGTAGCGGATACCGGGAGCGCAATCAAAGGAAATCGGATTGACCTATATTACGAGACAGTTGATGATGTTTATAAAGAGTGGGGGAAGAAAAAACTGGCCGTTTATATTGTCAAAATGGGAAAAGGAACTTTGACAGAAGAAACGCTGGCTTCTTTAAACCAAAATAAAGCTTTGCAAGTATACCGGCAGCAATATATAAAAACCCGCAATGAATAAAAATTTCGAGAGTCAAGTAGATCCCCTTTCCATATTGAGCCTGTACAGAAAGAGCAGTATGGAAGGGGGTCCTTTTGTCTTGTTCTTTTCTTTCCAGTAAATAACAGTTGGAAGTGAACAACTCCAAATATCCATGATCATTTCTGGTGGTTTATTTTCTGCCAGGGTTATAATGGTGTTGGAGGTGTTAAAAGATGTTTCAATTTAGTCATGAAAATCCGTTTCAAATAGAATTGCCTTGCTTGATCGTCGGTTTGTTGGATAAACCCCTTAAGTTTGGAGGAGTTCTCGGCGAATTGGATGAGGCGTTTCAAGGTCAGTTGACGGAACTTGTAAAGACCGGGGATCTTTCCGCCAAATATAAAAGCGTGCAACTGATCCATACATTTGGTTTTGTGCCTTCCAAAAGAATCTTATTTGTCGGTTTGGGAAAAGAAAAAGAACTCACGATTCAGAAATTAAAAATGGCTTTTGGAAAAGCCGCCAAATATATAAAAAATACGCCGGTTCAAAAGGCCGCTATTGCGCTTGATACGTTTATAACGGATAAATGGGATGCCGTTCAAGCTGCAGCGGCATTAGGCGAAGTGGTTCCGCTTTCTACATATGAATTCCGTGATTATAAGCAAAAACCCAATTTGCCGGAACCGCGGATTGAGGAAATGACTGTTTACAGCAGCCATACGATCGGAGAAATCGAACAAGCAGCCAAAGCAGGATACATACTTGGAAAAGCGACGAATTCCGCTCGTACGCTCGTCAATATGCCAAGCAACTTGCTGACTCCGTCCTATCTTGCTACGTACGCAAGCCAATTGGCAGAAAAATATGGATTGGAAGTAGAGATTCTTGGGAAAAGCGAAATCGAAAAACTAGGAATGGGCGCTTTTTTGGCCGTCAATCAAGGTTCCAAAGAAGAACCAAAAATGATTACGCTAAAATATCAAGGAAAAGAAAAGTGGGAAGATGTCATCGGGCTCATCGGAAAAGGCATTACATATGATTCGGGCGGCTACTCGCTCAAAACGAAAAACGGACTTGTCGGCATGAAAACCGATATGGCGGGGGCTGCCGCTGTACTTGGGGCAATGGAGGCGATCGCCGAATGGAAACCTAAACAAAATGTGGTGGCAGTCATTCCGGCTACAGACAATGTCGTGAGCGCGTCGGCATTTCGGCCTGATGATGTGATAACATCCATGAACGGAAAAACGATCGAAGTATTGAATACGGATGCTGAAGGGCGTTTAGTATTGGCGGATGCCGTCACTTATGCGAAACATCATGGCGCCGAATATTTAGTCGATGTGGCCACATTGACAGGCGGAGTAATCGTTGCGCTCGGGACAGATAAAACAGGAGCGGTCACCAATGATGAGTGGCTTTTTGAACAAATTTTAGAGGCTTCTTTTGAAGCTGGAGAATATATTTGGCGGCTGCCTTATACGGAAGAAGATAAAAAACGGGTTCGAAATAGCCGAATAGCCGATTTAAATAATTCTCCCGGCAGAGAAGGCCATGCGATCATGGGAGCTGCTTTTATTGGAGAATTCGTGGAAGGAGCTCCTTGGGTGCATTTGGATATTGCCGGAACGGCTGATACCGATAAGGACTACGACTTGGGGCCTGCAGGTGCAACGGGCGTCATGACGAGAACGCTTGCTTTATTTGTCGATCGATTTGATAAAGAGTAAGGATACGGCGTTTGATTTTCGTACCGCTGCTTTTCAAAGCTAAATTTTTTTGTGGGCCTATACAAAGATTTACGTCTTTGCATAAGGATAGGGTAGCATAGGAAAAGGAGGTTACCCTATATGTATTATCCGCATCGCTTTTTTCCGGGGGAACCGTTTATCGGTGGACTGCTGGGCGGCTTGCTAGGAACGGCGATAGCGGCATCATTGTTTAGACCGCCATATCCTTTTTACGGTCCGCGTCCGTTTTATCCATATCCGTATTTTTAAACAAGGAAAGAGGCTGATGAATGGAGCAAAGGAAGCCGCTCTATGAAACATGGATCGGCTTCCTAGTTATCAACAGCCTCTTTGAAAGGGATGGCTATTCTCTTGCATACTAAGCAGGTTTTCTATCAAAAAAATGCAGTGAAAAGTTAAAAACCTATATTATTTCTTCCAACGAAGTTCCAACAGTAATCGGCAGCATTCTTTTTTTTGATCTTCATCCATACGGGCAAAGCGAACTAAAAGCCCATCCGGATTAAAATAAATTTCCGGCCGAATTCTAATGCCAATCGATTGAATCATTTGTATCACTTTCGTTGTTTGCGAACGTTGAGCGGCGTCCATCAGCTCTCTTGCATAGGCACTGTTTGTGGAGACCGTATTCAAAAACAGTTGTGCGTCTCTTAACAGTTCCAATGATTTTCTGGCGGATTGAGTGAACTGGTTGATCTGGACGACTGGAAATTGTCGGTTGTTGGGAGGAATGTATGTTGGATGATTTGGACCATAAGGAATAGAATTTGGATCGTTATGAGGCGGGAAAGGAGGCTGGTGCATTTATAGATTCTCCTTCCTGATTCATAAATGTCATTCTGTGGAAAAGATATGTAGCACAGGGGGTGATTATGATAAAATAAGAGAAAATATTTAAAAAACAATGTATTTTCCGAAAAATAAAAAACGGGGGATAGTATATGGAAGAAAATTACGAACAAGGGTTGATAGCCAGTCTTGGCATGAAAATAATCGAAATGAAAAAAGGGAAAGTGGTCATGACCATGCCCGTAGATGACCGCACTCGGCAGCCAATGGGGTTTCTTCATGGAGGGGCTTCCGTTGCATTGGCGGAAACCGCTGCAAGCTTAGGAACAGCACAACTTATTGATCCGGAAACACAGATCTGCTTTGGACTTGAAATAAACGCTAATCATATCCGTTCTAAAACAGAGGGAATGGTGACAGCTCGTGCAGAAGCAGTGCATATTGGAAGGTCTACGTGTGTATGGGAGATCCGGATCGTCGACGAAAACGACCGTCTTATTTGTTTATCGAGATGTACGGTTGCCATTGTCAATAAACGATGATACATAAGAAAGCAAAGTAAACGTAGACCGTTTATTGTACAGGGCTTTTTAGAAACTCTCAAGAATGGCAGACGGTTGGGAGATGGAGAAAAGATTTTTGGACGATTGAAAATGGAGAAAAGGGATATTTTGACTGCCATTCTATAAATAAACGAAAAATCAATGTTTTTCTATAAAGCTCTTGTAAATGCAGAAAGGCTCTTGCATAATGAAAGTTGATTCGAGAAAAACAGGAGCGACTGATCATGAAAAATACTTATTTAACAGGTTATTTTCCTTTTTTGACCATTTTATTATTCAGCTTGTCACTGGCGATTTATGTGGAAGACACCATCATCAATTTTTTGAAACAGATTGGCATTTATCAAGGAATGCTGGGAATCATTTCGGAAACAGAATTGAAGCTGGCTGTCATAATTGGACTGATCGCAGTGTTTTTCATGGTGCTGTCGGCTTTAAAAGTAGTCGCTGAAACCATCAATGAACTGGCTTTGCTCTTTTTTTCCACGGATACGGACGGAGAAATTTTAAAAAACGTCCGAAATGGTTCACTTATTTTTTTGGCCGGCGGGTTGGTTTCGTTGTGCAGTTATGCATCCATCATTGGGATTATCGCCATATTTCTTTTAACCGTTTTAATCTATTTTATTTATTTTGTTTATAAAATCAGCCCTTCGTTGACAACATCGTTTAAACTCGTCGGTTTTATTTGCTTCCAAATTGTCGTTTGGGGCTTTATTACGTCCGCTCTGCTCTATATGATTCTGAAAATCTATAACACTGCGATGGCCGGATTGCCTATTTAAATCAAAAATGAGAAATGACGAAAAAAGGTCAGTTCCTTCCGATCCCATTCGGGTGACGGAGGAGCTGACCTTTTTTGCTTCAATGATTTTTCTGTTTCAAAAACGAAGAATATTGGATTATTGCATGATCTTCCGCCAAATGAGCAGCTGTGGTCCGTAATGTTCCAATGATTCGATGCTTGACGGTGTATCCCTTCCTACCCAGACACCTGCTGTATATTGATCCGTCAGCCCGACAAACCAGAAGTCGTGGTAATTGTTGGTCGTTCCGGTTTTCCCTCCCACATAAGGGCGGGCGATTTTCGCTTTTTTACCAGTACCGTTTTTTACGACTTCTGCCATTAATTCCCGGACTTTATATACGGTATCCGGCGACCAAATTTTGACAGGTTCATCTTTCCACTGATATAAAACGTGTCCTTTTAAATCCGTCACCTTTTGGATGGCTCTAGGCTTTTTATAGCTGCCATCAATAAATGAGGTGTAGGCGGATGTCATTTCCAGCGGAGTCATCCCGTAAGTAAAGCCTCCGATAGCTGCTGACGGATTCTCGTCCCTTTCTGATACTTTTTCAAAACCAAATTTGTTCAAATAGGAAAAAGAGTTTTTGATCCCGGTTTGCATGAAAATCCGGACGGCAGGAGTATTATACGAATTCGCAAACGCTTTTTTCAGAGTGACGTATCCATATTCTTTTTTGCTGTAGTTTGTCGGACAGTAATTGCCGATGCAGACGTTGTTGGCATTGACAAGACTGGATAAAGAAACATGGAAACGATCGATATACGGCCCGTAGTCGAGCAGCGGTTTAATCGATGATCCCGGCTGCCGGTAAGCAAGGTATGCCCGGTTGAAATCCGTATGGTGAAAATCTTTTCCTCCCACTAATGCGATTATGTTTCGGTGTTGATTGTCGATGACCGCAGCAGCACCTTCCACATTGGTATAAGACAAAACGGAAGAAACAGCGTGTTCCGCTTTTTGCTGTATGATTGGATTTAAAGAGGTATAAATCATAATTCCGGATGATAGCACTTTATTTAAGCGGTTTTCCAACTGTTTTTCGATTTGTTCTTTTTCCTTAGGATTTGCATTGGCCAGTTTTTCTTTATACCCTTCTTTTTCCGCAATCAGTTCTTTCAATTCTTCTTGAACATAAGTGGAATAATTGGGAAATTCATCTATTCGCTTTTTCAATTTTAATGTAATGGGTTCTTTTTTGGCTGCTTCAGCTTCTTCAGCTGTAAGAAAGCCGTTTTTCTTCATTAAATCAATCAATCGTTCCTGTCGTTTTTTCGTATTCGCAAAGTGAGTAAGAGGATTATATAAGCTTGGATTATTAGGTATCGCCGCCAGAAAAGCCATCTGTGCTTTCGTTAAATCCTTTACGCTTTTTTGAAAGTAAAACTGGGAAGCGGCTTCCACCCCGTATACTCCGTTTTGAAAATAAATGGTGTTTAAATAAAGATTGAGAATTTGATCTTTCGTTAATTTTTTTTCCAGTTCATAGGCATAAAACACTTCGGATAATTTTCGACTAAACGTTTTGTTGTAATTCAAGTATAAGTTTCGGGCCAGCTGCTGGGTGATGGTGCTTCCGCCTTGCTCGATTTGATGAGAATGAGAATTGACGATCATCGCCCTCAATACGGCGAAAGCGTCTATGCCGCCATGTTCGTAAAATTGCCGGTCCTCAGACTGCAAAAATAATTCCTTCATGAAATCGGGAATGTCTTTGTTGCTCACGACAATTCGATAAGGGTTGCGAATTTCCAGAAACGTACGGCCGTTCTGGTCCAAAAATTTGCTTTCTTGAGAAAGATCCACCGAATGTATCGGAATCTTCTTTTCTACAACTTTGTCAAAACTTTCGACATGCTGCGCTTCCTGATTGGCAAAATAAAAAAAGTAAATCGCAAGCGCCATCAGAACGGCAGTGAAGAAGTAGCCAAAAATGGTTTTCATCAATGCAGACCCGCCTTTTCATTCGTACTTTTTCGAGTAAAATGTCAATGTTCTTTACTCCACCAATGATAATAGAAAGACAGCTAAGAATAAAGTAGTAGAGACAATTTTTGCCTTCTGACAGAGCTCTTTTTTGAAATCTGTGATTCTTCCGAATGGCTAAAATAGCGGTCTCTTAAATCATGATCAGCCGCTTCAATCAGAGGCAGGAAGACGTCCATAAAAGTTTTCTAAGAGAAGAATGAAATGTTCATAAGGGATAATTCCTTTCATCTTAGAATACGGATCAGCAGCTTCTGGATGAAAAAAGTTGTGTGGCAAAATATGAAACCGAGGGTCGGCAGATAAGCAGCCGTCAGAGGGATTTGCTTATTTATGTTAACCTCTGATTGGATCGCCATTTAAAAATATTAAAATTTTTCCACAGAATAGGTATTATTTATTAGTATAATAGATTCAAGAAGGGAGAAGTGAATTTCATTTTTGGGGGCATTATGAAAACCATTTTATCTTTCGTCATTCCGATCATCGTATTTTCTTGTTTGTTTTATATGATTCCTTTATCTATGAGTAAACGCCATAAACGTTATTTGATCATAGCAAGTATTTTTTGCTTTTTGATTGCGAAGGTAGCGTTTTTGATTTTTCCGAATGCCGTTGCCGTGGTGATCGCGTTCTTATTTATTCTATGTTTAACCATTCTTTTATATCCAAGAGAACCGTGGTTTGAAGACAATCCGGGAGTGGATCCGTTTGAACTTGCCGAGCCGAAGTTTGACTACGATGAATTGAGAGAAAAAGCAGCGATGGCAGATAATCTTGACATCCCGATCCAACCTAATGGCGGATTGAAAGAAGATCGTCCCGATTCTTTGCGTGATGAATTAACGGCTCCTCCCCTTGACACGGAATATGATCTTTCAATGATTTCGGCCTTAAATGAAGATGAAAGCATGCAAGAAATGTATCAAAAACGGTTTGAAGCATTGAAAGAGGAAGCGGATCCTTTACAACAAAATGAGTCTTCATTTGAAGATATACTGGCTCAGCGCAACAATAAAACGGATGAAAAAGGTGATCTGTCATGAACAGAACAAACATGTTTCGCTTTTTCGCTATTTTGCTGATTTCGACAATTGTTCTGATGGCTCTTTCGAAGATCACCTCTTTGGCGATGGCTTCTTTTTCAAAAAAAGAACCTGTATTTGAAGAAGGTACATATATTGGGCCCATTAATATATCCTCTTTGAATAAAGCAGAAGCGGAATCGAAAATATCAGAAAATGTGTTGGATTGGCAAAAAAAATCGACAGTATCTTTTACTTTTTTTAATAAAACGATTTCCGTACCGATGAGTGTCGTGCATTTTAAAGTTGCATCTTCTTTGAACGCCTGTCTGGATGGCGAGAAAAATATTCTGTATACAGAAGTGGATGAACAATCTCTTAAAACGATTTTGTTCAAGAAATTAGAAAATCCTGAATTAGTCAATTTAATAGATTTGGAAAAGGTAAAGCAGCTGCTGAAGGAAAAAGCGGGTCGTTTAGATTCTTCACAGCAAACGGAGGATTTAGTCCAATATTTGAAAGCGTCTGAAAACAAACCGAAAATAATCGATTCCAAAAGGATTTTCGTAAATGATCCGGCTGACATGGAGGACTGGTTGTCGAGCAATTCCACCATGACGCTGAAGCCGGAGAAAATCTTTTCGTTGAATGATTATATCCAAAATCTGGACAATGATGACAAAGGCTTTTTCATCCAATGCGCTTCTGCCATCTATCAATTAACGTTGCCAACCAATTTACAAATCGTAGAAAGACATATTAGTGATACTTTGCCAGAGGGGATAGAATTAGGTTATGAGGCAAGGGTGGACGGTTCCAAAGCTGATTTAAAAATTTATAATCCCAATCATACAGCGTTTGTCATTAAAAGCGAGAAAATATCAGATCATGTATTAAAGCTCAGTTTAATCGGTCCTAGCGATCCTTTTACTTATCAATTGGTGAAGAAAAACGTAAAAACGTATGCGCCAAGAAAAGTCATACAATACCGACCGTTGGCAGAAACGGCGGCCAATCAAAACGGCAAATACGGGTATTCGGCGGAACTGTATAAACAAGTGGCATTGAATCATAAAGTATTTTATGAATCTCTTGTATCAAAAGATTTTTATTTGCCGATTCCGAAAATTGTTGTGGAAAACTTGAAACAACCAGAAAGTGACGCAACGGCCGATGGAAATTCCGGCACGGAGAATGATGCAACAGAGCACACAGCGAACGAAAAAATCGATCCTGCTTCACAAAATACAACAACGGGGAGTACGCCGAACAACGAAGCGGACAACCCATCTCAAACCAGTCAGAATGGCAGTTCCTCCAATCAAGAGAAACCGTCTTCTTCAACACAAAATACGAATCAGAGCCATTGCCGCCTTTGAAATTTTAATTAATAATCCGGCTGTACGTAATTTAATTCGCAATGAGAAAATTCATCAGATAAGAAGCGTGATGCAGACAAGCAAACATATCGGCATGCAGACGATGCAAATGTCTGTTCAATCTTTGCTGAATCAAAATCTCATTTCATTGGAAGATGCCAAACCTTATATGACAGATGGTGGTTATTGATGGCAGTTTTTCAGTACAGCGGCCGTAATCGCAAAGGGGAAAGAGTGAAAGGAACGGTGAAAGCAGATACTCGCAGCAAAGCGGTGCAAAAGTTGAAAGAAAATGGCATTGCCGTTGCCGCACTGGAAGAGATGACTGGCCTGCTTTACCGTGAAGTCAATATTCTCCCCAAAAAGGTCAAATACAAAGATTTAGTGATTTATATTCGACAATTTGCAACGCTCATAAAAGCCGGAATCAGCGTTGTGGAAGCGACAAAAATATTATCTGAACAAACAGATAATCGTCTGTTGAAAGATGCGCTTGTCGAAGTCGAAGAAGAAATTCGTTCGGGGATTGCTTATTCTGAGGCTGCCCGAAAATTTCCGAATATTTTCCCGTCCATTTATATAAATATGGTAAAAGCCGGAGAAGTCGGCGGACAGTTGGATGAAATTTTAGACCGGCTGGCGACTTATTTCGAAAAACAATACGAAATCAGGCAAAAAGTGAAATCGGCCATGGTGTATCCGCTGGCGATTCTTTTCGTTGCTATTATGGTAGTCTTTTTTATGTTTATTTATGTTGTGCCCATGTTTGAAGAAATGTTTGCTTCTCTTGGTGCCAATCTGCCGTTGATAACTAGATTGATGCTTATGATCAGTCACGTTTTAACGTCTTACGGTTGGCTTATTGTATTGATTGTGATGGCGTGCTCGCTTTTATTCTGGCTATGGATGCGTTCACCGAGAGGCAATTATTTGCTTGATTATATGAAACTTAAAATTCCTGTGTTCGGTAAAATCATTCAAAAATCGGCGCTTGCTCGGATGGCGAGAACATTAAGTTCATTGTTTTCCGCTTCAGTCCCGATTCTTGATTCATTAACCATTGTTGAACGTATAGTGGACAATCAAGTCATCATCAATGTGCTCAATCAATCGAAAGAATCATTGGAAGAAGGAAAATCAATGGCTGAGCCGATGATTGGACATTGGGCTTTTCCGCCTTTTGTTACAAGAATGATTATTTTAGGCGAAAGCTCCGGGACGTTAGATTTTATGTTGGAAAAAGTGGCGGATTTTTATGAATCGGAAGTTGAACAAGCAACTGAACAAGTGAAAACATTAATCGAGCCGATGCTCATTGTGTTTTTGGCGGTCGCGGTTGGCATCATCATTTTATCCATTTACGTCCCGATTTTTCGCATTTATCAAGGTTTTTAAAAGAGTAATGGATAGAGAGACTATTAATAGAAAATTCATACTTTTTTCACGGAAAAATTTAGTGACTTTCTACCTAAAAAACGTATAATAGAGTTGTAAACTTTCGGAATTTGGAGTGATGAAGAGTCATTTGTATCTGGGCACTTGAATGACTTGGAGCGAGTAGTGCAACCTCCCATTTTCTGTTTTCCTAATAAAAATAGTATTTGAGAGGAGTTGGGGCGATCGTTTAAACATGAAATGATGGCTCAAGTTTCTATTTTTCATTGATCGTTGGAAGAATTATTAGGAAAGAAAGAGGGAGTGTCATGAAAAAATTGCAAACTGTCGTGAAAAATCAAAAAGGTATGACGCTGATTGAATTATTGGCTGTTGTTGTCATTCTTGCCATTATCGCAGCGGTGGCTGTACCAAGCGTCGGAAAAATTATCGATAACAGCAGAGCCGATTCGAATCGATCCAATGCCTTGTTAATTATTAATGCAGCTAAATTAGCGATTGCCGATGATGAAAACAGTACAGTATCGTCGAAAATAAAAAGTTCAAATGGCGCCACTCTTCAAGATTTGGTGGATGCCGGCTATTTAGATGCGATTCCAAAAGATCCATATGATAAGTCAAAAACTTATGCGAGCGGTAGTTATGTAAAAAAGGATGATACAGGTTATTACATTCAATTAGTAACTAGTAAAGGTACATTTAAAGGCTCTGAAAAAGATATCAACTCAGGCAATTTTTAATCCAATTAATAAGGAATGATCGTTTTAAGGTCTGGATTACTATCCAGACCGTATCCTTATTTTCATTTACTTTCTGTATTGTGACACAATGGAAAGAAACAGCTTCTCTCTTAAGTAATGATAGTTTAGCAATGATCATGGCGTTTTTCGCTTAAGTGAGTATTTGCTATCACAAGGAATGAGAGGATCGAGAATGAATACGTTTTGGACTGTTTATTTTGCCGTAATAGGTCTTGTGTTCGGTTCGTTTTTTAATGTTGTGGGGCTTCGCGTGCCAAACCATGAATCGATCGTTTTTCCAAGCTCACATTGTCCTTATTGCCATCATAAACTGCGTTGGTTTGAAAATATTCCTTTGTTTTCTTTTTTCTTTCTCAAAGGCAAATGCCGGTCGTGCAAAAGAAAAATTTCATGGATCTATCCTATTTTTGAAGCTGTCACGGGTGTGCTCTTTGCTTTTTCTTTTTATCAATTTGGCTGGAGTATGAATCTGGTGATGGCTTGTTTGTTTACATCCTTGCTCGTCGTTATTACCGTTTCGGATTTAGCTTATATGGTGATTCCTGATAAGATTTTGCTGCCGTTTATGATTCTTTTTATCGTCATTCGACTCCTTTCGCCAACCGTACCGTGGTGGAGTTCATGGGCGGGTGCCGTGATTGGATTTGGACTTCTTTTTCTCATCGCGGTTGTGACAAACGGGGCAATGGGCGGAGGAGATATTAAGCTGTACTTTGTCATCGGGTTGATTTTAGGATTAGAAAAGACTCTATTGTCATTTTTTCTGGCTTGCTTGTTTGGATCGTTATTCGGATTGATTTTCCTGTTCAAAGGAAAATTTAAGAAAGGAAAACCGGTTCCTTTTGGCCCGTTTATAGCTGCCGGTGCCATTCTTGCCTTTTTTTATGGACAAGATATGATAGATTTCTACATAAGAACCATGTGGAGTTAAGGAGATCAGGAAATGAAGTCCTATACATATGGCAAACGAAAGAAATTACAAATGATCATAACGGATGATTATTTGCGTTTACTGGTGACAAAAAAAATACCATTCTCTCATTCAATCAAAAAGCATTGCCGGACGGAATCATTTCAGGCGGATTTATTGAGAATGAAGATTACTTGCTTGGTATGATCGAGGAACAGCTCATAGAATATGGCGCCAAAAAGCTGCCTGCCTTTCTTTGCCTTCCGGACGGGCATACTTTTTTGCGGAAAGTGGCCATTCCTGAAGATGTTCCGAGTGATGAAATGAAAGGATATCTTTATATGGCTGCCAATGATTCCATTCCGCTTCCTTTTGAAGATCCGATTATTGAAACGGTAGAATGGCAAGATGAGAGTGAAAATGGCCGAGAAGCATTGATGATTGCAGCGCGGGAGGCGATTGTGAACCAGTATGTCGGTTTATTGGAAAAACTAAAATTAAAGCCGAGAGTTATGGATTTATCGCTTTTATCGTTGTATCGTCTGTATTACCATTTGAATCGGGTTCGTCCGGATGACCGTATTTTATTGCTGCAAATCCATTATTCGTATATTCAAGTATCGATTTTTGAACAACATCAGCCGATTTATGTTCACTATGTAAACTTGCCTGCAAATAGAGAAGCGTATATCAACCGCTCACATATGGATTATGAATATTATATGCCGGAAGGAATTGAAGATTTGCTCGGTGAATATATTCGCACGATCGTTCAGGAAATAAGCCGATTGCAAAACTTTTACGAATTCACCATCATGCAAGGGGAAAAGCGATTGAATAAAATCGTCGTAGCGGGGGACCATCCTTATTTACAAACCATTTCCGAAGTTTTGCAAGAGCAAATTGAAATGGAGATCGATGATGCATTGACTGTGCCGTTATTTCAAAATAAAGAAAATATCAATATTCCGCCTGCTTTTTCTGACTGTATTGGACTAGCCCTCCACCCTGCAGAATGAGCATCAGAAGGTGAGTATATGTTAGTAGAAATCAATTTCATTGAAAAAAAGAAAAAACCTTCTTATCTCTTGATTGGCCTTTTTATCTTGCTCGTTCTTTTTATTTTTTTGCTTGTTTTTCTTCTCATCTATGGCCATTCATTGCAAAAACAAGAAGCCGAGCTGCAAGAGAAAGTGGATTTTGCCACAAAGCTGCAAGCTGCGAAAATGAAAGCGAACCATCAAAATCCTGAAGTCGAGTCCTTCCATCAATACGAAACGGCTGTGAAATGGGCGCAAAATCAACCCATTGAAACGACGAAAATATTGAAAGAACTCACGGAAAAGCTGCCGGAAAGAGGATATTTGTTGCTATTTTCACTGACAGATGATCAAGAAGCGGATATGATCGTTCAATTTGATACAAAAAGCGAGATTGCTTATTATTTGAAACGACTCAATGAAATATCATGGATCAAGAAAGCGACGTTAAAGAGTTTTGGCGTTCCGCCTCAAACAAATGATACAACCGGCAGCGTGAACGGTTATACAACCGATAATGCAACAGACAACACCGCTATTGATCCAACAACGTTGCCGCGCTATCAAGCGGAGTATGTTTTACAGCTTGAAACGAGTAAATTAAAGATCGATACAGAAAAGGATGAGTAGGCATGAGCAAACGAGTGAAAATGTTGATCCCGTTAATTCTTGTGATCCTTTTCTGTTTTTTAGACATTTTTTATTATTGGAAAGCAATCGTCCCTGCCAAAAAACAGATTGCTGCCCTTTCTTCGCAAATGGCTCATGTCAATGATTCATCGGAAAAGGTTCAATCTCAATCTGAAAAACAATTATCAGCAGACGATTTGAAAAAGGTCTATCAATGGCAGGCAGCGCTTCCTTGGAACGATTCTGTCGACCAATTTATTTTGGATTTGCAAAAGGCTGAAGCATCATCAGGCTGTACCATTATTCAATACGCCCTTGCGGAAGACTCTGACTCATCAACCGATGCCGGTGATGGTACGAATCAGGCGGATCAAATGACTGGAACAAACTCAAACTCCAATGCGACTAGTTTCAATACGGGTGAAACGACGAGTACAACTGCACAAAATAACGATACGAAACCATCAAAAACGGCCAAAACTTCATTGCCGTCGGGGGTAAAACAAGAAAAAGTCAATTTAGTCGTACAAGCGTCAACGTATCCTGAGATTTATCAGTTTTTAAAAAAATTGGAGCAAATGGATCGTGTCAATCGAGTGGAATCGATCCAATTTGCTGGAAATGACGAACCTGTTTCCACAGAGAATGAAGCGAATGCCTTAACGGTTAATATGACGATTTCCGTTTATTATGATTCAACGATTGCCAAAAAGTTAAAACTAACGCCGCCAAGTATCTCGACTCCGGATCCTTCAGGGAAAAGCAATCCATTAGTACCGGTGGCGCCGACCAATCAATCGACGGAAAACAATCAGAACAACGACCGGAACAACAATGGTACTGCTGATCATACGCAAACATCAGAAAACAATCAAAGCCAAACAACAAATGCCGATCAACCTTCGACGAGTGAAAACTCTCCTAATCAATCAAATGAAAAGATCCATCAGTCTCCATGATGGCAAACATGGAGAAGCGAAGGTTTGATGTGTAGAGAAAATACGAATTTTTGTACTGGATGATTAATTTGGGAAGGAAATCGAGTACATGAATTCGTATTCTTTTTGTATGGATGATAAACATTGGAGGCTTTTTTGGGCATATTCATTTTCCGGGTTTTGTTCCAGTTCCTGTTTATAAACGATAAAGGATTTCACCAATGATTCCGTGTAATTCGGCACTTTTCCGGTAAAAGGTTTCACCATTTTTTTAGGAATATTGGCTTGTTCTTTGAAAGCCAGCGCTTTGCGTTCGTGGAAAAAGCCTACATTTCCTTGTTTCGGATGATGAAGGTCTCCTTGCAGCGGGTGCTTTTCTACCGCTAATATTTGCACGGTATAATGTTCCGGTCGTTCGTCCGTAATTTTTCCGATATATTTTCCTGTTTTGTAAATGGCGGTTACCACATCTCCTATATCCATGATTCGTTCCTCCTGAAAAGTCTTTTTCATAAACATAACACAAAAAGAATGGAACGGGAAAAGAACTTTTTAGTCGGGAAGCTCCAGCCGAAGTTGCGATGTGGAAATTTCATCCGCAATAAGGTAAAGTAAGAGAGATAATAAAACGGAAGGAGAAAATTTATGACATTTCCGCAATTAACCAATCAAGTAGCAGAAAATGAGATCGTTGTTGAAATGAAGACCAATAAAGGCAGCATTAAAATCAAGCTGTTTCCGGAATACGCGCCGAAAACCGTGGAAAATTTTATTACTCACAGCAAAAACGGCTATTACAACGGATTAATTTTTCATCGTGTGATTCGCGATTTTATGATTCAAGGCGGCGATCCGAAAGGAAATGGAACAGGTGGAGAGAGCATTTACGGAAAGCCATTTGAAGATGAATTCTCGCCGAATTTGTTTAACATTCGAGGAGCGCTCTCGATGGCCAATGCGGGGCCAAACACAAATGGAAGCCAGTTTTTTATTGTCCAAAATCAAAACATCGATCCTGGTTTTCGGGAACAAATGGAAAAAGCCGGGTATCCGAAAGAAATTATTGACGTTTATATGGAGAAAGGTGGAACGCCTTGGCTTGACTTCCGCCACACTGTCTTTGGACAAGTGTTGGAAGGAATGGACGTTGTAGATGAAATCGCCAACGTGGAAACAGATCAACAAGATCGTCCTTTGGAAGATGTGATTATTGAAACGATATTGGTGGCCGAATAAATGAAAGTCCTCCGCGGGATGCTTCAATCCGGCGGAGGAACGATGGATTTCGAACATGATGATTTAAAGGTAGAATGTAAGAAATCAGAATTTTGGGAACAAAATGTTTGATGTGGCTGCTGTTTTCTCGTATTTGAATCGAGAATGGACGAAGGGGATAGAAGTTGGAATGGTGAAGAGAAATAGGGAGCTCATTACTATTAAGGGGGCTGTTTTGTTTTGATCGCTTTCATATTAGGTTTGTTTTTGTATTTTCCGGAAGATAAATCGGAGTATATTCCGGCGGCTATATCTATGACCATTTTTTTTATTTTGGCAGTGATCGCCTTCCTGTTGATTAAAAAAATCTCCAAAAAAGAAGAGGAAAAAACAAGGGAATTAGAAGAGCAAATTAATAAACAGAGACGCCATTTAAGGAAATAAGCTCATTATTTTAAATTGGCGAATTTATGTATCCAAACCATTGGGCGCCGGTTCAGATGACCGGCGCTTTCGTCCATTTACGGCAACGTGCTGCATGAAGTGAATTAGTCTTTCGAAAACGCAGCTTTCATTCGCTTCAAACCTTCCTCGACTAAGGAGCGCGGGCAGCCGACATTCATACGGACAAACCCTTCTCCGCCTGGTCCGTATTTAGGGCCGGACTCTAAAGCCAGTTTTCCTTTGAATAAAAGCCGCTCTTTTATTTCTTGATCCGTTAAGCCGGTTTCTCGGCAATCAATCCAAATCAGATATCCGCCTTGCGGTTCCATTACTTTTAATGATGGAATTTCTTTTTCAATAAACTGCTTCACAAGCTCCACGTTTCCACGAATATAGGAAATGGCTTCATCCAACCACTTTTCCCCGTAACGATAAGCAGCTTCCATCGCTGCCATTCCCATCATATTCAGCTGGAAAAAGCCTTGACGTTTTTGAACGCGGGATAATTGATTCCGAATTTTTGTGTTTGGCACAATGATACAGGAAGCTTGAAGTCCTGCTAAATTGAAAGTCTTGCTTGGCGCGATGCAAGTAATGACAAATTCGCGGTATTCTTCTTTTATGGAAGCGATGGGGATATGTTTGTTTGGGAGTGCCGTCAAATCACTATGGATTTCGTCAGAGACGATCCATACTTGATAAGTTTGACAGAGATCCGCTATTTTGGTTAATTCTTCTTTTGTCCATACCCTTCCGCCGGGATTGTGTGGACTGCACAGCAAAAACAATCGAATATTTCTAGTTTTTAACAACTGTTCAAACGCATCAAAGTTGATCTCGTATTGATTGCCCTTTAAGACAAGCGGGCAATAGGCCACTTTGCGGTTATTTGCTTTTACCATGTTGAAAAACGGCGGGTAAATGGGCGGCTGCACTAGCACTTCGTCACCTTCCTCCGTCAACGCTTGAATGGCTAAACTGATGGAAGGAACTACGCCCGGGCTGAAAAGCAGCCATTCTCTTTGAACGGGAAAATGATGACGCTTCTCCATCCATTGGCAAACAGCTTCGATGGCAGAGTACGGCATGGTCGTATAACCAAAAACGCCATGTTCGATTTTTTTCTTCAGAGCCTCGATCACTTCTTGCGGGGCGCGGAAGTCCATGTCTGCTACCCACATAGGCAACGCTTCTTCGGTTCCGAATATCGTTTTGATTTGGTCCCATTTTACTGAGGAAGTTCCTTTTCGGCCGATGATTTCGTCAAATTGCACCATTCCATATTTCCTCCTAGTTTTTGATTTCTCTACTCCATGGTAAAATAAGAAGCAAAAATGGTAAAACAAAAGGTGATGCAACTTGAATCCAATCGCTAAAACGAATCTGCAGCTGGCAGATATTTTAATGGGCTGGGATCCATTCCGCATTGGAGCAGGTCAATATGATACGGAAATGGCGGATATTATCCAAGCGGTTCATGAAACGGATAACCTTGAAACTCTTGTGCGAAAAATTCGTGCCATCTTTGAACTTTCATTTGAAGAACTTCTTCCGCGTGAAGAAATTGAACCCATAGCAAGCGCATTGTTAGCCGTCAAAGAAAATTCTTCGTGCGATCTCCCTTTTCAACGCTGACAAATTCGTTCAAGTGCCGGCAGATCTCTTCCGGATTTTCTTCCGGTAAAAGATGTCCGGCTTTTTCGATCATAACGAGACGGCTGTTCGGCAAATCTTGAGCTAACCGTTTGCCGATATGGAAAGGAACGATCTTGTCAAATTCCCCGTGAATTAAAAGAGAAGGGGTTTGTATGTTTTGAATTTCTACGGAAGAAAGATCGCCTTCCCTATGGCGCAGAAATCGGATCAGTTCGTGGAAAATATCCTCAGAAAGAAATGGTTCCATATAGCCTGCCACCATTTCTTGATCAATTTTTTCATGTTCATAGACAGCTGACCGCAAATTTCCCTCCACCCCTGTTTTTTCCAGCAAGCGTTTTACCAATCGATGGGCAAATGGCAGATAACTGGCCAAAATCAGAGATTGTTTGAACCTCGGAATATAAGCAGAGCCATTGATGAGTATCATTTTTTCCGCCGCATCCGGCTTTTGTTTCAGCATATTCAAAATCAACTGTCCTCCCATGGAATGACCCACGAGCACGACGGATTCGAATTGGAAAGAACGAAGCAGCCGGAGAATGGAGGCGGCAATATTTTCGTACGAGTAAAGAAATGCCTTTGATTTTTTGCTTTTTCCAAACGGCGGCCAGTCAATCAAAAGAAGTGCATAATCTGTTTTTAATAAAGGAATCAGTTTGCGAAAACTAAAAGAGGAAGAAAGAAAGCCGTGCAAAAAGACAAGCGTGTATTTGGCTGCACTATTTGGAATATAGCGGTAATATAAGCAAGAATCGTCTATTTTGATTGAAACTCTTTCTTTTTGATTGAACAATGTTGGTTCCCCCTAGTTGATGGAAATCCGTGAGAAACTTTTCTTGATTAAATGGAACTCTCTTCTTTATTTTCTCCTAAATTTGTTATAATAAAGTAGTCTTAATATTTCAAAAATGGGGGAGAATCATGGAGCTCAACGAGAAAGAACTGGAGATATTGGCGATTCTGGAAAAGGATGCCAGAACGACTCTCGAGAACATAGCAAAAATGACACAATTATCTGTCGAGGAAGTTCAAGAAGTGATTCAAAAATTAGAAAAAGAAAATATTATCGTCCATTATACAACTTTAGTAAATTGGTCGAAAGTAGATAGCTATCATGGAGTCACCGCCATGATAGATGTGAAAGTCACGCCAAAACGGGGAGTAGGTTTCGATGCCGTGGCTGAGCGCATTTATCGGTTTAAAGAAGTGAAATCCGTTTATTTAATGAGCGGCGCTTACGATTTGTCCGTGACGGTGGAAGGCCGTTCGATGAATGAAATTTCCCGCTTTGTTTCGGAAAAACTGTCCACGTTGGATTCGGTCGTTTCGACTACTACACATTTCCAACTGAAAAAATATAAGCATGACGGAATTATTTATGACCAAAACAATGATGATAGAAGAATTGTGGTGTCACCATGAATACAACGAAAAGCTATATAGCCAAATCAGTGGATAAAATTCCTCCGTCTGGGATTCGAAAGTTTTTTGATCTGGCGGCCAATATGGAAGGCGTCGTTTCACTAGGAGTGGGAGAGCCGGATTTTGTTACCTCTTGGTCCGTTAGGGAAGCGGCCATCTCCTCGCTGGAAAGAGGATATACTTCCTATACGGCCAATGCAGGTTTAATCGAACTAAGAAGGGCGATTGCCGATTATATGCGAGAACGGTTTCAAGCAGAATATGATCCGGAACAAGAAATTATCGTGACATCGGGGGGAAGCGAAGCGCTGGATATTGCCCTTCGAACGATTATTGACCCTGGAGACGAAATCGCGGTAGTAGAGCCATGCTTCGTTTCTTACGGACCCCTCGTTCAGCTGGCCGGCGGTAATGTCGTTTCCATAGGCACATTGGCGCAAAATGATTTTAAACTTCAGCCGGAAGAATTGGAACGGGCCATTACACCTAAAACGAAAGCGTTGTTGATCTGTTCTCCGAATAACCCGACCGGAACACAGCTGGCACGGGAAGACTTGATCGCCATTTGTGATATCGTAAAAAAATATGACTTATTGGTGATTGCGGATGAAATCTATGCTGAGCTGGCTTACGATATTCCGCATACCTCTTTTGCAAGCTTGGAAGGGATGAAGGAGCGGACGATATTAATAAACGGATTTTCGAAGGGATTTGCCATGACGGGCTGGAGACTTGGATTTACATGCGCTCCAAAAGAAATTTCCAAAGCGATGTTGAAAGTGCATCAATATACCATGATGTGTGCTTCCACTCCTGCGCAATATGCTGCGATTGAGGCTTTGCAAAACGGAATGGAGTATGTGGAAGAAATGAAAAACGATTATAGAAGAAGACGAAACTTCTTTGTCGAATCTTTAAATGAACTAGGATTGGATTGCCATATGCCGGGCGGTGCTTTTTATGCTTTTCCGTCTATCAAGGGAACGGGGCTTTCATCGGAGCAATTCGCTGAACAGCTTTTGCTTTCGGAAAAAGTGGCCGTTGTTCCCGGACATGTATTCGGCAAAGGCGGAGAAGGATATATTCGTTGTTCTTATGCTTCATCGATCGAACAGCTTCAAGAAGCGATTAAAAGAATGAAACGTTTTCTGGCTTCCCTTTAGATACGATCCAAAGGCTGAATTCCTTTAACGGGAAATCAGCCTTTCATTTTTGGCAAAAAAAAAAGAGGACGATCCACTCGTCCTGATAATAAGGGTAGGGGGAATACTATTAGAAAGCTTTGCTGCATTTTAAGGATGTCCAATGATGTGAAAATTTATTCTTATTTTTCCTAAAAATTTTGGATGATGGATAAATAAGACGTCTCTTGATGATGATTAGGCAAGTAATTGTTTTGACCGCCATAAACATGGAATGCTTATAGACGATCGATATGTATTCAGTTGAATATGGATGAAGTTTACAATCGTTTTTGCGGTGGAAGTATGATTATGCTATAATTGATCAATGCGTAAATAGGAGAAAAAATTTTATAGGAGTGTTTGCATGTCTGCAAAATATGAAGTTGGTGCCATAGTAACCGGAAAAGTCACCGGGATTCAACCATATGGGGCGTTTGTCGCCTTAGATGAGGAAACGCAAGGACTCATCCATATTTCGGAAATTACACATGGATATGTCAGAAACATTGAAGACTATTTAAAAGTTGGGGACGAGGTTCAAGCTAAAATTGTTGCGATTGATGAAGAAGATGGAAAAATCAGCCTTTCCATGCGTGAAATGGAATCCACCAAAACGGATCGGAAAATGTCTCGACGATACGGAAATATTAAATTGGACGATTCTTCCACCGGATTTAATACTTTAAAAGAGAAACTGAAAGAATGGATTGCTCAATCCGAAAAAAGCAATACGTATCAAAAAAAATAAAATCGAACGGCAAAGCCGTTCGGTTTTATTTTTGCATGAAAAAAAGCCTTTTTCGATATCATGTAATAAGCTGATTTCCAAACAAAAAGATGATTTTTATCTGAACTTCATGGATGATTGCCTGTTTTATCGTGTTCCGCTGATTCCAATTTCATGTTCAGGAGGGAAAAAGATGATAGCTTATCAACATGAACCGTTGACAGATTTTATGAATGAGAATAATCGGGAAGCGTTTCAAGAAGCTTTAAAGAGGACAAATCAACATTTGGGGCAAGAGTATCCGCTTGTGATCGATGGCAAATTCATCACAACGAAAGAGAAAATCATTTCCCGGAATCCTGCGAACAAAACAGAAGTGATCGGCTTCGTTTCCAAAGCCAATCAAGAATTGGCGGAAAAAGCGATTCAAGCAGCTGCAGAAGCGTTTGAATCTTGGCGGAAAACGAAACCTGAAATGCGTGCGGACATTTTGTTTAAAGCAGCGGCCATCATCCGCAGCCGGAAGCATGAATTCTCGGCTCTCATGGTGAAAGAAGCCGGGAAATCGTGGATAGAAGCGGATGCTGATACGGCGGAAGCCATTGACTTTATGGAGTATTATGGACGACAAATGCTGAAAATAAAAGATGGCGCTCCTGTCCTAAGCAGAGAAGGAGAACGCAATCGATATCATTATATACCGCTCGGAGTGGGAGTGGTGATCTCTCCGTGGAACTTTCCGTTGGCCATAACCGCGGGAACGACGGTTGCTGCACTTGTAACAGGAAATACAGTATTGTTGAAACCGGCTTCCACAACGCCTGTGGTGGCGGCAAAATTGGTGGAAGTGTTGAAAGAAGCCGGTTTGCCTGACGGTGTGCTTCAATTTGTTCCGGGAAGCGGTTCGGAAATAGGCGATTTTTTAGTCGATCATCCGAAAACGAGGTTTATTTCATTTACCGGTTCTCGTGATGTTGGACTTCGAATTTATGAAAGAGCGGCAAAGAAACAAACCGACCAAATTTGGCTAAAACGAGTCATAGCAGAAATGGGTGGAAAGGATACGATCGTGGTGGATAAGGAAGCCGATTTGGAGTTGGCTGCTCAATCCATCGTCGCTTCCGCTTTTGGTTTTTCCGGGCAAAAATGTTCTGCCTGTTCACGGGCTGTTGTATTGGAAGAGGTATATGACGAAGTTCTTCATCGGGCAGCCAACTTGGCGAAAACATGGAAAATCGGCGACCCCGCTTGTTTTGAAACCAAAATGGGGCCGGTTATTGATCCCTCTTCTTTTCAAAAAATTATGAGATATATCGAAATCGGCAAAACAGAAGGAAACATCATTCTTGGGGGCACAGGAGACGATTCAACAGGATATTATATAGAGCCGACCATTATAGCGGACGTGGAACCGGATGCTCGGATTATGCAGGAAGAAATTTTTGGTCCGGTTGTTGCGTTTGCGAAGGCGAAAAATTTTGAACATGCGCTGGAAATTGCGAATAATACGGAATATGGATTAACCGGGGCCGTTATTTCCAATGATCGACGAAACTTGGAAAAAGCGCGCGAAGATTTTCATGTAGGGAACTTATATTTCAACAGAGGGTGTACAGGCGCGATCGTAGGATACCAGCCTTTTGGGGGATTTAATTTGTCAGGTACTGATTCAAAAGCGGGAGGGCCGGATTATTTGCTTCTTCATATGCAAGCCAAAACAGTGTCGGAAGCGTTTTGAGTGAAAAAATGGTTTTGTCGCCATCAGCGGAAGAATTCGTTAATCATGCTTTTTTATAGAGAATTTTGAATTTCGCAATGATTACAATAATAAATGAGAGATAAAAGACGTCGAACGAAATCTCTGAAAGTAATGGAATGACTGGAAAGGATGGGAAATTTTTTTTGAAAAAACATGATAAAACCGTTATTCGTCTTGATGTTTCTGATCCGTAATGAAAAGAACTTTTCAAAGGGCGGTTGAACGAATCATCAAAATGTTATTATAATAGTAAAGATGAAAAAGGTGTAAAGAGGCGAAATTTATGACGGAAAATTTAAATCTATTTACTTCTACTCAAAGTGTAATCAAAGAGGCTCTTGTCCGATTGGGATATAATGAAGAAATGTATGAACTGTTGAAAGAACCAATGCGTATGCTGACGGTTCGGATACCGGTCCGCATGGATGATGGAACCACAAAAGTATTTACCGGCTACCGAGCACAGCATAACGATGCAACCGGCCCGACAAAAGGAGGAGTTCGCTTTCATCCGGATGTCACTGAAGATGAAGTGAAAGCGCTATCTATGTGGATGACGATCAAATCAGGCATCGTGAATCTTCCATATGGCGGCGGAAAAGGCGGGATTGTCTGCGATCCGAGACAGATGTCGATGGGAGAAATCGAACGATTAAGCCGCGGCTATGTCCGAGCGATCAGCCAATTGGTAGGACCGACAAAAGACATTCCGGCGCCTGATGTGTACACAAATTCTCAAATTATGGCCTGGATGATGGATGAATACAGCCGACTGCGCGAATTTGATTCCCCTGGTTTTATTACAGGCAAACCTCTTGTATTAGGGGGATCGCAAGGACGGGAAAAAGCCACCGCTCAAGGTGTGACCATTTGCATTAAAGAAGCGGCGAAGAAGCGAGGCATTGATATAAAAGGAGCGAAAGTCATTATCCAAGGTTTTGGCAATGCGGGAAGCTTCTTGGCCAAATTCTTGTATGATGAAGGAGCTAAAATTGTCGGAATTTCAGACGCTTACGGGGCTCTGTATGATCCGGATGGCCTTGATATCGATTACTTGCTGGATCGCCGTGACAGTTTTGGCACCGTCACAACATTATTTGAAAATACAATCACGAATAAAGAGCTTCTGGAATTGGAATGTGACATTTTAGTGCCGGCAGCAGTAGAAAATCAAATTACCTCAGAAAATGCACATAATATTAAGGCATCCATTGTGGTAGAAGCGGCTAACGGACCTACGACGATGGAGGCGACAAAAATTTTAACGAATCGCGGCGTCCTTCTTGTTCCGGACGTGCTGGCCAGCGCCGGCGGCGTAACGGTTTCTTATTTTGAATGGACGCAAAATAACCAAGGATATTATTGGACAGAAGAAGAAGTAAATGAGCGATTAAAAGAGAAATTAGTGAAAGCTTTTAACACGGTATACGATACCGCCCAATCCAGAAATATTGATATGCGCTTGGCTGCTTATATGATTGGAGTCCGCCGTACAGCGGAAGCGGCTAAATTTAGAGGCTGGGTATAAGTAAATAGATGAGTCAGATTTTTTAAACCGATGTAAAAGGAAGAAATATAAAAAGAAGAAGGACGAGCGCCTTCTTCTTTTTTGTGCGGAGAAAGGAATTCAGTTTGAGAAAGGAGCAGCGAAATAACTTTGGCAGGAGACGTTAGCGGCTGTTCGCTTCAAATGATGATAATGTCGTATGATTCAGCCGCCTTTTTGTTTTTATGTCTGTCCAAGCGATGCCTTTCGCTTTTGTCGAAAATTTCTTTCGTCTTCAAGACCAAAAATGTTTAATCAGCCGTGTTGGGTTCAGGATCGTGTTCAAGTGATTCGTTCGGCTTAAATAACAGACCGAGATTGATTAATCCGGCGATGCCTATAATGCCGTAAATGATTCGTGAAAGAGCCGAATCTTGTCCACCGAAAATGGCGGCTACTAGATCATACTGAAAAAAGCCAATTAATCCCCAATTGATGGCTCCTAATATAGTAAAGATAAGCGCCACTCTTTGAAGAGCACTCATAAGACAAACCTCCTTTTTTACGATTCTTTATTATAGTTTGCAGCAGAAGAAGACGTCCTATTCTTTTTGCCATCCGGTAAATTTTTCATTTCAAAACTTCCACTACTTTAAAAAGGTGGATGTTTTGAAAAATATATAGAAAATGTTACATAATAACATAGTTAGGATAGAAAGGAGAGTGCGGTATGGATAATTTTATTTTTTATAATCCGACGAAGTGGATTTTCGGGAAGGGACAACTGGAGGAGCTGAAAACGGAAGTTCCGAAATACGGAAAAAATGTGCTTCTTGTTTACGGGGGAGGAAGCATTAAAAGAAACGGACTTTATGACCGCGTGCTTTCTTTGTTGAAAGAAATCGATGTCCAAGTGCATGAGCTTTCCGGGGTGGAGCCGAATCCGCGGATTTCAACCGTTAGAAAAGGAGCAGATATATGCAAAAGAGAAGGAATTGATTTTATATTAGCGGTTGGCGGCGGAAGCGTTATTGACTGCACGAAAGCCATTGCGGAAGCAGCAAAGTTTGATGGAGATCCATGGGATATTGTCATGAAAAAAGTGGAAGTCGAGTCGGCATTGCCTTTTGGAACGGTGTTGACTCATGCAGCGACTGGATCAGAAATGAACGCAGGATCCGTCATCACCAATTGGGAAACGAAAGAAAAAGTGAGCTGGAAAAGCCCGCTCGTATTTCCGAAATTCTCTATTTGCGACCCGACCCATACGTTTACCGTACCGAAAGATCAAACCGTTTATGGGATTGTCGATATGATGACTCATATTTTTGAACAATATTTTCACGATGCCAAAGACACTCCTCTCCAAGACCGGATGTGTGAAGGGGCTTTAAAAACCATAATAGAAACAGCTCCTAAGCTTATCGAAGATTTGGAAAATTACCAGCTGCGCGAAACGATTATGTTTGCCGGAACGATCGCTTTAAACGGCATGCTGCAAATGGGCTACCGCGGCGATTGGGCTACTCATAATATTGAACATGCAGTTTCCGCCGTATATGATATTCCACATGCCGGTGGGCTGGCGATTCTTTTCCCAAACTGGATGAAACATAACTTGCATGTTCGTCCGGAACGTTTTCAACAATTAGCGGTCCGTGTCTTCGACGTGGATCCAACAGGAAAAACGCCGGAAGAAGCAGGATTAGAAGGAATCCAAAAACTGCGGGAATTTTGGAGTTCGCTTGGCGCTCCATCTCGTTTGGCTGATTACGACATTGACGATTCACGCTTGGAAGAGATTGCAGATAAGGCCATGTTCCGTGGGGAATTTGGCAATTTCCATGCTCTCAATCGCGACGATGTGCTTTCGATTTTAAAAGCTTCTTTATAAAGGGCATTTAAAATCTTTTTTGGCAGGGGCTGTATAGAACAGCCCCTGCTGATTTCATTATAAAAAATGGATATTGAACCATATAATAACTGATTATAGGAGTTTGAAATAATGTCAAATTTGTAATCGTTTCCTTCTTAAGGCTACAGCTTGATTATTTTTTTTTCATTCGATAAAGTTAAGTTGAAAATATTTCCTACGGAGGCTGCAATATGACACATATTCAATTCGATTACTCAAAAGCCTTAACTTTTTTTGGAGAACATGAAATTCGCTATTTGCAAGACGCTGTAAAAGTATTTCACCATGCTCTTCATGAGAAAACGGGACAAGGCAGTGATTTTACTGGATGGATCGACCTGCCTGTTGACTATGACAAAGAAGAGTTTGCTCGCATCCAAAAAGCGGCGGCAAAGATACAACAAGATTCCGATGTGCTGCTTGTGATTGGAATCGGCGGTTCTTATTTAGGCGCAAGAGCTGCCATTGAAATGCTCAATCACAGTTTTTATAACGCTCTTCCAAGCGAAAAAAGAAAAACGCCGCAAATTATTTTTACCGGCAACAATATTAGCTCCACTTATATGAAGGATGTCATGGATTTTCTCGAAGGCAAGGATTTCTCCATTAATGTGATTTCTAAATCGGGAACGACGACTGAGCCTGCCATTGCCTTCCGAATTTTCCGTAAGTTGTTGGAGGAAAAATACGGAAAAGAAGAAGCGCGCAAAAGAATTTATGCTACTACCGATAAAGCAAAAGGCGCGTTGAAAACAGTGGCCGATGAAGAAGGGTACGAGACCTTTGTGATTCCGGACGATGTCGGCGGCCGCTATTCTGTATTGACGGCAGTAGGACTTTTGCCGATTGCGGTAAGCGGAGCGGATATTGAAGCGATGATGAAAGGTGCTGCTCAAGCTCGTGAAGATTTCGGCCATTCCGAGTTGAAAAACAATTTGGCTTACCAATATGCAGCAGTGAGAAATATTTTATACAATAAAGGAAAAACGACCGAATTGCTCATCAATTATGAACCGGGACTGCAATACTTTGCGGAATGGTGGAAACAATTATTCGGAGAAAGCGAAGGAAAAGACCAAAAAGGCATTTATCCTTCTTCTGCAAACTTTTCCACTGATCTTCATTCATTAGGGCAATATATTCAAGAAGGACGCCGTGATCTTTTTGAAACGGTCATTAAAGTCGAAAATCCGCGCCATGAAGTGACCATCGAAGCGGAAGAAAACGATCTTGACGGCTTGAACTATCTTGCCGGCAAAACGGTTGATTTTGTGAACAATAAAGCGTTTGAAGGCACGATGCTCGCTCACACAGACGGCGGTGTTCCGAATTTAATCGTTCGCATTCCAAAAATGGATGAGTATACGTTCGGATATTTAGTGTACTTCTTTGAAAAAGCCTGTGCCATGAGCGGCTACCTGCTCGGAGTCAATCCGTTTGACCAACCGGGAGTGGAAGCTTATAAAGTCAACATGTTTGCCCTTCTCGGCAAACCAGGCTATGAAGAGAAGAAAGCGGAACTTGAAAAACGATTGAAATAACGACGTTTTTCGAAGAATCGAGAAAAGAGCAGATTTTCGGAGTACAAAAATAGTTTGACATGTACTCCGAAAATCTTTTTTTCGATTCTTTTTTTATTTTTCGTGTTTTACGTATCCGCCGTGATGGGGGTGCTTTCGTGCCCCAAATCGTGCCGGATTTGTTTGTTGTTCAAGTTGGTGAATAAGTTGAAACAAGAATGATCGCAAATGGGCCATTAAAAAAGCGCATTGAACAATTCGTAAAAGAAGGTAAGGAATCTGCTTTGTGAGCTACACATCTTTAGTTTATTTTTTTGAGGTGAAAATTGTTTTTAGTTTATAAGCAATTATTGAAGCATACACAATAATTAATATCCATAAATAAGTGGATGGCATATCATCCTTTATAAACCAATAAATAAAGAAAATTAAAAATACAGAATACATAACTAGATCCAATATATTTTGCTTTTTAGTCTTCATATTATTTTTTTCTCTCCCCTTTATTTTTTTAAAAATTTTAAAAAATTTTAATATTAAGAAGATGGAATATTTTAGGGTATATTAAAATTCATTCGGTAGATTATTACTTTTATTCAACCAGAAAAAGTATTAATCAGCAATACTGGAGAATGAACAATCAATTTCTAAGCTTAAATGAGATATAAAATAAGGGTCTTTTATATAGAGAAGTGTCAACTGTAAATCGGACTGAGTGAGGAACGAACGCGGGAGAGTTTAAGGAATTGACACGAACGCATGGAGAAGTCGAAAATAGGGCTTTTTTATTTTCTTTGAAATGGAGAGAGAGTAAGTGTTGTTTATAAAAGTTTCATGTCTGCCATTGGCGATATTGTCGGTTTTTTCTTCGGTGGCTGGACCGGACCTTTAACAACCTGGTTTTCCTTCTGCTGACTATACAGCGGGATTAATCGCAGGAGTGGTAGAAAAGAATCTTAGCAGCAAAATTGGATTAAAAGTATTGACGCTTGTAGGGGCAGGAATTTTAGTTGGCCTTTCGATTGGAAAAGTATATGTCTTTCTGACGCAATCATTTTCTTTTATATCTAAAACGAAGTGCTTTCTATCATAAAAAACGGCGGTCACATTTCAGTGTCAGTTTGCTAATGTAGCTCCTTCTTAGGATAAACCTAAGTCAAGGAGCTTTTTTATTGCCGCTTTCTATCGGGATATATCTTATCAAACTTTTGTCAAGAAATTCGAAAATGAAAATTCCGTTTATTGCTTTCTTGATTTTTCCTCCAATTTCTTGCCTTCACAAACAACAAAAGCTTTTTTTATTTTCTCCTCCTTCGTTTCATCAAACATTCGTTAAGAAAAAATTAAGGAAAATTTTATATGATCAACACGGTTTCAAATAAGGGTCGAACTGGGGCATAAGCGGGCTTTATAAAGATTCTCCGAAAATGTATTCATTGTAAGAATTTTATTATTTGAGAGCGGGATTCTCTACTTTAAAAAAGGAGCGAATAATAATTATGAGAATGAAATTAAAAGGAAGAATCGATTTTTTATTGTTAGGAATTCTCCTTCTCTCGATTTTTCTTAATTTTTATCGGTTAAAGGATGCCGGATCCAATACATATTATACGGTGGCTGTTAAAAGTATGTTGACAAGCTTCCATACGTTTTTCTATGCATCCTTCGATCCTGCGGGATTTATTACCGTGGATAAGCCTCCCGTTGCGTTGTGGATCCAAGCGCTTAGTGCGTATCTCTTTGGATTAAGCGACTTTAGTGTTCTGTTGCCGGAAGCACTTGCAGGGGTAATATCCGTATGGCTCATGTATGTCATTATCAAACCTCAATTTGGACGAAAAGCAGCTTTACTGTCCAGCTTAGTATTGGCATGCACACCCATCTTTGTAGCCGTTGTACGTACAAATAATGTAGACAGTATTCTCATTATGACGCTCTTAGTGGCCACATGGTCTTTAATGAAAGCAGTGGAAAAACAAAAAATTCGCTGGTTATTATTGAGTTTTTTTCTCGTCGGAATTGGTTTTAACATTAAAATGCTGCAAGCTTATATGGTATTACCGGCGTTTTATCTTTTTTATTTTATCGCGGCGAAATCAAAATGGACGAAACGAATGGTACAGTTGATTGCGGCAACCGTTGTGCTCCTTGTCGTATCCCTTTCATGGGCGACGATTGTGGACATGGTGCCGAAAGATAAGCGCCCTTACATCGGAAGCAGCCAGACAAACTCTGTACTTGAACTGGCTTTAGGCTATAATGGGATCTCACGTTTAACAGGAATGGACCATGGAAATGGCAGAGCTTTCAAAGGAATGCCGAACATGGAGCAAAATCAAAAGCAGTTTGAAAACGGAAACGGGAGTTCTCCACAAGGAATGCCCTATGGGAATAGAACACCGGGAAATGGAGAATTTCCTCCCTCCTTTGGCCAAGATGGCGGTAAACACTTGATGGGGAATGGAGGAATGGGAAGGGGAATGTTTGGAACCGGAAATCCCGGTGTAACCCGACTCTTCTCGAAAGAATTAGCCGGTCAAATTAGTTGGCTGTTGCCATTCGTCCTCTTTTCGGTTATTGGATTAATTGTATCGTATCGGAAAACGAGAGAATTTACGATGCAGCATAAATTTGCGATCTTTTGGCTGGCATGGCTTATACCGATGATGATCTTTTTCAGCATCGCGGGATTTTTCCATCAGTATTATTTAAGTATGATGGGTCCTGCCATTGCGGGGTTAGTCGGAATGGGCTGGATAATTTTATGGGATTTCTACAAGAAGAAGCAAGGATGGCCAAGTTGGCTTTTGCCTGCGGCTATTCTAGCTACCGCTTTCTTTGAAACATTGATCTTATTCCAAAATAGAGAAGCTGTATCGGAAACATGGATGGCTTTTACTGCGATAGTTGGAGTTATTTTATTCGTGTTCTTGACGATCATGCAAAATCGAGAAAAAGCTGCTTACTTCCTGTCTGTTGCGGGAATGCTTGCCGTGCTGATCCTTCCGTTTTATTGGGGACTTACGACCGTTTTACATGGGGGAAACAGCACAATTCCAGTTGCAGGACCTACGAGTCAATCATTTGGCCCGATGATGGATGAAAAAAGGAACTCTGCACAACCGGGTGAAGCACCAGCCGGGATGTTCCATACCGGACAAAGTGTCGGAAGGCCGAGTGGCCAAACAGATTTTAGACAAAGAGGCGGAATGATGGAAGAAGAAGTGAATACAAAACTCCTGAATTATTTAGAAAAACACTATCATGGGGAAAAATTTATGTTAGCTGTTGATAGTGCGACAACCGCCGCTCCATTCATGTTGAAAACCAATTATGCTGTGATGGCGATGGGAGGATTTTTAGGAAGTGATCCTGTTTTGACGCCTCAGAAGCTTGAAAAGATGGCAAAAGCGGGTGAAGTGAAATATTTCCTGATTTCTTCAGGCATGGGAATGGGACGCGATCAGAAAATCAACGAGTGGATTGAAAAGAATTGCAAAGAAGTTCCAAGCAGTGAGTGGGAATCGGCAAAGAACTCTGACAACAATCAACATTTTCGCCGAGATCAAAATATGAAACTTTACGTGTATAAAGGATAAAAGAGGGGGGAGTGAGTCTCTCCCCTAACTTTATCATAAGGAAAAAAATGGATAACAGCTTGTCGTACAAAACAATTACAGCATTCCAGACTGCCGAGTTTCAAAATACTTTATATTGGGTATGAAATGAATAACGAATAGCAAACCCTTGCAATGAAATGTTTTATTTTGTCTTTGCATAGCATGATAGAAGGAAACTCATCTACTAAAAATCTATACTTTTTTAGATAAAGTAAATTGGAGACTACCTGTTTAGTGGATTCTTAAAAACAAGTAGTTTATTATTCTGAACGGGTAGGTGATATTCATGTATTGGAAACGTACTTTATGGGTTTTATGGCCGGCTAATTTTTTACAAGCCGCCGGAATGAGTCTTATCATACCGTTTTTACCGTTATATATTGAAAAGCTGGGAGTTCATCATATTCAAAATGTGGAACATTGGACAGGATGGATTTTCTCAGCTCAATTTATCACTTCTTTTTTATTTCAACCATTATGGGGTTCTTTGGCCGATAAATATGGACGGAAAGTGATGCTGCTACGTTCTTCCGTCGGGATGGGGATTGTGACCATTTTAATGGGGATTGTGACAAGTCCTTGGCAATTGCTTGGTCTGCGACTAATCAATGGTTTATTTTCCGGTTTTATTTCGATGTCCATTTCATTGCAGGCTTCTGTGACGCCGGACAAAGACTCGGGAAAGGCGCTTGGAACGTTGCAAACGGGTCAAATTGTCGGTACGCTGATCGGCCCGCTGATTGGCGGAATATTGTCTGAGCTGGTTGGATTTGAAGGAGTATTTTTTCTCACAGGAAGCCTTATTTTATTAGCCGGGCTGGTGGTCATGATCTTTATAAAAGAGACAGCAACGGTTAAGAAAGAAAAGGCATCAAAACAAAAAAAGAATTGGAAATCGTTAAAACCGCTTCTCCCTGTCTTTATTGCGGCCACAATTACACAATTGGCCATGATGAGCATTCAGCCCATCATCACACTATACACAAAAACACTATATCACGGAAGACATTTGGCCTTTATAGTCGGACTTGTCAGTGCAGTTACTGGCATCGCCAATCTGATTGGCTCTCCTATTTTAGGGAGAATAGGAGATAAAATTGGGCAGCGAAAAATTTTAATCATATCCCTCACGATGTCTGCCTTGGCTTTCTTGCCGCAAGTGTTAGCTAAAAATATCACTCTTTTGCTTATTGGACGCTTTTTTCTAGGACTGTTTACCGGAGGAATGATCCCTTCGTTAAACGTTTTGGTCAAGAAATTAGCCCCCGCCAATCTCCAAGGAACGGCGTTTGGAATCAATTCTTCCGCACGGTTTCTTGGAAATTTGCTGGGGCCTTTGTTAGGAAGTTCGATTGCTGCGGCTTATAACATAAAGCTTATATTTTATGTCACTATGGCGTTTCTGTTGGTAAACATGGTATTGATATTGCGAAACAAAAGTCTGGAAGTTCCTGTTACCAAAATGAAAAACAGCTAGTTTCATACCAAAAGATGTAGATGGCGCAAACATTCGTTTTTTGTTTGTGCAGTCTCCAAAAAGCATATTCATCATCAGCTTCTTCCAAAGTCATGGAACTGCTGATTTGTCGATTATGGGTAATACTTTTACAGTAGCTGAAAACCTTGTCTCTTCCCCAAATTCAAAAGTCTGAACTTAGACCTTCTTTTACTTTGACCAGCTTCAGGGCAATCCAAGTGATGAATGATATCTCGTTCTTCATGCTGCTTGGTTTTCCCTGCAGCTATGATTGATTCTCCTCTTTCTTGATCTCCTAAATTGAAAACTAAAGATGCTTCAAGTTATAAGTGGCATGTTGTGCGAAAATTGGACCACTCACAAACTTTCCATCGAGATCAAAACTCCAAGACTGTGTAAGAATAAAGATCATAAAGCCGCTTATTTTATTCCAAAAACATGAAACACTGCCGCAACTGGCAAGCTAAAAAGAAACAAAACCATACATAATGAAGAAGCATAGTGTTAAAAACAAAATGACGGATTCTTTAAGATAAGCTGTAAATACTAAAAAGAAAGGAGGGAATTGCAATGATTCAAATACCTTCGAAAATAGAGGGGCGGCATTATTCTTTATATAATCTGGAACAATCATTAAAACCAAAAGGGTTTCAAATTGGCGGGAATTGGGATTATGATCATGGATCGTTCGATTATAAAATCAGCGATGATGAAGGTTATCAATTTTTACGCATCCCATTTACGGCTGTAGACGGCCAATTGGATTCAGCAGGTGTAACTGTGAAACTAGGGAGGCCGTTTTTAATGAATCATGTATATCAGCGCGGCTTGGACGATTATGCTTCCTCCGGAAATTTGGCCGCCTCTTTTAATCAATTTTCGGAACCGCAAGAGAAAGATGCTGAATTTCCGGAAGAATATATCCAGTTTGGAAAACAGCTTGTGCGTGACATCGAGTCTTTGTTGATAGACTAATCGGATATAATGATCAGCTGAAAACTTTTTTTCATTGTTAATTCAGGTGGAGGGTTGATGATTACGTCTTCTTCTCGCTTCACTCCGAGCAGAAGCATTCGTTTTTGGATGAGCACATTGCTTAACTGTCGAAAGGTCAACCCATCCCACTCGTCTTCCATTACGATCGTTTTGAAATGACTGCCATTCACATGATCTAATAGATCCATTACGGCGTCAGACATTCCGTGGCAAAGCAAGCTGTTCAACATAGCGAAACTTGCAAGCTGATTCGTATGAATCAATTCATCTGCACCGGCTCTTTTAGCATTTTCTACTTGTTCTGCCGTTAAAATTTCTGCTAAACAATAGACGTTTGGATTCATTCCTTTTACAGCGATAATCGTTAAGATGGTGGCCATATCCGCTTGACGTTCGTTTTTATCCTGATCTGCTGTAATCAAAACGAGATCGGCTTGCTTTACATTTCCTTTTTGCAAGGTGTCGTCTTGATAAGGAACTCCTTTAATAAAGTGCACTCTGCCATCTGAAAATGGATTTTGGTGCAAAGACTCATCGATCAACAAGATGGACTTGGAATTTTTTAAGAGAGACCAATGATGAATAAACGCACGCGATCGTTCATTCCAGCCGATAATGACGATATGGCGGTCTTCCTTAAATGTTTCTTTGCCATCTATATAGGCATTTTGACGAGTGACCGCGGTTGCTGCTAATGAGGCGAAATAAGTCGTTAAAAATCCGGCGCCGGCAAAAATTAGAATCAATCCGATTAGCCGCCCTTCTAATGTTGCGGGAACGTAATCTCCGTAGCCAACCGTGGAGGCGGTGATCACAGCCCACCAGATTCCTTCAAATATAGTAGGAAAAGTGACCGGTTCCAAGAAGTGAATAATGACTCCGGCTGCTACAATAATGGCTACAGAGATGGCTAATACACGGCCGACAAGCGGCCAGCGCAGAAAAATCCGGTAAAAAGCCATTCCGCATCCAGCTCCTTTATTTTCTGTCTATCAGTATGTCCGTTTTGTCGGCATTGCATAACTAGAGAACAAAGACTCTCAAGTCGGAGCATGTTTTTTTGGAACTTCGATAAACTAAAACTATAAACGAAACTTCTCCATATGGATAAGATCGCTTTTTATTAAACAAAAATTCTGGATTTATTGTCTTATGAGAGTTTTTCATCTAAACCAAAAAGATGAGAAAGGAGGGGCGGAAGATGGGAAAATGGAATGAAGAAGCGGCCCCAAACAATAATTTGAATTCGGCAGAGCTTCGATCTTCGAAAATGCCTTCTCAAGAACGAGACAGCCACCCGTTTGCAGAAGCACTGTCCGATGACGGTGAACGAAATAAATGGGCGGAACGACAAACAAAAAGATCATAGTCATAAAAGAAATAGTGAATGGAGATTTCCTTTGCGTAGCGTTGAGGAAGCGTGCCTTTTTCAACACATTTATTGTTTGAAAATGATCCTTACACGAACAATAACGACTCAGTCCGATCATAGTGTGTAAACTTTTATGATGATAGAGGACAACTCGTTATTTGATTTAAATAAAAAACCTTCCTTTTTTAGGAAAGGCCTTTTTTCATTCATTTATCCAGTATATATGGAGAATAAGGGAACTTAAGTAGAATCGATATTGAGGTAAATTGAATTTTTTTAGGTCTTCGTTGTCTTTATACGAACAGCATTCAAAGAGTGTTTGTTGAACAATCGTATAAAACTCCAATAAGCAAATAACAAAATGAATAAAAAAACAGTGCGGTTGCCATATGGTCAAACCGCACTAAATTCATGTTTTTATGATGGAGCATAGGGGGCTCGAACCCCTGACCTTCGCGCTGCCAGCACGACGCTCTCCCAGCTGAGCTAATGCCCCGTTTTTTTGTGACTCTTAAAACGAACAATTACATTATAATTATTTTGTTTTAAAAAGACAAGAGGTTTTTTATATTTTTTTATTCTTTCCATTGCTGCATTCATGGCGAAGAGGTCTTTGTTACACAACAATATAAGCGTCTAAAAAAACTAAAGACTTTCGATTTCCACGTTTTCCACTCCGGGAATTTCAGAAACAAAATAGTACAGTTGAGTAGTCCTTCTCCGGAAATCTACGGACACATTTAGTTCTAGGAGATGAGTATTTCCGTCTTTCAGGTCTTTAATATGAATATTGTCGATTGTAATTTTATCTTTTTGAATAATATCAATCACTTCTTGAATCTGTTCTTTATTTTTAATGGTCATTTTGAGCAATACTTCTTTTTCACGCAATTTTTTAGGCCCAATCACAAGAAAAACAAGGGGAATTATTTCTACGCTGATGATCAGTAAAACAACGCCAGCAATCGCTTCAACGTAAAATCCGGCTCCGACTGCAATTCCAATCCCGGCGGCACCCCAGATAATCGCAGCAGTTGTCAAACCTGATATACTGTCATTGCCTCTGCGCAAAATGACGCCCGCTCCTAAAAAACCAATCCCTGAAACAATTTGGGCTGCAAGACGGAGAGGATCCATCGTGATATTCACATCATGATTTGCGGGAAATACATAAGCAGACTCACTTGAAACGATCGTCAACAAGCAGCTGACGATCGATATAACCAAACTAGTTTTCAATCCGACCGGTTTTCTTTTTAATTCCCGTTCCAAACCAATGATTAGTCCTAATACTGCTGAAATGACAAGTTTCACTAATATATGAAAGTCCATCCAATCCATTCTCCTCATCCCTCCTTATCGAAATTTGGATCATTGGTATTTTCAATTCTTTTTTGGATTCTTTAAGCAATTTTAATTTTAATTTATTATGAAATTAAGTAAGTATCTTTATAAAATAAAATGAAGCTCTTATCGGCGTCAAGCATTTTGATTTAGAAATGAAGGAAGGATTGTTTCCTGTTTTTGCTCAAAAGCTTCATTTTCCGTTTCCGTCATAACCTAGAAGGGGCAAAGGCTAATTTGAACACTATTATTCTGATAAGTTATGTTTACAATCTGACGTTTATGACATGGAATTTTACAAATCACAAATTCCTATTCAATACAGCCTTCCAGTCCTCCTAAAGTAGAGACAGTTGATAGATGTTCTTTCGTATTTGGAGAGTCATCATATTATGAGTACACATTTCGTTTTGAACGGCTATTTTACGATGGTTGTTCCTATGTAGATAATTTTTTGTCTAGTTAAAAGGAGATTATGTACCAAATGGACTGAGTGAATAAAAACATTTTTACGATAAAATGAAAATGACCTATCTGTTTTTAAAGCAATATGGGATATTTTAAAAGTTAAAATGCATCATTTATTCGCCTAACCTAATTATTTAACGCCAAAAAGTAATGCAATATTGTATTCTTTTTTGACTTTAGAACAATGAAGAAAAATTTTTTTAAAAAAGTGGTTGCCAAGGGACTTTTTTCATGATATATTATTAATCGTCCGTTAGATACGGATGAAAAACTTGATGTTGATTTGAGTTTGTGATATAATAGAAAAGTCGCTTTTGATAGATCTTTGAAAACTGAACAAGACGAAGCGTAAACCAATGTTTCAATCGAAACAAGCCAAGTCAAATTTCTTTTTGGAGAGTTTGATCCTGGCTCAGGACGAACGCTGGCGGCGTGCCTAATACATGCAAGTCGAGCGGACTTTCAAGAAGCTTGCTTTTTGAAAGTTAGCGGCGGACGGGTGAGTAACACGTGGGCAACCTGCCTGCAAGACGGGGATAACTCCGGGAAACCGGGGCTAATACCGGATAATATCTTCCTTCGCATGAAGGAAGGTTGAAAGGCGGCGCAAGCTGCCGCTTGCAGATGGGCCCGCGGCGCATTAGCTAGTTGGTGAGGTAACGGCTCACCAAGGCGACGATGCGTAGCCGACCTGAGAGGGTGATCGGCCACACTGGGACTGAGACACGGCCCAGACTCCTACGGGAGGCAGCAGTAGGGAATCTTCCGCAATGGACGAAAGTCTGACGGAGCAACGCCGCGTGAGCGAAGAAGGTCTTCGGATCGTAAAGCTCTGTTGTCAGGGAAGAACAAGTACCGTTCGAACAGGGCGGTACCTTGACGGTACCTGACCAGAAAGCCACGGCTAACTACGTGCCAGCAGCCGCGGTAATACGTAGGTGGCAAGCGTTGTCCGGAATTATTGGGCGTAAAGCGCGCGCAGGCGGTCTCTTAAGTCTGATGTGAAAGCCCACGGCTCAACCGTGGAGGGTCATTGGAAACTGGGAGACTTGAGTGCAGAAGAGGAGAGCGGAATTCCACGTGTAGCGGTGAAATGCGTAGAGATGTGGAGGAACACCAGTGGCGAAGGCGGCTCTCTGGTCTGTAACTGACGCTGAGGCGCGAAAGCGTGGGGAGCGAACAGGATTAGATACCCTGGTAGTCCACGCCGTAAACGATGAGTGCTAAGTGTTAGAGGGCTTCCACCCTTTAGTGCTGCAGCTAACGCATTAAGCACTCCGCCTGGGGAGTACGGCCGCAAGGCTGAAACTCAAAGGAATTGACGGGGGCCCGCACAAGCGGTGGAGCATGTGGTTTAATTCGAAGCAACGCGAAGAACCTTACCAGGTCTTGACATCCTTCGCTACCTCTAGAGATAGAGGGTTCCCCTTCGGGGGACGGAGTGACAGGTGGTGCATGGTTGTCGTCAGCTCGTGTCGTGAGATGTTGGGTTAAGTCCCGCAACGAGCGCAACCCTTGACCTTAGTTGCCAGCATTCAGTTGGGCACTCTAAGGTGACTGCCGGTGACAAACCGGAGGAAGGTGGGGATGACGTCAAATCATCATGCCCCTTATGACCTGGGCTACACACGTGCTACAATGGATGGTACAAAGGGTCGCGAAACCGCGAGGTGGAGCTAATCCCAAAAAACCATTCTCAGTTCGGATTGCAGGCTGCAACTCGCCTGCATGAAGCCGGAATCGCTAGTAATCGCGGATCAGCATGCCGCGGTGAATACGTTCCCGGGCCTTGTACACACCGCCCGTCACACCACGAGAGTTTGCAACACCCGAAGTCGGTGAGGTAACCCTTACGGGAGCCAGCCGCCGAAGGTGGGGCAGATGATTGGGGTGAAGTCGTAACAAGGTAGCCGTATCGGAAGGTGCGGCTGGATCACCTCCTTTCTAAGGATATTCTTAAGTACGCTTTCGTTTTGTTCAGTTTTGAAGGATTTCATCCTTCCAAGTTGTTCCTTGAAAACTAGATAGAAAAAAGAAGCAGCATAAACCGAGTATCGCCATCTAGGATAAAACCAACATGGTTAAGTTAGAAAGGGCGCACGGTGGATGCCTTGGCACTAGGAGCCGATGAAGGACGGGACTAACTCCGAAAAGCTCCGGGGAGCTGTACGTAAGCGTTGATCCGGAGATTTCCGAATGGGGAAACCCGCTGCCCGTAATGGGGCAGCATCCTTGCCTGAATCCATAGGGTAAGGAAGGCAACCCGGGGAACTGAAACATCTAAGTACCCGGAGGAAGAGAAAGCAACAGCGATTCCCTGAGTAGCGGCGAGCGAAACGGGAACAGCCCAAACCAGAAGGCTTGCCTTCTGGGGTTGTAGGACACCAATGGTGGAGTCACAAAGGAACGAGGTAGACGAAGAGGTCTGGAAAGGCCCGTCAGAGAAGGTAACAACCCTGTAGTCGAAACTTCGTTCCCTCCCTGGTGGATCCTGAGTACGGCGGGACACGAGGAATCCCGTCGGAAGCTGGGAGGACCATCTCCCAAGGCTAAATACTCCCTAGTGACCGATAGTGAACCAGTACCGTGAGGGAAAGGTGAAAAGCACCCCGGGAGGGGAGTGAAAGAGAACCTGAAACCGTGTGCCTACAAGTAGTCAGAGCCCGTTTACGGGTGATGGCGTGCCTTTTGTAGAATGAACCGGCGAGTTGCGATCTCATGCGAGGTTAAGTCGGAAAGACGGAGCCGCAGCGAAAGCGAGTCTGAACAGGGCGCATGAGTATGGGGTCGCAGACCCGAAACCAGGTGATCTACCCATGTCCAGGGTGAAGGTGAGGTAACACTTACTGGAGGCCCGAACCCACGCACGTTGAAAAGTGCGGGGATGAGGTGTGGGTAGGGGTGAAATTCCAATCGAACTTGGAGATAGCTGGTTCTCTCCGAAATAGCTTTAGGGCTAGCCTCAAGGAAAGAGTCTTGGAGGTAGAGCACTGTTTGGACTAGGGGCCCTCATCGGGTTACCGAATTCAGACAAACTCCGAATGCCAGCGACTTATCCTTGGGAGTCAGACTGCGAGTGATAAGATCCGTGGTCAAAAGGGAAACAGCCCAGACCGCCAGCTAAGGTCCCAAAGTATACGTTAAGTGGAAAAGGATGTGGAATTGCTTAGACAACCAGGATGTTGGCTTAGAAGCAGCCACCATTTAAAGAGTGCGTAATAGCTCACTGGTCGAGTGATTCTGCGCCGAAAATGTACCGGGGCTAAACGTATCACCGAAGCTGCGGGTGGACACCTTCGGGTGTCCGCGGTAGGAGAGCGTTCTAAGGGCAGAGAAGCCAGACCGGAAGGACTGGTGGAGCGCTTAGAAGTGAGAATGCCGGTATGAGTAGCGAAAGAAGGGTGAGAATCCCTTCCACCGAATGCCTAAGGTTTCCTGAGGAAGGCTCGTCCTCTCAGGGTTAGTCGGGACCTAAGCCGAGGCCGACAGGCGTAGGCGATGGACAACAGGTTGATATTCCTGTACCACCTCTTTTCCGTTTGAGCGATGGGGGGACGCAGGAGGATAGGGTAAGCGCACTGCTGGATGTGCGTCCAAGCAGTAAGAGGGGCAGCGAGGCAAATCCCGTTGCCACTAACCTCAAGCTGTGACGGCGAGGGAAATATAGTACCGAAGTTCCTGATTCCACACTGCCAAGAAAAGCCTCTAGCGAGGAAAAAGGTGCCCGTACCGCAAACCGACACAGGTAGGCGAGGAGAGAATCCTAAGGTGTGCGAGAGAACTCTCGTTAAGGAACTCGGCAAAATGACCCCGTAACTTCGGGAGAAGGGGTGCTTTTTGGGGTGCATAGCCCCGAGAAGCCGCAGTGAATAGGCCCAGGCGACTGTTTAGCAAAAACACAGGTCTCTGCGAAGCCGTAAGGCGAAGTATAGGGGCTGACGCCTGCCCGGTGCTGGAAGGTTAAGGGGAGCGCTTAAAGCTTTGCTTGAAGGTGCGAACCGAAGCCCCAGTAAACGGCGGCCGTAACTATAACGGTCCTAAGGTAGCGAAATTCCTTGTCAGGTAAGTTCTGACCCGCACGAAAGGCGTAACGATCTGGGCACTGTCTCAACGAGAGACTCGGTGAAATTATAGTACCTGTGAAGATGCAGGTTACCCGCGACAGGACGGAAAGACCCCGTGGAGCTTTACTGCAGCCTGATATTGAATTTTGGTACAGCTTGTACAGGATAGGTAGGAGCCTTGGAAACCGGAGCGCCAGCTTCGGTGGAGGCGCCGGTGGGATACTACCCTGGCTGTACTGAAATTCTAACCCGCACCCCTGATCGGGGTGGGAGACAGTGTCAGGTGGGCAGTTTGACTGGGGCGGTCGCCTCCTAAAAGGTAACGGAGGCGCCCAAAGGTTCCCTCAGAATGGTTGGAAATCATTCGCAGAGTGCAAAGGCAGAAGGGAGCTTGACTGCGAGACCTACAAGTCGAGCAGGGACGAAAGTCGGGCTTAGTGATCCGGTGGTTCCGTATGGAAGGGCCATCGCTCAACGGATAAAAGCTACCCCGGGGATAACAGGCTTATCTCCCCCAAGAGTCCACATCGACGGGGAGGTTTGGCACCTCGATGTCGGCTCATCGCATCCTGGGGCTGTAGTCGGTCCCAAGGGTTGGGCTGTTCGCCCATTAAAGCGGTACGCGAGCTGGGTTCAGAACGTCGTGAGACAGTTCGGTCCCTATCCGTCGCGGGCGCAGGAAATTTGAGAGGAGCTGTCCTTAGTACGAGAGGACCGGGATGGACGCACCGCTGGTGTACCAGTTGTCTCGCCAGAGGCATCGCTGGGTAGCTATGTGCGGAAGGGATAAGTGCTGAAAGCATCTAAGCATGAAGCCCCCCTCAAGATGAGATTTCCCATTTCTTCGGAAAGTAAGATCCCTGAAAGATGATCAGGTAGATAGGTCCGAGGTGGAAGCGTGGTGACACGTGGAGCTGACGGATACTAATCGATCGAGGACTTAACCAAAAGAAAGCGCGAAATCGGTGAAACTGCTTCTTCTATCTAGTTTTGAAGGAACAATCGTTCCGACAACTACATACCGTCTGGTGGCGATGGCGAAGAGGTCACACCCGTTCCCATCCCGAACACGGAAGTTAAGCTCTTCAGCGCCGATGGTAGTGAGGGGATTCCCCTTGCGAGAGTAGGACGCTGCCAGGCGATGATGGAGGTTTAGCTCAGCTGGGAGAGCACTTGCCTTACAAGCAAGGGGTCGGCGGTTCGATCCCGTCAACCTCCACCATACATAACGAGCCGGCTTAGCTCAATTGGTAGAGCAACTGACTTGTAATCAGTAGGTTGTGGGTTCAAGTCCTACAGCCGGCACCATTTTGATTTGGATCGCTAGATCAATCGGAAAATAATAATATTTGAGAAACGTGTCGGGTTTACCACCCAATCAGATGATCCAGATTCCTAAATACAGCAATTGACCATTCAAATTTGTTATGAGCCATTAGCTCAGTCGGTAGAGCATCTGACTTTTAATCAGAGGGTCGGAGGTTCGAATCCTCCATGGCTCACTTTATGCGGGTGTGGCGGAATTGGCAGACGCACCAGAATCAGGGTCTGGCGCCGCAAGGCGTGGGGGTTCGAGTCCCTTCACCCGCACATGTAAATGCGGAAGTAGTTCAGTGGTAGAACACCACCTTGCCAAGGTGGGGGTCGCGGGTTCGAGTCCCGTCTTCCGCTCCATTATCATGCCGGGGTGGCGGAATTGGCAGACGCACAGGACTTAAAATCCTGCGGTGGGTGACCACCGTGCCGGTTCGAGTCCGGCCCTCGGCATTCATTTGCGCCCATAGCTCAATTGGATAGAGCGTCTGACTACGGATCAGAAGGTTAGGGGTTCGACTCCTCTTGGGCGCGCCATACGGGAAGTAGCTCAGCTTGGTAGAGCACATGGTTTGGGACCATGGGGTCGCAGGTTCGAATCCTGTCTTCCCGATTGAAATAAAAGTAATGGGGCCTTAGCTCAGCTGGGAGAGCGCCTGCTTTGCACGCAGGAGGTCAGCGGTTCGATCCCGCTAGGCTCCACCAATTACAAGTTTATATGACATATGGCGGTGTAGCTCAGCTGGCTAGAGCGTACGGTTCATACCCGTGAGGTCGGGGGTTCGATCCCCTCCACCGCCATTTAAAGGACCTTTAGCTCAGCTGGTTAGAGCAGACGGCTCATAACCGTCCGGTCGTAGGTTCGAGTCCTACAAGGTCCACCATTCATTCGTGGAGGAGTACCCAAGTCTGGCTGAAGGGATCGGTCTTGAAAACCGACAGGCGGGTTACACCGCGCGGGGGTTCGAATCCCTCCTCCTCCGCCATTCTGAATGATGATTATCGTCGCGGGGTGGAGCAGTTCGGTAGCTCGTCGGGCTCATAACCCGAAGGTCGCAGGTTCAAATCCTGCCCCCGCAATTGCTTTTCCTTCTTAGAATTTAAATATTTTGGCTCGGTAGCTCAGTCGGTAGAGCAAAGGACTGAAAATCCTTGTGTCGGCGGTTCGATTCCGTCCCGAGCCACCATTTTTGCCCATTGATTCTCATGTAATGTTTATGGCGGCTATGGCGAAGTGGTTAACGCATCGGATTGTGGCTCCGACATTCGTGGGTTCGATTCCCACTAGTCGCCCCATTGCAGTGTTCGCGGGTGTAGTTTAGTGGTAAAACCTCAGCCTTCCAAGCTGATGTCGTGGGTTCGATTCCCATCACCCGCTCCAATTCGTTCAGCATGGGCCTGTAGCTCAGCTGGTTAGAGCGCACGCCTGATAAGCGTGAGGTCGATGGTTCAAGTCCATTCAGGCCCATTTTGTTCCGCAGTAGCTCAGTGGTAGAGCAATCGGCTGTTAACCGATCGGTCGTAGGTTCGAATCCTACCTGCGGAGTCATTTTTGTATAAGGAGAAGTACTCAAGTGGCTGAAGAGGACGGTTTGCTAAACCGTTAGGTCGCAAATATGCGGCGCGCGGGTTCGAATCCCGCCTTCTCCACCATTTATATGAATATGGCCCGTTGGTCAAGTGGTTAAGACACCGCCCTTTCACGGCGGTAACACGGGTTCGAATCCCGTACGGGTCACTCTGAAAAATCGGCAGCATGTTGCCGATTTTTTTGTCTTATCTCCTATTCGTTTTTAGCCGCAGTGTTAAAGCCACTGCGGTTTTTTTATGTTCATATGAGTTTGAACCTCCATATATCTGTTAAGCACATAAATGCTCCCATATGGAAGATATAAAGACTATAAGATGTACTGTTAAAATGAAGTCTTTCCCTCTTTGACGCCTGTATCATTAGAAGCCCTTACATGCTAGACAACATTTTCCCGTGGTGAAATGGTTTGGATTTTGTCAGAAAACAGTGAAAAGTTATAAAAGGAGTTCTCTCTCTAACAGCAGAATTTAATCATGACACTAATTGGAGGAGGGGATACTTTTATGTCTGCATCTGCCCCTACGGATATGGATCATTATTTATTTCATGAAGGAAAACATTTTCATTGTTACGGTCTTTTTGGTGCACACATCCGAAAACGCCATGGTAAGGAAACGACAGAATTTTGTATTTGGGCCCCAAATGCAGTGGAAGTAAGGCTGATGGGTACTTTTAATGGATGGAATGGTGAGGGATACCGTTTGGAGCGTACCGGTCCGGATGGTATATGGTTCCTGTCAGTGAACGGAAATTTGGAAGGAGAGCTATATAAATATGAAATAACGACCCGGGACGGAGAACGTTTTTTGAAAACCGATCCATATGCTTTTTATACGGAAAAGCGTCCGAGAACCGCAGGGATTATTTATTCGTTGAACGACTATAAGTGGCATGATGAATCATGGCTGTTGGAAAAAGAAAAAAAGAGATTATATGACGAGCCCATGTTCATATATGAGGTTCACCTTGGAACGTGGCGAAAGAAAGAAAACGGTGATTTTTATTCTTACAAGGAATTAGCGGAAACTTTAATTCCGTATGTAAAAGAACAAGGATTTACTCATATTGAAATAATGCCGATAACCGAGCATCCATTTGATCTATCTTGGGGATATCAAACAACGGGCTACTACGCCGTGACAAGCCGATACGGAACCCCGCATGATTTTATGTATTTTGTAGATTGCTGCCATCAACACGGATTAGGGGTTATTTTAGATTGGGTCCCAGGTCATTTTTGCAAGGACGCTCATGGTCTGTCAAAATTTGACGGGAGTTTTTTATATGAATACGAACATGAATGGGATAGGGAAAATTATGTATGGGGAACAGCTAATTTCGACTTAGCTAAAAAGGAAGTTCACAGTTTTTTAATTTCCAATGCGTTATTTTGGCTAGATATTTATCATATAGATGGTTTTAGGATCGATGCCGTTGCGAACCTTCTCTATTGGCCAAACCGCCATGAAAATCAGTTGAATTCTTTTGGAGTTGAATTTTTGAAAAAGCTGAATGAATCGGTCTTTCAGTATGATGAAAATACGCTGATGATTGCAGAAGATTCTACGGACTTTCCTCTTGTTACTTCTCCTGTTTATTGCGGTGGTCTTGGATTTAATTACAAATGGAATATGGGATGGATGAATGATGTTCTTACCTACATGGAATTAGGATTTGAGGAACGTTCTCATTATCATTCTCTTATTAGTTTTTCTTTGATTTACGCTTTTTCTGAAAATTTCATTTTGCCTTTCTCCCATGATGAAGTTGTGCACGGCAAGAAATCACTGTTGGATAAAATGCCCGGAGACTATTGGCAAAAGTTTGCCCAGCTTCGCCTGTTAATAGGGTATATGGCGGCTCATCCTGGGAAAAAACTGTTGTTTATGGGCACTGAGCTGGCCCCATTTTCCGAATGGAAAGATCGGGAACAGTTAGATTGGCATTTGAGTCAATATGAGCTTCATGCGAAATTCCAACATTTCTCGAAAACACTGCTCTCCTTATATAAAAAAGAGACTCCTCTTTTTCAACTAGATCATTCCTCTGAAGGATTTGAATGGATTGATGTTCATAATTACAGCCAAAGCATCTTTTCATTTATACGGAAAGACAAAGATGGGAATCTACTTATCGTGATTTGCAATTTCAGAGAGTTTGTGTACGAGAAATATAAGGTAGGAGTGCCCTTTTTGGGAACCTATAAAGAGATTTTGAACAGCGATAGTGAGGAGTTTGGCGGCTCAGGAAGGGTGAATCATAGGCCATTATCGGCGAAAAAAGGGATGTATCATGGCAAACCCGCGTACATAGAATTAATCATACCACCTTTTGCAGTTCTTTATTTAAAACCGGAAACGCTTGAAAGGAAGGAATCAATCGATGGCAAAAGAAAAATGTGTTGCTCTAGTGCTAGCGGGAGGTCAGGGGACCAGGCTGTCCGCGTTGACCAAACAACTGGCAAAACCGGCCGTTCCGTTCGGCGGAAAGTATCGGATCATTGATTTTACTTTGAGCAATTGCTCGAACTCGGGAATTAATACGGTGGGGGTGCTTACCCAATATCAGCCGTTAGTCTTAAACTCTTATATCGGCATCGGAAGCGCCTGGGATCTTGACCGCAAAAACGGAGGAGTGACGGTTTTGCCCCCGTACAGCGAATCATCGACGATGAAATGGTATTCGGGAACAGCTAGTGCCGTTTATCAAAATCTTAATTATTTGCGGCAATATGATCCGGAATATGTATTGATTTTGTCAGGAGACCATATTTATAAAATGGATTACTGCAAAATGCTCGAGTTTCATATTGAAAAGGGTGCAGAGGCGACGATCTCCGTAATCGAAGTGCCATTGAAAGAAGCAAGCCGGTTTGGAATTATGAATACAAATGAAAAAATGGAAATAACCGAATTCGAAGAAAAACCTAAGATTCCAAAAAGCAATTTGGCATCTATGGGAATTTATATTTTTAATTGGGATTTGTTGCAAGATTGTTTAGAAAAAGATAATCAAGATCCTTTATCAAGCCATGATTTTGGAAAAGATATTATTCCGACTCTTTTACGCAAGCGGAGACGTCTTTACGCCTATCCATTTTCGGGGTATTGGAAAGATGTTGGTACGGTTCAAAGTTTATGGGAAGCGAACATGGATTTGCTGGAAGAAGAATGTGGATTAAACATTTTTGATCAATCATGGAGAATTTACTCTGTAAATCCAAACCAGCCTCCGCAATCGATTGGCGAACATGCCGTTATACAGGACTCATTAGTGAATGAAGGGTGCGTCGTGGATGGATATATTCATCATTCGGTTTTATTCCAAGGAGTAGTCGTCGACGAAGAGTCCTATATAAAAGATTCTGTCATTTTGCCCAACACGAAGATAGGAAAATATTGCACGATTGAACGGGCCATTGTTACTTGTGATTTGCCGGAACATACGGAAATCCGCGGTTATGATTTCATGGAAATTCCATTGATTACACAAGATAATCTACAGCAATGGATTGCTTAAAATTGAAAATGAAAATAGAGAATAATAAATAGGGAGGGGATCGATTGAAAGCTTCTTTGCTTGGTGTCATTGATGCAACCACTTATTTTGATTCTATGGAGGAACTGCTAACCCATCGTTGTTTAGCAGCCGTTCCGTTCGCGGGGCGCTATCGCTTGATCGATTTTATTCTTTCCAATATGGTGAATTCGGGAATCGAGAGTGTGGCCATTTTTCCGCGATTTCAGTTCCGTTCCTTAATGGATCATTTAGGATCGGGAAAGGAATGGGATTTAAACCGTAAAAGAGATGGGCTCTTTTTCTTTCCATCACCAGGTTTAGAAGTTATGGAAGAGGGGATTGGATCGTTTAGTCATTTTGCCCATCACATGGATTATTTTGACCGAAGCCAGCAACAATATGCATTAATCAGCAATTGCTTTACGGTTTTTAACATGAACTTTGAACCGATCTTAAATCGATTTATAAATGAAAATTGTGATATTATGATGATTTCCCACCATGGACAATCTATGGATATGTACCTTGTGAAGAAGTCTTTGTTAGTTCAATTGATACAAACAAGGAAAATAACAGGATATCGATGCATGCAGGATGTGGTGGAAGATCAAAATAGTCGTTTGACAATATGCCTGTACGAATATGAAGGATTTGTGAAAAAAATTACTTCGATTGCTTCATACTATCAAGCGAGCATGGATGTGTTGGAACGAGACAATTGGTCAGCATTGTTTAAGGACGGCCAGCCGATCTTTACAAAAGTGAAAGATGAGCCGCCGACAAAATATACGAAATCGGCTATTGTCAAAAATTCGATTATTGCTAATGGCTGTGTCATTGAGGGAACGGTCGAGAATAGTGTGATTTTTCGCGGCGTCAAAATAGAAAAAGGTTCGGTCATAAAGAACAGCATTATTATGCAAAAATCCCAAATCGGCAAGGATTGTCATTTGAATGGAGTCATTGTCGATAAAAATGGCCAAATTAAGAACGGTGTATCTTTGGAAGCTCGGAATGGGTTCCCGATTGTCTTGCCAAAAGGCGCAAAACAAGGAGAGTTGATGAAGTCTTGAAAATATTATTCGTTGTATCGGAATGTGTGCCTTTTATCAAGTCAGGAGGATTGGCAGATGTGGCGGGATCATTGCCAAAAGAATTGAAAAGGTTCGGCAATGATGTTCGCGTCATTCTTCCCAAATACGGCAATATAGAGGGTCGTTGGAAATCGCAAATGACAAAAGAGGCGGAATTGACGGTTTCGGTCGGATGGAGAAATCAATATTGCGGAGTGGAACGGTTAGAATACGATGGAGTCATTTATTATTTTATCGATAATGAATATTATTTTAAAAGAGAGGGCCTGTATGGCTATTTCGATGACGGGGAACGATTTTCTTTTTTTACAAGAGCGGTTTTGGACAGTTTGGCCGCTTTGAATTTTTATCCAGAAATTCTTCATTGTCATGATTGGCATGCCGGAATGATTCCGTTTATGTTACGGATGGAGCATCAACATCGACACGGATATGAATTGATCCGAACCGTCATGACCATTCATAATCTTCAATTCCAAGGAATTTTCCCTAAAACCGTGCTCACTGATTTGCTCGGGTTGAAAGAGGAGCATTATCACCCTTCATTAACCGAATTTTTCGGCAATATTAATTTCCTGAAAGCGGGGCTTGTATCTGCTGATTGGATCACAACGGTTAGTCCGACTTATCGCGAGGAATTTCTAACCCCTTATTTCGGCGAGAAGCTTCACGGAGTATTAAATAGTCGAAAAGAACAGATAACGGGCATACTGAACGGAATAGATGAATCGATTTATGATCCTCGTCATGACCCGTATATCGAACCTTATTCGGAAGAAGATCTAAGTGGAAAAAAAGAAAATAAGAAGCGCCTTCAAGAACAGCTTCATTTAAACGTGGAGGAACATATTCCTGTTATAGCGATTATTTCGAGATTGACAAAACAGAAAGGGCTGGATCTGGTCAAATGTGTTTTTCATGAGATCATGCAAGAGAATGTCCAATTGATTGTACTGGGTACGGGAGAAGCAGAATTCGAACGATTTTTTGCCGAAATGGAAAACCTTTATCCTAAAAAAGTCAAAGCCATTCTGGAATTTAACGAGGAAATGGCCCATCGGATTTATGCGGGGGCGGACCTATTTTTAATGCCGTCGAAATTTGAACCGTGCGGATTAGGGCAAATGATCGCGATGAAATACGGTACTCTTCCTATAGTACGGGAAACAGGCGGACTTAACGATACGGTTCAATCTTATAATGAGTTCACGAAAGAAGGGAACGGGTTCTCGTTTCGAAATTTCAATGCACATGATATGCTGTATACCATTCGGAGAGCACTGTCTTTTTATCGACAGCCTGACATTCGGTATGAAATGGTTAGACAGGCGTTAGCTGCTGATAACAGCTGGTCTCATTCTGCTTATCAATATAATGAAATGTATGCCGATTTGCTAGCTGGGAGGGAAAGCCATGTTTTCTACTAAAGCAGAGTTTAAGGAAGCATTTTTAAACCGAGTTGAAAGAACGTCTGGAAAAAGTTTTGCGGATACAACACCTTCGGATCAATTTCAAACATTGGGAAACATGGTGCGGGAGTATATTAGCCTTAATTGGATTCGAACGAATGAACATTATCGTTCTCATCGTCAAAAACAGGTGTACTATTTGTCCATTGAATTTCTTCTTGGAAAGCTTCTTGGACAAAATTTATTAAATGCCGGGATTTATGACCTCGTAAAAGAGGGACTTTCAGAGCTGGGGATTCAACTTTCCGAGTTGGAAGAAATAGAAATGGATGCAGCTCTGGGGAATGGCGGTCTTGGGAGGCTGGCCGCCTGCTTTCTTGATTCGCTTGCAACGCTTGATTTACCTGGACATGGGCTTGGCATTCGCTATAAATACGGCCTTTTTGAACAAAAAATGGTCAATGGCTATCAAGTTGAACTGCCGGAGCAATGGTTGAAGCATGGGCATGTCTGGGAAGTGAGAAAAGCCGATTTAACGATGGAAGTTCCCTTTTGGGGAAGAGTAGAAACGGAGAATGATAATGGAAGGTTGACATTCCATCAATTGGATGCTGAATATGTATCAGCTGTACCATACGATATTCCCGTTATTGGCTATAAACGAAAAACCGTAAATACTTTAAGGCTGTGGAGCGCTGAACCGTCTCGATATATGCCCAATAAAGATGTGATGAAGTATAAGAAAGATACAGAGGCGATTTCAGAATTTCTTTATCCCGATGATGCTCATGATGAAGGAAAAATTTTGCGTTTGAAGCAGCAATACTTTCTTGTTTCGGCGAGCATTCAATCGATTGTAAAAAATTATCTTTCCCAGCATAAACAGATTCGGGATTTTCATCGCTATACGGCCATACATATTAACGATACCCATCCTGCTTTGGCGATTCCTGAACTGATGAGGATTTTAATGGACAAACTAGGATTAGGATGGGATGAAGCATGGCATATTACGTCCCATACTTTTTGCTATACGAATCATACTACGTTGTCAGAAGCTCTTGAACGTTGGCCTGTCCGTCTTTTTCAGCCGCTGTTGCCGCGAATTTATATGATTGTTCAAGAAATAAATGAACGTTTTTGTCAACAGCTTTGGGAAAAATATCCGGGAGATTGGGAACGGATTGAGAAGATGGCCATTATTTCGTACGGGGAAGTCCGAATGGCTCATTTGGCGATTTCCGGAAGCTATAGTGTAAATGGAGTGGCCAAACTTCACACAGAAATTTTGAAAAAAAGGGAAATGAAACGGTTTTATGAATTCCAGCCGGAAAAGTTTAACAATAAAACGAATGGAGTGACTCATCGGACATGGCTGTTAAAAGCGAATCCCGAGTTATCCTACTTAATAACGGAATCGATTGGAAACAGCTGGATCAGAGAACCGGAAAAATTAAGCTTATTGAAACAATATGAGGACGATTGGCTGTTTTTAGAACAATTGAAGAAAGTAAAAGCGGCCCGCAAAGAAATATTGGCTGAAAGAATTTGGAAACAAAATGGGATCAAAGTCGACACCCATTCTATTTTTGATGTCCAAGTGAAACGTCTTCATGCCTATAAAAGACAGCTGCTGAATATTCTTCATATTCTTTATTTGTATAACCGCATCCGAGAAGATTCCACTTTTTCTATTTATCCGCGAACTTTTATTTTTGGCGCGAAAGCATCTCCGGGTTACTATTATGCGAAACGAATTATTAAGCTGATCCATTCTTTAGCTGAAATCGTGAATAACGATCCTATTGTCAATCGGTTCATCAAAGTGATATTTCTTGAAAATTACCGTGTTTCGCTTGCAGAAGAAATCATTCCTGCAGCCGATATAAGTGAACAAATTTCTACAGCCAGCAAAGAAGCTTCAGGCACTGGAAATATGAAATTTATGATGAACGGGGCCATTACAGTCGGGACGATGGATGGGGCTAATATTGAGATGTTGGAGCGAGTTGGTTCGGAATCCATTTTGATTTTTGGTTTGACATCGGAAGAAGTGATGAAATTTGAAAAAGAAGGCGGCTATTATTCCCGTGAATATTACCACCATGACAAGCGTATCAGGTGGGCGGTGGATCGGCTGGTTGATGGTCTATTGCCTGATTCCGAACAGTTCGAAGTGATTTATGATTCTTTGCTTGAAGGAAATGATCAGTATTTTGTGTTAAAAGACTTTTCTCCTTATGTGGCGATACAAGAAAAAGCAGGATACCTCTATGAAAAAGAACAAGAGCGTTGGTTGCGAATGATGGTTCAAAACATCGCGCAGTCGGGATATTTTTCCAGCGACAGGACCGTTCAAGAATACGCCAAAGAGATATGGAAGATTGGAAAATATGAAAATCGAGACTAATCCGACTTTTCGCCAATGGAACTTTTAGTTTGAATAAGCCTATGTTCGGCGGGCGCCTTTTCAGCAAGAATAAAAGCAGCTTTATGGGACTGTTATATTGTTTTCCCCGGCTCCCGCCATTGGCATTCAGCCATTCACTTCTTGGATCCATCCCCTCGTTGATTTTAAAAACCCCTTTCCATCCTTGCGGGCGACAATGCTCATCATCCAGACATCTATTTTTGTACAAAGAAAAAACCTGTCCTCATTAGGGACAGGTCAGACTGTCGACAAATCCGAAAAAACCGGATTTGCCGACAGTCTTTTTTTGTATAATTAAGATACCGTAATGAATTGAGGTGGATGAAGTGCTAACAAAAAATACACAGATGAATCGTGATCAAATAGAAATGATAGCTTTAGACCAACTTGTACCTGCAGATCATTTGGTTCGTAAAATCGACGCTGCTATTGATTTTTCATTTATCTATTCGCTTGTTCAAGACATGTATTCATCGGAAAGAGGTCGACCAAGTATTGATCCAGTTGTATTGATTAAAATGGCTTTCATCCAATATACCTTCGGTATTCGTTCCATGCGAAAAACTATAGAGGAAATCGAAACGAATCTGGCTTACCGTTGGTTTCTTGGATTTGGTTTTTATGATAAGGTACCTCACTTTTCAACGTTTGGGAAAAACTACGAGCGACGCTTTAAGGATACAGACTTATTTGAACAGATATTCTATCGCATTTTGAAAGAAGCTGCAGATAAGAAGCTGATAAGCAGTGAGCATGTCTTTATTGATTCTACTCATGTCAAAGCGAGTGCGAATAAGCATAAATTTGAGAAGAAAGTGGTTCGAAAAGAAACGAAAGCCTATCAAGCACGTCTACAAGATGAGATAAATGCTGATCGAGAAGCACATGGAAAAAAGCCATTTCCTCCAGATAAATTTGGGAAAGAAGAATATAAAGAAATAAAAGAAAGTACCACTGATCCGGAAAGTGGTTACTACGTAAAAGACGAGCGAACAAAACAGTTTGCTTACTCATTCCATGCTGCTGCGGATCGAAATGGCTTTGTTTTGGGGGCTATTGTAACGCCAGGGAATATTCATGACAGTTCCGTATTGGAGCCACTTCTTGAAAAAGTCATAGAAAAACATGGAAAACCGGTTGTAGTTGCTGCTGACGCTGGATATAAAACTCCCGCCGTTGCCCAATACATATTTGAAAATGATATGACCCCTGCTTTACCTTATACTCGCCCTCGTACAAAGGATGGTTATTTCAAAAAACATGAGTATGTTTACGATGAATACTACGATTGTTATCTTTGTCCGCAAGGACAAGTGTTAAAATATGCAACTACGACGAAGGAAGGCTATCGTCAATATTTTTCTGATCCAGTCCAGTGTAAAGATTGTCCATTCCTTTCGAAGTGCACCCAAAGTAAGGAGCATAAAAAACTGATTCAGCGACATGTATGGGAATTTTATTTAGAGGAAGCTGATCATCTTCGGCATACACAAGAGAATAAGAGCATTTATGCAAGACGGAAAGAAACCATTGAACGTGTTTTTGCTGATGCAAAGGAAAAGCATGGTATGCGTTGGACAACCTTAAGAGGTCTAAAAAAATTGTCCATGCAGGCGATGCTAACTTTTGCTGCAATGAATTTGAAAAAGATGGCTTGCTGGACATGGAAAAGTCCAGCAATAACATAAAATAGACCCCTGGAGGGGTCTATTCCAAACATTTGAAAGCATAAAAGTGACAAAAGGCATCCGAAAGCGCACATTCGGATGCCTTTTGTCTACACTCTGACCTGTCCTCATTAGGGACAGGTTATAAGAAGTAACTGATAAAAAGCCCGATTGATAACAAAAATCCAAAGATCGTATTCGTTTGTGCGGTAGCTTTCATGGCAGGCATCATTTGGATTGGTTTTGTTTTTCCGATAAATCCTTTAACAGCTTTGACAGCTTTTGGTACACTTAAAAAGACGATCAATAGCCATGGAGAGGCGATTTGAAATAGGACGAGGGCTGTTACCCAAGCATACGAAACGATAAACATCCCTTGCAGGAAACGGATCGCATTTTCTCGACCGAGCAATATGGCTAATGTTTTTCTGCCGTTTTCTTTGTCGCCATCCAAATCTCGAATATTATTCGCCAATAAGATGGAGCCGATCAAAATAGAAATGGGAATCGAGATCAGAACACTTGTAGTGGTGATGAATCCCGTTTGAATGTAAAAGGATATTAAAATAATGATAAGTCCCATGAACAAGCCTGATGTCAGTTCGCCAAACGGGGTATAAGCAATCGGTTTCGGTCCGCCCGTATAGAGGTATCCGGCAATCATTCCAAGCGTTCCGACAGCCGCAATCCACCAGCTTGATTGCATGCAAATATAGACGCCGAGCAGTACAGATATTCCGCACAGGGCAAAAGCTAGAGATAAAACAGTCTTCGGTTTAATGCCGTTTCGTACGATGGCTCCACCGATTCCGACTGAATGCTCCGTGTCCAAGCCGCGCACATAATCGAAATATTCATTAAACATATTGGTAGCCGTTTGGATCAGCAAACTAGCCAACAGCATGGCAAAAAATAAACCAAAATGTATCGATGTATATTGATATGCGAGCGCGGTCCCTATTAAAACAGGAACAAAGCCGGCTGTCAGGGTGTGTGGACGAGTAAGACGCCACCAAACACGCCATCCTTTCTCCGGCTGTATAGCAGGAGTTGTATGCATTTCCATTGATGGATCTCTCCTTATATTTCTAGTAAAAATAGCCTATAAAACATCCTATTCTCCCACCATCACTATAGAAAATGAAACAAAAGGTGTCAATCTTTTTTTACCGATTGATGAACGGGAGGGGGGATAATGACAGCCTAAGGAATGCGCGGGAAAAGAAACAGCCGATTAAAATCTCTGCTGGATCCTTCTGACTTTCGTCGTAATGCGAATGCCAACTTTTTCTTTAGCTTATTTTATTGTGGGCAAGCGTATTTGATTAATCTTTGGCAAGGTTAAGATATAATAGAAATGGAATTGTGAAAAAAGTGTTACGTTGACTTTAAAAACGACAGAGGTGTATCTTTAAAGAAGTTTAAACGCGAGAGTCGAATAAAGTATAGTTGAAGTGGAGGCTGTTTCATTGTCTATTAAAAGTCATCATCTTCCTGTTCAATTGATGAGCAAATTGGAAAACAGAAAAAGGAAGAATCAAGCTATGCTTTTCAGCATAACAGAAGAAATGGATTTTATAGATCCCCTCGCTTTTTATTATGGCAATGATTCCGTTTATTCAGGTGAACGCTTTTTTTGGAAAGACTCCGAAAGCGACACGATTATAGTTGGTGTGGGGAATGCAGCTGTTTTAAGGAGCGAAAAGGGAATTAAAGAAAGATATAAAGAAATAGAGGAAAAATGGAATCATTTATTGAAAGAAGCGGTGATCGAAAACGCCCATAAAGAGGTTATGGGCACCGGCCCCCTTTTATTCGGTGGTTTTTCTTTTGACCCCGGCACGATAAAAGAGGAAAAATGGGCTCCGTTTTCTTCTGCCTATTTTGTTCTTCCGTCGTTTATGGTAACGATAAAAAAAGACCGTACATATTTGACTTCCAACGTGATTCATACGGCCCATGAAGAAGACGATTTTCTTGAAAAATGGATCAGCCAAAAAGAAAAGGTCATTAGAAATGCGAAAGAAGTCCCAGGAAGAATGACGGCCATCGTAAATGTGGCTGAGCACGGCAGCAACGAATGGAAGCAAGCAGTCCATAAAGCGGTTGAACAAATTCACCGTAATGAAACACTAAAAAAAGTGGTATTAGCCAGAATGTTAACCGTACAGTTTCAAGAAAGACCTTTTCTGGAAGCTGTATTAAAACGTTTATGGGAGGAGCAGCATGAAAGCTTCCTCTTTGCGCTGGAAACGATGAATCGTTGTTTTTTAGGCGCGTCTCCAGAAAGATTGGTCCAAAAGTGGCATGAAAATGTGCTTTCCACATGCTTGGCTGGTTCGATCCGGCGCGGCAAAGATTTAAAAGAGGACCAAAAGCTTGGACAAGAATTAATGGGAGATCGTAAAAATCGAAAAGAACATCAGTTGGTTGTCGATATGATTGGCAGCGTCATCAACAGTTTGTGTGAAAACGTTCAAATTCCAGAACAGCCGGAGCTGCTGAAATTGAGTGATATACAGCATCTTTTTACGCCTGTTGTCGGAAAAAACCGTCAAAATATGTCGGTGCTGCAGTTTGTTGAAAGATTGCATCCTACTCCTGCGTTAGGCGGTCTGCCTCAGCAAGAAGGGCTGGAAAAGATTCGTCAATTGGAAGGAATAGATAGAGGTCTTTATGGCGGACCTATCGGCTGGATAGATGGCGACGGAAACGGAGAATTTGCAGTGGCCATCCGTTCTGGTCTTTTTCATGACGCTCAAGCTTATCTATACGCAGGATGCGGAATTGTAGCTGATTCAGAAGCGGAGAGCGAATATATAGAAACAAGCATTAAGTTTCGGCCAATGCTCCGGGCTATAGGAGGAGACATCCATGAATAATGAATCATTGACATTGTATTTATCCCATTTCATTGATGAATTGACGAAAGCAGGAGTTCGCCATGTTGTCGTCAGTCCGGGTTCGCGATCAACTCCGATGGCCATGTTGATGGCAGAACATCCTGACCTGCATTTGTATCTTCACATCGATGAGCGGTCAGCCGGTTTTTTTGCTTTGGGCATGGCAAAAGCTTTGCGAAAACCGATCGCGTTGCTCTGTACATCCGGAACTGCTGCAGCCAACTATTATCCGGCTGTGATCGAGGCAAATTATGCACGCGTCCCCTTGATTGTTCTTACCGCTGATCGACCACATGAACTAAGAGAAGTAGGGGCACCGCAAGCGATCGATCAAAATCATCTTTACGGTCGCCATGTGAAATGGTTTGTCGATATGGCGCTTCCGGAGACGGGGGATACGATGCTTCGCTACGTGCGTTCGAATGCGGCTCGAAGCGTTTATATAGCTTCTCAAGCACCGATGGGCCCGGTTCATTTGAATTTTCCGTTTCGTGAACCGCTTATCCCTGATTATGAGCATGCTTACGAATCCATCACACAAACTGGACGGACTGTTCAGCTTCAAAATGTTGCGCGTGAACTTCCGGAGGAGGAACTGGAAGGCCTTGCGCATGAACTGGTTCAATATGAGCGCGGGATTATCGTTTGTGGAGCGCTTGATTCCACCGGTTTTTCCGAACAAGTCGTGAAGCTTTCGAAAGCGTTAGGTTTTCCCGTTTTGGCGGACCCGCTCTCACAGTTGAGAAGCGGCCTTTTTTTGTCAAAAGAAATTATAGACAGTTATGATTCTTTTTTGCGGGATCAAACCGTCCGCCGTCTGCTTGCTGCAGATGTGATCATTCGTTTTGGTGCCATGCCGGTCTCTAAAGCGTTGACTTTCTTTTTGCAAGAAAACCGTGATGCTGAGCAATGGGTGGTAGATGGCGGAGGTCTTTGGCGTGACCCATCTTATTCTGCCACACGAATGATTGCCTGTGAGGAAACATCTTTTTGCCGAAAATTATCTGAAAAAGTACGAAGAAACCATCATTCCCAGTGGATTGAAAAATGGATAGCCGTCAACGAGAAAACAAAAGAATGGATGCGCACCGTAAATGATGTCGAGTTTTTAGATGAAGGGAAACTGTTTTATCAGCTTCATCATGCATTGCCTGAAGGAGCCACTCTCTTCGTAGGCAACAGCATGCCGATTAGAGATGTAGATTCCTTCTTCTTTAAGAATTCTAAACAGATTGAAATTATGGCGAACAGGGGAGCCAATGGCATTGACGGGGTTGTTTCCACTGCCATGGGGGCGAGCGTATTTAGGCAGCCATTGTTTTTAGTCATCGGCGATCTTTCGCTCTTTCACGATATGAACGGGCTGCTCGCAGCTAAACTGCATCGATTGAATGTGAATATCATCATCGTCAACAACAACGGCGGCGGCATTTTTTCTTATTTGCCCCAGGCAGAGCATCCAAAACATTTTGAAGAACTTTTTGGCACTCCCATCGATCTGGATTATTCGCTTGCTGCTGAAATGTACGGAGGCGACTATCAAAAAATATCAAGCTGGGATGAATTTCAAGAGTCTGTCCAAAAAGCGGTTTCCCATGAAGGATTATCCATTATTGAAGTACCGACCAATCGGGAAAAAAATGTCATGGTCCATCGACAATTGTGGAAGAATGTTTCCCGGGAAATAACTTCTATGCTGCTAGGTGAGAGAAAATGAATATGACGGTCAATGGCCGAACGTATTATTTCACAATCGCTGGAAAAGGGGAGCCGCTTTTATTTCTTCATGGATTTACCGGCGACCATACAACATGGGATGAAATAGTGGCAAAGCTGCAAAAAGATTATCAATGCATTTCCATCGATATTCTCGGCCATGGCAACAGCGCACATCCGGAAAACAGCGAAGAATATGCGATCGAAAAGATTGCTGGTGACGTGATCGAACTATTGAGACGTCTCAATATCCAGAAAATCAATGTGATCGGCTATTCCATGGGAGGGCGGCTAGCCTTGACGATGGCGGTATTATATCCGAAAAGAGTCAAACGGTTGATTTTGGAGAGTTCTTCTCCCGGTTTGAAAACTGAAACGGAAAGGTCTGCGCGCAGAAAACGAGATCATGCATTGGCAGAAAAAATTTTGCAAGCCGGAATTCGTGCATTTGTAGATGAGTGGGAAAAGATCCCTTTGTTTGCTTCTCAGTCTCAATTGCCGATCGAGATCAGAAAAAAAATCCGCGAACAAAGACTTCGCCAACATCCTTTAGGACTGGCCAATTCTCTTATAGGGATGGGTACTGGCGCACAGCCGTCTTGGTGGAGCCAATTAGATCGTCTGGACATGCCGGTGCTGTTGATCACCGGTTCACTGGATGTGAAATTTAAAAAAATTGCCCAAGAAATGAAAAAAATGCTGCCGAATGGACGTTGGGAAGAAGTCGAAGGCGCGGGGCACGCAATTCATGTCGAAGATAGTCAAAAGTTTGGTACAATAGTGAACGAGTTTATTAGTTCTACATAAGGAGGAGAATGAAAATGGGGTTTCCTTGGGTTAAGGAACGCGAATACGAAGATATTATTTATGAAACTTATAACCACATTGCCAAAATTACGATTAACCGCCCGGAAGTCAGAAATGCTTTTCGGCCGAAAACGGTCATGGAAATGATCGATGCTTTTTCGTATGCTCGCGATGATTCTAATATTGGAGTCATCATTTTAACAGGTGCGGGAGACAAAGCGTTTTGCTCCGGCGGTGACCAAAAAGTCCGCGGCCATGGCGGCTATGTAGGAGAAGATAATATTCCGCGCTTAAATGTTTTGGATTTGCAGCGTTTGATTCGCGTGATTCCGAAACCGGTTATTGCGATGGTAGCCGGATATGCCATTGGCGGCGGTCATGTCCTTCATGTCGTTTGCGATTTAACGATTGCGGCTGACAATGCGATCTTCGGACAAACCGGGCCGAAAGTGGGAAGCTTTGACGGTGGATACGGAGCTGGCTATTTGGCTCGTCTTGTCGGTCATAAAAAAGCGAGAGAAATCTGGTATCTCTGCCGTCAATACAACGCTCAGGAAGCATTGGAAATGGGGCTTGTCAATACAGTTGTTCCACTTGAGAAATTAGAAGAAGAAACGGTGAAATGGGCGGAAGAAATTTTAGAAAAAAGTCCTACGGCCATTCGTTTCTTAAAAGCGGCGTTCAATGCCGATACCGATGGCTTAGCCGGAATTCAGCAATTGGCCGGCGACGCAACGTTGCTTTATTATACAACCGATGAAGCAAAAGAAGGACGCGATGCCTTTAAAGAAAAACGTAAACCAAATTTTGGACAATTCCCGCGTTTCCCTTGATATCGTACAAGAATCACGAAGAAAGCTTGATGGAATTCCATCAAGCTTTTTTGAATCATAGAAAGGAGGTTTTCGTGTGGCCGCAGTATTACCCAATTTTTTAAAACAGCGGGCATCATTAACTCCTGACCGTCCTGCCGTTCTTTTTCATGATCAGTCTTATACGTTTCAAGACGTTTTCGAAAAAGCGCTGAAATTCGCGGGAAAAATTGCATCCTACTCCATCAGTTCGGGGGATGCGGTAGCCTTGTTAGTCAAAAACAAACCGGAATCGATTTTTATTATTTATGCTTTACAGCAGTTAGGCGCAGTGGCGGTCATGATCAATACAAGATTAACAGAATCAGAAATCTCATGGCAGATTACGGATTCAGAGGCCAAGCTCCTGATTTACGATGATGAATTTAAAGATACAGCGGATCGCGTCCAAAATCAAAAAGGGAATTTGGAAAAAGCAAGCATAGATGAACTGAAGGAAAGAGAGCCGCGTCTTACATTTATTGCTGAAGAGTGGAAGATGGATCATATATGTTCCATTATGTATACTTCAGGTACGACCGGCAATCCAAAAGGAGTATTGCAATCATATGAAAATCATTTTTGGAGTGCAGCCGGTTCTGCGTTGAATTTAGGGTTAAAAGAAGATGATCTATGGATTTGTGCTGTCCCTCTTTTCCACATCAGCGGCTATTCCATATTAATGCGCAGCATCATATACGGAATGACTGTTCGGCTATATGAACGATTTGATGAAGAAGACATCAACAATAAGCTGATCAACGGTGAAGGAACGATTATTTCCGTTGTGACGGTGATGTTGCAGCGTTTGTTGAATAATCTTGGGAATAAATCCTATTCATCACGTTTCCGCTGCATGCTTCTCGGCGGAGGGCCGGCGCCAAAATCGATTTTGGAACAATGCTCTGAAAAAGGAATTCCCATTTTTCAAACATACGGAATGACCGAAACTTCCTCGCAAATCGTAACGCTTCCGCCTGAATATAGTTTGAGCAAGCTTGGATCAGCCGGAAAGCCGCTTTTTCCAGCGCAAATTCGCATTATGGAAGATGGGAAAGTGCTGCCTCCTCTGAAAGCCGGAGAAATTGTCGTGAAAGGACCAAATGTGACGAAAGGTTATTTGAAAAGGGAAGACGCAAATCGCGAGCGATTCCAAGATGGTTGGCTGTTCACGGGGGATATCGGCTATTTGGATGAAGAGGGTTTTCTGTATGTGTTGGATCGTCGTTCAGATTTGATTATTTCCGGTGGAGAGAACATATATCCGGCAGAAATCGAATCGGTTCTAACGGGACATCCGGATGTTGTTGAAGCCGGAGTCATTGGGGTAAATGATGCAAACTGGGGCCAAGTGCCGGTTGCTTTTCTCGTCGTGAAAAAGCACGCTCCAGAAAAGGAATTATTGGATTATTGCCGAATGCATTTGGCAAAATATAAAATTCCAAGGCGCTTTTTTACTGTACCGGCATTGCCAAGAAATGCGTCCAACAAATTGTTAAGAAGGGAATTAAAACAGCTGTACCGGGAAATGATGAAAAAGAATGCCCAAAACTCGGATGAATAAAAAAGGCTTGCCAAAGCGGCAGCCTCTTTTTTATGGATTGACGTTTTCCTTTAAGGTAAATGTCAATGCCTCTTACTTACATATAAAGTTGGAAGCGAATTGTAACGATTCGGAATTTAGATGGGCGCTTTCTTAACGAACGAGTTTCTTTTTCAATCATCATTCTTTTTTTGCGGCCATTTTTCTGGTACGGGATCATAGCCGCCGGGATGGAATGGATGGCATTTGCTGATTCGTCTTAATGTTAACATTCCGCCTTTCAGGACGCCGAAGCGTTCTATCGCTTCTAAACCGTACTGAGAGCAGGTTGGATAAAATCGGCAAGAAGGAGGTTTTAATGGAGATATCGCTTTTTGGTAAAATCGGATAAAGAATATGGCAAACTTTTTTCCCATGATACACCTCTCCCTAGCAATAGGTTTATTTTATCATGATTCCAGATCGAGGTACAAAAAATGACAAGGTTCCATGTTTAGTTTAAAATGGAAATGGGAACAACATAAATGTGGAGGGTGATAAAAATGTCGGAAAAATTATTGGAAATCGTCAATAAGCAAGTAGCCAATTGGACAGTGCTTTACACAAAATTACATAACTTCCATTGGTATGTAAAAGGTTCGCAATTTTTTGTCCTTCATGAAAAATTTGAAGAATTTTATAATGAAGCAAGCGAAAACATTGATGAATTGGCAGAACGACTGCTGGCATTAGGCGGTCAGCCGATCGCTACGTTGAAAGAAAGCTTGGAAGTAGCTAGTGTGAAGGAAGCCGAAGGAACGGAAACCGCTGAAGAAATGGTGCAGGCGACCGTAAACGATTTCTCGATCTTAATAAAAGAATTAAAAGAAGGAATGGACTTGGCCGCAGAAGTGGGCGATGACACGACGGGAGATATGCTGCTTTCCATTCATCAAAAATTAGAAAAACATGTTTGGATGTTGAATTCTTTTCTTGGCAAATAAGTAGTGTGAGGGTGTCCTGAATTTGAATGAGGGACACCCTTTTTTATTCATGCAATCATCATAAAAACACTATGGAGTGTATAAAGAGTACAATACAAGTCAATACATTGAGCCAATGAACTGGGAGATTCACACTTTCAAAAATGAACTTCCGGAAATATCCGAATGAAGGCTCAAACATCATTCAGAGCATGTTGGTGTTTAAATGAAAAAGCAACCTTTCCGAGTGTTTACTATTTTTTATTCGTGTAACACTCTCATTTCTTTTTTTAAATGGCTCTGTTAAATGTTTGCTGTTTTTGCAAAATAATGGACCTTAGATGGATGAGGTCCATTTATCTATGTGCGCCCGGCATGTACATGAACTATAGGGTGTAAGTCCCGAACCCCGAAGACAGAAGTAGAGGTTAGCCAAGAGCAAGGGTGTCCGTGGTGACGCGGAATCTGAAGGAAGCTGGAGGCAAAACACCGGTCCGAGGAACACGAACCTCATATAAGGCTAGGTATGATTGAGTGAGTTTGCATAACAAAACAAAGCTCTTTCTGTCGAAGGTCATATCGAGTAAATGAGGCGGATAGATGGTGTGAAAGTGCATGTACTTACCCGGGGAGGTCTGGCGGATATGTGAAGTACTCTTCATAACCTACTTAGTGATAAGTAGCTGAACCGTCAGAAGTCAGCAGAGGTCATAGTATTAGTTGGTCTAGAACAACTAAGAAGGACCGAACAATTAAGAGAGAATAGCCCTTGGTATTCAGTGAGTCATGATGAACACAGAAAACGTAGTACCTCACTTGAGGGAGGAAGCGGTGAATCCCGTGGGAGACCTCTTGGAGGGTGGAGTGACCACTGGCATAAAGAGAACAGCTATTCACGGAAGTTATAAAGACTTGCGTCAATTATCTTAATTGAACCGCCGTATACGGAACCGTACGTACGGTGGTGTGAGAGGACGGGAGTTAATCGCTCCCTCCTACTCGATTAGAAATCCATAAAACTTATTTTTCTTTGAAAATTGCTGGATTTTCAGCAACAAGTTCTACATACCCACATTGAGTGCATACAAATGCGTTAACGCTTGACGTTTTTCCTTTAAAGAATCCTGACTTCATCTTTTCAATTAGCAATGCTCCCCCGCCACCGCCGGGGATTACAGACACCCTAGTCATCTCTTCTTGGCATCTTAAACAGTTTCGATTATTGGTTTCCATTTGTGTTGCCCCCTATTTCCTAAAAACATACGTTTTGATAATAAATTAGTTTTACATCTGGTAAAACGTCGGGGAATACAGGTAATTCTTCAGCTTGGAAATTCGGAAAGATAATTATTAACATGATGATAACTTCCTTTAATATGCTCTTTCCGATCTTATTGAAAGCGATCATGTTATGAAATAACGGGTATGATCGATGGGTCAAACTATCTTCTTTTTTGCTTTCCGGGTTTAAAGGACAATAATCCTAACCCGATGAATAACAAAAGAACTCCTGTCCATGCAATGGGAGCCAGCGTCTCACCAACTATGAAAACACCAAGTAATGCAGCAGTGAGCGGTTCAGCCAAAGAAAGGGTAACCGCTTTTGAGGCGTGGATCCCCATCAGTCCTTTCGCAAAAAACATATAAGAAAGCGCAGTGGCAAAAAGTCCGAGATATAAAGCAACTGCTATCCCATGAAGATCTAATAGCCATTTGAGATTGTATACAAATAAAAAGGGGGTTAAGAAAATCGAACTTAAAGTAAACACAACCCCAACTACTGCCTCGGGTATGTGCTTTTCGAGCAAATGTTTCGTGATCAACGTATATGCCGCAAATGATAATCCCGCACCAATTGCCATAATGATGCCTAACGGCGCGGCATTCATTTCATGATCATTCTGAATAAGCAATAGACAGCCCATCATTGCTAAAAACGTCGCAAGCCACCAATTTCGTTCAGGAGTTTTCCTCTTCACAATCCATTCAAGGATGCCTGCCAAAATCGGGGCGCTTCCGATTGCCGTAACGGTTCCTATTGCGACTCCTGTTAATTTCACTGCGGAGAAAAAAAGCGGTTGATAGGCAGCGATACATAATGCAGCCATGATAACGGGGATAACCGACCACCCTTGATGATTTAATTTCCCTTTCAAAAAAGCGGAGATGAGCAACGCGGGACCGCCGATGGCTAACCGGACAGCTCCGATAACAACAGGGGTGGCGCTATCAGGTGCAAAAGTTTGGGCTGTTCCCGTTGTCCCCCATAATATTGCAGCTAGAAAAACAAGAAAAGCAGACCTCCCATCTGTCATAAGAAATTCTCCTCCTGTAAAAAGAAACACCATGGTCAAAGGGGGGATGGTATCTAACTTTTTTCTTTATTATATATTATTCAGAAAATATATAATATTATAAAGCGTTTAGATTTTAACATACTACTTTTTTATTTCCAAGAGAAAAAGAAGACGTCGTTATGGAGCAGGTATTAAACTGTACGCCTTAATAAAACGGAAATTTCACTTTATATTTAATTATTAGATAATTTATGTAATAATGAATTAAAAGAATATACCGAATTGAACAAAAGAGTGATTTGATTTGCATCTGGTGGAGGAAAAAATGACGGACGGTTTTAGTGATCCTAATCGGGGGTGATAAAAGGATAAGGGAAAGGATAGCTGAAATTTAGAGGATTATTGAATGTATTGGATTCGTTGGGAAAATGAAAGAGCCGTCAGTAAATACGGAAAGATAGAGGTGCTGTGATGACGAATATTGTGAAAGCGCATTCTAAGCTATATGTGCTGGATAATGGCCGAATGAAAATGGATAAAAACTTTATGGTTGCCATGCATAATCCGGCTACTGTAGATCATCCCAACCAGCCTGCGGAATTTATTGAGTTTCCGATTTATACCGTACTGATCGATCATCCGGAAGGAAAAATTTTGTTTGATACCGCTTGCAATCCGAACTCAATGGGAGTGAAAGGGCGCTGGGAAGAAATGACCCAAAAGACCTTTCCTTGGGAAGCGAGCGAAGAATGCTATTTACATAACCGGCTGGAACAGTTGAAAGTGCGTCCTGAAGATATCCGATACGTTGTAGCCTCTCATTTGCATTTGGACCATGCCGGCTGCTTGGAAATGTTTACAAATGCGACGATTATCGTTCATGAAGATGAATTGAACGGTGCTTTAAGATGTTATGCTGAGCATCAAAAAGGCGGCGCCTATATTTGGGCTGATATTGATGCTTGGATCAAAAACCATCTGCAGTGGAAGACCATCGGCAGAAATGATCACCAGCTTAAATTGGCGGAAGATGTGACGCTTTTGAACTTTGGCAGCGGCCATGCTTGGGGGATGTTAGGTCTGCATGTTCAACTGCCGGGTACGGGAGGAATTATTTTAGCTTCCGATGCTGTCTATTCAGCTGAAAATTATGGCACTCCCATCAAAGTTCCGGGAATTATTTATGATTCTTTAGGTTATGTAAAAGCAGTGGAAAAAATTAAAAGATTGGCGAAAGAAACCAATTCTCAAGTATGGTTTGGCCACGACAGCCAACAATTTCAATCATTTATTAAGTCTACTGAAGGATATTATGAATAGGGAGATGTACTAGCAAAATGAAGACAAAATCAGCCGTATTGTATGAGTTGGGATTATCACGTCCGTATGCAGAAAGCCAGCCTTTGAAAATAAGAGAATTGGAGCTGGATCCGCCGAAAAGGGGAGAAATCCTGGTAAGAATCAAAGCGGCTGGATTATGCCACTCAGACTTATCTGTGATTAACGGCGACAGACCAAGGCCTACACCAATGGCACTGGGACATGAAGCAGCAGGAATTGTAGAAAAAGTCGGAGAAGGGGTAGACGATTTACAAGAAGGCGATCATGTAGTTTGTGTCTTTGTTCCTAGTTGCGGACATTGTCTGCCCTGTCAGGAAGGTCGGCCGGCTTTATGCGAAAAAGGAGCCGAAACAAATAATCAAGGTACTCTATTGAGCGGTGAAAGAAGACTGCATGAAAACGGTTCAGATATTCATCACCATCTCGGCGTTTCGGCTTTTTCTGAATATGTAGTGGTTGCCAGAAATTCAGTTGTAAAAGTGGATAAGGATGTACCGTTTGAACGATTGGCATTATTCGGATGTGCGGTGATGACCGGAGTCGGAGCAGTAGTGAATACCGCAAAAGTACAGATGGGAAGCACCGTGGCGATTGTCGGGTTGGGCGGAGTCGGTTTGAGCGCCCTTTTAGGCGCGGTGGCATCTGGTGCGAGAAAGATCGTCGCCATTGATCTGAATCAAGAAAAGCTGGAATTCGCCAAACAGCTTGGTGCGACGGATGTTTTCAATGCAGGAGATGAGCATGTAGTAGAAAACGTGAAGGCCGCTACTGACGGAGGGGTTGATTATGCGTTTGAAACGGCAGGAGCGGTACCGGCCATGGATACGGCTTATAAAATTACCAGAAGAGGTGGAACGACGATTACAACCGGTCTTCCTCACCCTTCGCACAAGTTTTCATTCACGCAAGTGACTTTAACGGCAGAGGAAAGAACGATGAAAGGTTCTTATGTCGGAAGCTGCGTTCCTTCCAGAGATATTCCGAGATTTATTGATATGTATAAACAAGGGAAACTGCCGATTGATAAACTTCTTAGCGGCACTATTCCTTTGGAGCAAATCAATGAAGGATTTGACCGCTTAAGCAATGGTGAAGTCAACAGGCTGGTTGTCCTCCCATAATAGGAAATTTGCAATCAGCACTAATCGAAAACACATGATGACGTCTTGCGATTTTTTACCGGGCGTCATCATGTGCTTTTTTTTGTGGACCGTAAAGTCATGGCTTATGTAACCAATTAGTGGAAATTGTGCTTTCCTTTTAACAGCTGTTCATCTTCCTGAGCAAATTTTTCCTTTAATTCTTTAAATAAATATAATCGAAAAAAATATTCCAGTTCTGGATCGGGCAAATCGTGGATGATATCCAGCAGTTCTTTTCGAGACAAATGTTCTAAAACGGATAACGTAATCATATCTAAATCTTCTTCCGTTCCTTGCAAGCGCCCTCGATACAGTTCGTATAATTCATCGACTAATTTCATATGGAAAGCCTCCTTTACCTTTGGATTCCAAAAGCTTTTATGCAAGCATTCTTCTCCATTTTTTCCGTTTGCTGATGATTTATTCCGAGCGATGGAGAATGGCGGATTTTTAACTTTCCACTTCTTTTTCTTTCTTAGCGTTAAAAGGTTGTGAAAAGAGCAAATAGAAATGCTTGTATATTATAAGAGCGAGTGGAAAAAAGTAAAAATGAGAAATAGGAAAAGAGGAGGATATCATTTGGCCGGTGAGAAAAAAACTTACTATGTACATGTCGGGAATGGAGAGATTCTCACAACATCCCAGGATTCCCCATGGAATTATCGGATTTTTGCCACAGACGAAGAAATTACTCGTTTGCGCGAAATATTTGAATCGAATTATTCGGTAGAATGGCAAAATTTTTTCCGCAGCCACGCCCCGTATGTTCAATACCATTACGATCGGGAAAATGATGCCTATGACCGAAATCTTCGCAAAATCTATGAAATGATTTATCAATTGGGCGATGATGAGGCCAAAAATCATATCGAACAAATAGGGATTTTGGATGGCAGCTATTGGGAAGAAAAAGGGGATTTGTAACGAATAGAAGGAATGCGAAACGATTCATTCCACGGTATAATATCGGTAAAACCAAGAAAATCGAGTGTGACCAAAAAATGAAGAAGTTTTACGATCAAAACGGATATGAAGTGCAGCTTTGTTTTTCTCAAAATGCTTTTACCATCCCTCCAAAGCATGTTCTTGTTCTATGCCGATACGACGATAGCTGGCTTTTGACCAATCATCCGAAAAGGGGATTGGAATTTCCAGGTGGAAAAATCGAAGAAGGAGAAACGGTGCAAGAGGCCGCCAAAAGGGAAGTTTGGGAAGAAACAGGCGGCCTGTTGAACAACCATTTGCTCTATTTGGGTGAATATTTGGTCAAAGATCCTATAAAGCCTTTTGTAAAAGCGATATGCTACGGCATGATTGATTCGTTGGTTCCTAAAAAGGATTATTTGGAAACAGACGGCCCGGTCTTAATAAAAGGGGACTTGAATCGGTATTTGAACTCAAGTAAATTCAGCTTTTTGATGAAAGACGATGTGGTGCAGCAAACGCTGCGTTATTTGAAACAATCGCAGGGCATTTCTTTTTAGTTTCGATTCTTGGCCGTTAATTTTTCCAACACGGCTACTGCTTGATACATAATGGCTGCCAATACGGCAATGATCAATAACGACATGAGTACAAGCGTAAAGTCAAATACTTGGAACCCGTAAATGATTAAATAACCGAGTCCTTCGTTGGAAACAAGATATTCTCCGACAATCACGCCTACCCATGATAGACCGACATTTACTTTCAAAGTAGAGATGATCGCGGGGAGGCTGGATGGAAAAACAGCTTCTTGAAAGATTTGTTTCCGGGTGGCTCCGAACGTCTGCAATACTTTCAAGTAGTTTGGATCCACTTCCCGAAAGGACGTATATACGACGATGGTGGTGATGATGACGGAAACCACTGCTCCCATCGTGATGATGGAAGTAAAACCAGGGCCTAACGCGACGATGAGAATCGGGCCAAGAGCTACTTTAGGCAGAGCGTTTAACACAACGAGGTAAGGATCCAAAATCTTGGAAAGAAGAGGAGACCACCACAAAATAGTGGCAAGTATCGTGCCGGCTAAAGTCCCGATGATAAATCCCGCCGCTGTTTCTGTTAAAGTAACGACCATATGGTGAAACAAGGAAGCATCGCTGATTTTATTGAGAAGCAAATGCCAAATTTTAGAGGGAGAGCTGAAGATCAGCGGATCCACCCATTCCCGGCGGCTGGCGACTTCCCAGATCGTGAAAAAGGCGAGAAATAATAGGATCTGGCATATGGTGATGAACCGTTTTTCCTTTTTGATTTTTAATTTATAGTTCTGATGCAGTGAGGAAATGCGATCATCTATTTTCAAGACTTTCCAACTCCTTCCATATTTCTTGGGAAAACGGTGTAAAGGATAAATGGTTTCTTGCTTCGAGCGGAGAAAGGGATCTCAGTTCATCCGGCACTTCAAAGACTTTATGGATTCGTCCGGGACCTTTGGAAAATAGATAGATCCTGTCGCTCATACAAATCGCTTCGCCAATATCGTGTGTCACTAAAATAGCCGTTTTTTGAAAAGACTTTAGCGTTTGGAAAACTAAATCCTCAAGCTTCAGTTTTGTTTGATAATCTAAGGCAGAAAAAGGTTCATCTAATAACAGCAGTTTCGGATTGACTGCCAATGTTCGGACTAGTGCCACTCTTTGCCGCATTCCCCCCGACAGCTGCCGAGGTGTTTGATTGCGAACGTTTTTTAATCCCATTTGCTCCAAAAGGGATAGGGCGTTTGCTTTACTCGTTTCGTTTAATTGTTTCATTACTTTTAAGCCGAGCAGAACGTTTTGTTCAATGGTTTTCCAAGGAAATAAGTAATCTTGCTGAAGCATATAACCGATGGTATTTTTTAAATTTTTTGGATGTTGTCCGTCCACATAAATCGTTCCATACGTCGGGGTCATCAGTCCTGCGATGAGCGATAGGAGGGTTGTTTTCCCGCAGCCGCTCGGCCCTAATAAAGAAATAAATTCGCCTTCCTCCACGGTCATTTGAATATTATGAACAGCTTCGAAAGCTGCTTCGGGGGTAAAGTAAGTATGAGAGACATGATCGATTTCGACGAAACTCAAGAATAGCCCCTCCTTAATCTTTTATGGCTTTCTCGGCAAATGAAGTGTTTACAAGAGTTTTGTAATCTACTTGCTTAGGAAGTTCACCGGCTTCCTTCATGATCGATTGCAAATGATTCCATTCTTTTGGATCGAGTATTGGATCAGTTGCATAAGTTCCTTGATTTTTATACCGATCAATCGCTTTCGCGAGCATATCGGTATCCGTATCTTTAAAATAAGGGTGGATGACTTGCGCAATTTCTTTCGAGTTATGGTCAGCGACCCATTGCTGAGCTTGGTAGATGGCACGGGTAAATTTAGAAACAGCAGATTGGTGAGATTCCATATAGCTTTTTGTCGCCATGTAAGAAGTATACGGAACATGGCCTGATTCTTTTCCGAACGAAGCGACGATGTATCCTTTTCCTTCTTTTTCAAAAATGGAGGCTTGAGGTTCAAATAATTGTACGAAGTCTCCGGTGCCGGAAGCGAATGCGTTCGGGATGTTGGCATAGTCGATATTTTGTATCAGATGGAGATCTTTATGCGGGTCAATTCCGTTTTTCTTTAACACGTATTCTCCGACCATTTGCGGCATACCGCCTTTACGTTGCCCGAGAAAACGGGAGTCTTTTAATTGGCTCCATGTAAAGTGATCTATCTTCTTCCTGGAAATGAGGAACGTTCCGTCTGTTTGGGTCAATTGAGCAAAATTAATAACTGGATTTTTAGAGCCGCGAGTATAGACATAAATCGATGTTTCCGAGCCTACAAGCCCGATATCTGTACCGCCCGACAACAGAGCGGTCATCGTTTTGTCGCCGCCCCAAGTGGTTTTTAACTGTACGTCCAATCCTTCTTTTTTAAAAAAGCCTTTGGCGAGCGCAACGTATTGGGGGGCATAGAAAACTGATCGTGTCACTTCTGCAACTCTTATTTTTTCTGTTTTTTGAGTTGTTTCATTCGATTGGCAAGCACTTAACCCAATGATTAACACGGCAGCAAAGAGAATGGAAAACGACATTTTAAACGTACTCGACATGGACAATGCCTCCTTTAGTCATTTTATAGTACGTTTGATTCATCCTATTTTATGATGACGGCAAAAAATGTGTGAACGCCCATTTTGAAACGCGTTACAGGAAAAGCTGTAAAATGAACGAATAGGATGTGCCGTTTTTTGCCTCAATTTCCAAAAAACAGTAATTTATCAGTTTTAGTACAAAGTACATAGGATCGTGGAAACAAATTCTTGGAGTTGAACAAAAAACGGCTGCAAGCAAGAGAACGGGAAAGGTGGTGGTAACGTGCAAGATGGTCAGATCATTGAACGATATGTTTTTCCTTCTCCTAGTCCAAATGTGAATCTTTTTATGATTACCTATTGGTCAAGCGGTTTAAGGGTGAAAGGGTTGCTTGCGGTGCCGAAAAAAGAAGGTCTGTATGATGGATTATTATACTTGCGGGGCGGGATCAAAAGCGTCGGTATGGTTCGACCGGCCCGAATCGCGCAATTTGCTTCGGAAGGATTTGTTGTATTTGCACCTTTTTACAGGGGAAATCAAGGAGGAGAAGGAAATGAAGATTTCGCGGGAAAAGATCGTGAAGATGCTTTTTCCGGTTTTGAATTGTTAAAAAGAAATCCGAAGGTGGATCCTAACCGAATTCATATTTTCGGCTTTTCCCGCGGCGGTGTTATGGCACTGCTGACAGCGATTGAAAAACGGGATGCTGCTTCGGTCGTTTCATGGGGCGGGGTAACAGATATGGAATTAACTTATGAAGAGCGGAAGGACTTAAGAAGGATGATGAAAAGGGTGATCGGCGGAAGTCCGAAAAAAGTGCCAGAAGAATATAAGTGGAGAACACCTATCTATCATTTAGAAAATCTTTGTTGTCCAGTGTTGATCATACACGGGGGAAAAGATCAAAATGTATCAATTGAACACGCTTACCGCTTGGAAAAAAGACTGAAAGAATTGGGAAAACGTGTGACTACTTGGTATTTTCCGAACTTCACTCATTATTTTCCGCCCGCAATGAACCGCAAAATGGTGACATCCTCTTGTCAATGGATGAAAAATCAGGTCCTGTCGTGATAGGATAAGGGAGAGAACGATATTTTCATTGGGAGGGCATAAACGATGGGAATGCCGCTGGAACTGAATACAATGATTGTGACAAAAGGAAATGAGGAAAGAGTGGGAGGAAATCTATTTCAGTTAAGAAAAAAAGGGTATCGTCTTTATCCGCTGCATGTACCTGTTCCTGTCAAAAAAACGTTGGATGGCGATATTTCAGGTACCGCTGTGATTGAAAAAGTAGTGTGGGAAAATCAGGAAACTCTCATCACATACAGGCTTATTGCTTTAAACTCCACGAACTGAAAAAATCAATAGACTGTTCACCTTTTCAAAGGCAGAAAATAAGGGGTTGCGCAACAGCACCCTTATTTTTTATGTGCGCCCGGCATGTACATGAACTATAGGGTGTAAGTCCCGAACCCCGAAGACAGAAGTAGAGGTTAGCCAAGAGCAAGGGTGTCCGTGGTGACGCGGAATCTGAAGGAAGCTGGAGGCAAAACACCGGTCCGAGGAACACGAACCTCATATAAGGCTAGGTATGATTGAGTGAGTTTGCATAACAAAACAAAGCTCTTTCTGTCGAAGGTCATATCGAGTAAATGAGGCGGATAGATGGTGTGAAAGTGCATGTACTTACCCGGGGAGGTCTGGCGGATATGTGAAGTACTCTTCATAACCTACTTAGTGATAAGTAGCTGAACCGTCAGAAGTCAGCAGAGGTCATAGTATTAGTTGGTCTAGAACAACTAAGAAGGACCGAACAATTAAGAGAGAATAGCCCTTGGTATTCAGTGAGTCATGATGAACACAGAAAACGTAGTACCTCACTTGAGGGAGGAAGCGGTGAATCCCGTGGGAGACCTCTTGGAGGGTGGAGTGACCACTGGCATAAAGAGAACAGCTATTCACGGAAGTTATAAAGACTTGCGTCAATTATCTTAATTGAACCGCCGTATACGGAACCGTACGTACGGTGGTGTGAGAGGACGGGAGTTAATCGCTCCCTCCTACTCGATTTCTAATCATTTTTTAAACATCTTCCAACTGATCTACGAAGTGCATGGACCGTGTTGGTGATGGGGCATTTTGAAAGGAAAAATGGACCAAAATGATCATAAAAGCAACTATCCCCTTCTTCCGCAAGAAAATTCTTGCGGGGGAAGGGGATGTTTGACGTTGGATCTCGGTATTATTGGATATCTTTCAAACGGCCGATCTTTATTGAATAGGTCCACCCAATTTTTCAATTTCTGCGGGTACATTGGTAAATTTCTTAAAGTTTTCGCGGAAGCGGGCTGCCAATTCCAGTGCTTTTTCTTCATATGCTTTTTCATCCTGCCATGTTTTTTTCGGCAGCAATACTTCGTCCGGCACTCCCGGAACATGAAGAGGGATCTCCAGCCCGAAAATTTCGTCTTTCTGAGTTTCGGTATTAGCTAGTTCGCCTTCTAAAGCGGCTTGAACCATTGCACGTGTATAGGATAGTTTCATTCGGGATCCGACGCCGTATTCTCCGCCTGTCCATCCGGTATTGACCAAATAGACTTGCACATTATGTTCATCGATTTTTTCGCCGAGCATTTCTGCGTATCGTGTAGCCGGAAGAGGCAAGAATGGCGCTCCAAAGCATGTGGAGAATGTTGCTTCAGGCGAGGTAACGCCCCTTTCCGTACCGGCTAATTTGGATGTGTATCCGCTTAGAAAATGGTACATGGCCTGTTCTTTTGTCAATTTGCTGATAGGGGGCAGAACACCGAAAGCGTCTGCGGTCAAAAAGATAATCGTGCTTGGATGACCTGCAATACTAGGAACGACAATATTATCGATCGCGTCAATTGGATAGGCGGCACGAGTATTTTCTGTCAAGGAAGAGTCGTTATAATCCGGAATCCGAGTATTTTCATCCAATACTACATTTTCAAGAACGGACCCAAAGCGGATCGCATGATAAATTTGCGGTTCCTTTTCTTCGGAAAGCCCAATGCATTTTGCATAGCAGCCGCCCTCGATATTAAAGACTCCTGTAGATGACCATCCGTGCTCGTCATCTCCTATTAAACGGCGGTTCGGGTCTGTGGATAAAGTGGTTTTTCCCGTTCCGGAAAGCCCGAAGAACAGAGCAACGTCTCCTTCAAAACCGACATTGGCCGAGCAGTGCATCGATAAGACGCCGGATTCCGGCAAGAGGTAATTCATGATCGAAAAAATGGATTTCTTCATTTCTCCGGCGTATTCAGTCCCGCCAATCAATATGACTTTGCGTTCAAAAGAGATAATGATAAAAGTTTCTGATCTCGTTCCGTCAACTTCAGGATCAGCTTTAAAATTAGGGGCCGAAAGAATGGTAAATTCCGCCTGATGACCCGCTAATTCTTCTTCCGTCGGACGGATAAAAAGCTGATGGGCAAAAAGATTATGCCATGCGTATTCATTGATTACTTGAATCGGAAGGCGATGAGATGGATCGGCGCCGGCGAATCCTTTAAATACGAAAATTTCTTCTTGTTCTTTTAAGTAACGAATGACTTTATGGTATAATTTATCAAAAACTTCTGGAGAAATCGGCTGGTTCACCGGTCCCCAGTCTATTTTGTCTTTGGTTGATGGCTCTTTTACAATGTATTTGTCTTTTGGTGATCTCCCGGTATATTTTCCGGTTTGAGCGCGAACGGCGCCGGAAGCAGTTAATACGCCTTCTTTTCTGGAAAGGACTTTTTCAACCAGTTGTGGGACAGATAATTGAACATGGACATTGGATCCCTTAACTAATTCCAAAATTTCATTCGAAATGACAGAATTCATAAATAATAACCATCCTTTTGTTTTTATTTTTAGATGTTATTTTCGAGTTCACTTAAGAAATAGTATAACACTTTTATTCGATTAGTCTATACTATTTATCGTAAATTTTTGTCTATTTTTTTTCATCTTTTCCTTAATTGGCATGCCTATTCTATACTATATAAAAGGAAGAAAAAAGGGAGAAACAGGATATGATTCAGAGTTTTTTGGTTCAGGTTTTAATGAGTCCGTTTAAACCGTCTGTTGCGACGGGTTTAAAATAGAATTTATTTCTATTTCAGGAAGAAAACATTGCGTCAACGGAAAGACAAAATTTTGTTGACACCCGTTTGGTTTCTACGTTATAGTTTAACATTGAACGGATACTCTTATCCTGAGTTGGCGGAGGGACAGGCCCGATGAAACCCGGCAACCTTCTCAACGACAAGCGATGATTTTGAAGCCGTCAGGTAAAAGGACATGCTTCTTATGTCGTACCGGCGACGCGAGGGGCTTGTGAGAAAGGTGCTAACCTGATGCAAGGTGTAAATACCTTGAACGATAAGAGTGAAAGGCGCATGTAACCAAAAACCTTTCCTCTGCATTCTTTTGGGAAAGGTTTTTCTTTTTGATTGAGTTTGGCGCTGGACCATTGAGATTGCCGGTCCTTTGGAAACGGGCAATCATACCATACTACGAAAGGAAACGAGTACCGTTTAAAAATAAAGCGAACATCCATTTTCAAATGTTTTGACCCCAAAAAGATAAGGCTTACTTTCTCTGTTGTCAAGACCTTAACTGGCGGGTTAAAAGAAGGAAATGGAATTGATCGAAACTGCGATAGGAGGAACTTTGATGTCAAAAAAACGCCGTCTTTTCACTTCAGAGTCTGTCACCGAAGGGCATCCGGATAAAATTTGCGACCAAATTTCTGATGCCATTCTCGATGCTATTCTCGAAAAAGACCCGAATGCAAGGGTGGCTGCTGAAACTTCAGTAACAACTGGGCTTGTGCTGGTTTCTGGAGAAATTACGACGTCTTCTTATGTGGATATTCCCAAAATTGTACGCCAAACGGTGCGGGATATTGGCTATACCCGGGCGAAATACGGTTTTGACGCAGATACTTGCGGTGTCTTGACGTCTATCGATGAACAATCTCCCGACATTGCTCAAGGGGTGGACCGCGCCCTGGAAGCAAGAGAAGGATCGATGACGGATGAAGAAATTGAAGCGATTGGCGCGGGCGACCAAGGTTTGATGTTCGGATTTGCCTGCAATGAAACGGAAGAATTAATGCCGCTTCCTATTTCTTTAGCCCATTCTTTATCCCGCCGGTTGACAAAAGTGCGCAAAGAAGGGATTATTCCTTACTTGCGTCCGGACGGAAAAACGCAAGTAACGGTTGAATATGATGAAAACGACAAGCCTGTGCGCATCGATACGATTGTCATTTCGGCCCAACATCATCCGGAAATCACGTTAGAGCAAATTCAGCGCGACATTAAAGAACATGTTATTGACCCAATTGTTCCAAAAGAATTGATCGATGATGAAACGAAATATTTCATCAATCCGACCGGCCGTTTTGTTATTGGAGGACCTCAAGGTGACGCCGGATTAACGGGACGGAAAATTATCGTAGACACTTACGGCGGCTACGCAAGACATGGTGGAGGAGCTTTTTCCGGGAAAGATCCGACGAAAGTAGACCGATCTGCAGCCTATGCTGCCCGCTATGTAGCTAAAAATATTGTGGCAGCTGGACTGGCAGAAAAGTGTGAAGTACAGCTTGCTTATGCGATTGGGGTAGCTCAGCCGGTATCGATTTCCATCGATACATTCGGAACTGGAGCTGTATCAGAAGATGTATTGGTAGACGTCGTGAGAAAGAACTTCGACCTGCGTCCAGCTGGAATTATCAAAATGCTTGATCTGCGTCGCCCAATTTACAAACAAACAGCTGCATACGGCCATTTCGGACGCACCGATTTGGACCTTCCTTGGGAAAAAACAGATAAAGCCCAAACGCTTCGCGAACAAGCATTAAATCAATAGACAAATGTACAGGAGTTACACTTTTAGCTGTAGCTCCTTTTTCATTTGAACGTGAAGATTATTTAATGAATCCAAATATTGTGGCCATCTATAGTGGAGAATAAATGGTACAATTGATGAATCATCGTGAAAAAGGGGATACTTATACAACATTCCAATAGGCAAACTCTCCTACAACTAGAAAAGGACTGATAAAAAATTCGACTTTTGAACTTGGACGCTTTTCCTGTTGAGGTATTGGAAGTGATTTGATTTTGAAACTTCCGGAATGAAATGGAAATTTTTCATGAAATAAATTCCTTGCCAAGATTCACAATTTCGTTAAACTAGTAATGTGAACTTAAATTACAGAAAGGTGATAGTCATGTGCGGCTTTATCGGTTGCGTTTATGATCATAAAGATTATCCGAAATTAACGGAAGAACAATTTAAATTAATGAACGATATCATTTATCACCGTGGTCCTGATCATGATGGATTTTATCAAGATGAACACGTTCAATTAGGATTTCGACGTTTAAGTATTATTGACCTTGAAAACGGAAACCAACCGCTGTCATTTGAAAATGAACGATATTGGATTATTTTTAATGGCGAGATCTACAATTATGTGGAATTACGGGAAGAACTTTTAAAAGAAGGCGTTGAATTTGCTACTTCGTCTGACACAGAAACCATCGTCGCTTTGTACAGCCGCCTAAAAGAAAAAGCTGTAGAAAAGCTTCGCGGTATGTTCGCTTTTGTGATCTGGGATAAAGAAGAACAAGTGTTGTTCGGTGCAAGAGATCCGTTCGGCATTAAACCATTTTTTTATAAAGAAGAAGGAGGACGTACTTTTTTTGCTTCCGAAAAGAAGAGCATTTTGCTTGCCAGTGAAGAAAGCAGCTTAAATGCGAATGCCGCTCAACATTATTTTACGTATCAATACGTTCCGGAACCTGATACATTGCATGCGGAAATTCAAAAATTGGAACCTGGCCACTATTTTATTAAAAAAGTCGGCGAAAACATGACGATTCGCCGTTATTGGAAAGCCGCTTTCCAACCGATTTACCGCGAAGAAGACGAATATGTGAAAATGGTGCGTGAGGCGCTTCTTGATTCTGTAAAAGTACACATGAGAAGCGATGTGCCTGTCGGATCCTTCCTTTCAGGGGGAATTGATTCTTCTTTTGTTGCTGCGATTGCCAAGCAATACCATCCAAAGATTAAAACATTCTCTGTCGGATTTGAACGCGATGGATATAGTGAAATTGATGTGGCTAAAGAAACAGCGGAAAAATTGGGTGTGGAAAATATTAGCTACGTGATCACACCGGAAGAATATATGAAAGAACTGCCGAAGATTATTTGGCATATGGATGATCCGCTGGCCGATCCGGCTTGTGTTCCGTTGTACTTCGTAGCTCGCGAAGCAAGAAAACATGTAACAGTCGTATTATCAGGAGAAGGAGCAGATGAACTTTTCGGCGGCTATAATATTTATCGTGAACCGCAATCGTTAGCTGTTTTTCAAAACATACCGGAAGTTGGGAAAAAATTGCTTCGATTGTTGGCTTCCATTTTGCCTGATGGTGTGAAAGGGAAAAGCTTTATTGAACGCGGAGTTACGCCGATGGAAGAACGGTACATCGGTAATGCGAAGATGTTTGGAGAAGAGGAAAAACGGAAACTATTGCGACAATATCGCGACGGCCTTGAATATACTAACATTACAAAGCCATTTTATGCAGAAACGGTCGGTTATGACGATGTCGATCGCATGCAGTATATTGATATTCATACATGGCTGCGCGGTGACATTTTGTTAAAGGCAGATAAAATGACAATGGCCCATTCTTTGGAATTGCGCGTTCCATTCCTTGATAAAGAAGTATTTGAAGTGGCGTCCAAAATTCCAACGCGCTATAAAACCGCTCATGGCACGACCAAATACATCCTTCGAAAAGCTGCAGAAGGAATTGTCCCTGATCATGTATTAAATAGAAAGAAACTGGGATTCCCGGTGCCAATTCGCCATTGGCTGAAAGCAGAAATGCATGATTGGGCTGTGACCATTATTAAAGAAAGCGAAACGGGGCATCTTATTAACAAGCAATATGTATTAGATTTACTGGAAGAACATTGCCAAGGGAAGAAAGATAACAGCCGTAAAATTTGGACCGTTCTTATTTTTATGATTTGGCATGCTGTATATGTAGAAGGCAAATATGAATTTCAAACACAAAAACAACGGGAAATGCAGCTTGTGTAATAATGGGTAAAAAACTAGGGGAGATAGGTAATGGCCTGTCTCCCCATTTGCACCCATGCTTTTTCAAAGGAGTCAATGGGTGCTTTTTGATTTTTTACATTGGTTAGTGGATCGTTAAAATACACATACTGATCGTCATAACCGGTGACTAATACCGAGTGTTCTTTATAAGTAATTTTTATTTTTCCGCTCTCCGTATGCCAAGTTTGAAACGCGCTGTCCGGCAGCTTATTGTAAGTGGTATTGATGATAACCCAAACTGGGCGGCCGTCGGAAAGATGGACTTTTAATTCTTCAAAATCCGCTCCTGTCAAATCTAATGCCTTCTTGCCTTCTGGCAAATATTTATTGGCCAGTTCCAAAATGGGCTTATGATAAACTCCCAGTCCGGGTTTAGAAAGCGTATACATATCGCCGACAAATCCGTTGTCAGGGTCGCCGAAAAAAATAAGTCCATTCTCCACTCGATAAGTGGCAGGGTTCTTTTTCACTTCTTTGGCCAGTTCCATTTTATCGACGGAGACGCCTGCTGATTGAAGGAGCATGGCCAAGCTTGTCACTTCGCATCCCCGTGGCAGTTCCGGCAATTGAGAAATGAGAGGGGAATCAAGCAAAACGCTCTCTTTTACTTTGACTGTAGAATAATGAGTCCAATGATGAAATGCTATAAGCGATTTTTGGAACGGAATCGAATATTTGACTTCATCCCGGAAAAAGACTGAAAGAAACAAGAAAAAAAGCAACGCTATTAAAACGGCCGGTTTCCATTTGTCGCGGAAATATCTTATGATAAAAAGAAGAAGGATTCCTAAACTAATGAGAAAAAAGAATAAAATCATGAAAGTAAAATTCATTCAGCACCACCTAAAACATTTTTGAGAGCACCGGATGGAAAACAAAATGGATGTTTGAATCAATACCGGCGCATGATCCTGCTTGGAAAGTGGATGGCAGGAATGGGATAATGGTTTTTGGACATACTACTAATCCTTTTGATTTTGCAGCTGCTTATAATACTGAGCTTTTTCGGCATACTCCCGGACAATTCGTTCCATTTCGCTTTTATCATGTTCATTTATGGGACGGATGACTTTGGCTGGCCGTCCGAAAGCCATTGAGTGTGGAGGGATGACTTTTCCCGGCGGTACAAGGCTGCCGGCTCCGATAAAAGCCCCTTCTCCAATTTCAGCGCGGTCGAGTATAATAGAACCCATACCGATAAGAGCCTTTTTACGAATGATGCAACTGTGCAAAATCACTTGATGGCCGATTGTCACTTCATCTTCCAATATTAATGGATTATTTGGACTTTGATGAAGTACGGAGTTGTCTTGAATATTGACTTTTTTACCGATGATCGTTGGTGCAACGTCTCCTCTGATGACGGTGTTGAACCAAACGCTGGATTCTTCGCCAATTTCAACATCTCCCGTAATGGTGACATAATCAGCGATAAAGGCAGAATCAGCGATTTTCGGCGTTTTTTCGTGATAAGGATAGATCATGACCGTTCTTGGCTCCTTTCATTGCTCCTTCTACCTTATTCTATCGAATTTTAGAAGATTTGTATAATGTGGTGTGTATCTTCCTTGCCAAATCTGTATTTTTGCTACATGATGTGAACGTTGGAGAAAATCTATCTCAGCAAGTGGCCGTAATGGATAAGAGTCGACACTGTTTGAAAAAACTTGGATTCTATAAGCGAAGTGTCGGTATTTATCAACGAAGCCGTTTAGAGAGCATGAAAGGAACAAGAAACGGAGGCAAAAGGGACCTCTAGATCTGTAAAAAAGCGAGGTTGATCAACATGTGGAAATGGGATCCCGAGGATGGACAAGGAAAGGGCGTCATTGTCATGATTCACGGCGCTTTTGAACATCATGGCAGATATGGATGGCTCATTGAAATGTGGAGAAATTCCGGTTTTCATGTAGTAATGGGCGATTTGCCCGGGCAAGGAACGACATCCAGGTCTAAGCGCGGCCATATTGAGCGTTTTGATGAATACATATCGGCAGTGAAAGAGTGGATACAGGCTGCCTACCAATTTGATTTGCCTATATTCTTGCTTGGACATAGTTTAGGAGGGCTTGTTGCCATCCGTCTATTGCAGGAAGAGCGAGTCAAACTGGCCGGGGTGATCTTGTCTTCGCCTTGTTTAGGGCTTCTGCACACGCCGCCAAAAATTCTTGATGTTCTTTCCTATGGTTTAAATTCCCTGGTGCCTTCCGTTAAATTTGCAACGGGATTATCGATTGAAATGGCGACGAGGAATAAAGAAGTACGTGAAATTGATTTAAACGATACGTTGTACGTGACAAAGGTGTCAGTCCGCTGGTACAGGGAAATGATACAGGCTGTAAAGCTTGCGTTCACAAATGTTTCGAAAATGCCTGATGTTCCATTTTTGGTCATGCAAGCAGGAGATGATAAAATTGTAGATAAGAATGAAGTGAAAAAGTGGTTTCAGCAATTGTCTCTTTCAGAAATGCATTTCAAAGAGTGGCCGAAACTGTACCATGAAATTTTTAATGAGCCGGAAAGAGAAGAGGTTTTCGCATATACGAAGAGTTTTGTCGAAAATTGCTTGCGTTCCATTGGCTATGTGGTTGATTAAAAGAGGTGAGAATATTGACCATCCCCACCCATCCATTTTCATTAATGGGGCAGGCTTATCGTAAAGTATTTCCAACTGTTCATAAAGAATTAAACAAATGGAAACAAAAGGCGAACTCGATACCTGATCAAGAATTGAAAAAACAAGCACTTGCCAGTATCGAACATAAAACGTTTCATTGTGAAGGCGGTTCGATTTTAGCGCTGCTGTCCGGCGAACATTTCGGAGAAGCTGTAAAGTTTATTGTCGCTTACCAGACGATCAGCGATTACTTGGACAATTTATGCGACCGGAGCACTTCTCTTGATCCAAAAGATTTTGCTGCCCTTCACGAATCGATGATAGATGCGTTAACGGTAGGAGCTCCTTTTCGCCCTTATTACCGATTTCGAAACGAGCAGGAAGATGGCGGCTATTTACGGGAATTAGTCGGCACATGCCAGTCAGTCTTGCAAAAAATCAATCATTATCCGGCTATATCCTCCTACTTGCTTGAACTTTGCCGATATTATTGCGATCTCCAAATACATAAGCATGTTTGTGTGGAAGAAAGAGAAGAACGATTAAAAAAATGGTTTTCTCGTTATAAAGATCAGCTTCCGAAGATGGAATGGTTTGAGTTTTCGGCTTGTTCAGGTTCCACTTTGGGCATTTTTTGTTTAGTTTCTTATGCATTTAGAGACGATTTCAAGCCGGAATATGCGTCCATGATTCGAGAAGCCTATTTTCCGTATATCCAAGGTCTTCACATTTTATTGGATTATTTTATTGATCAGGAAGAGGACCGGAAAGGCGGAGATTTAAATTTTTGCTTTTATTATGACAGTCAAGAAGAGCTTTTGTCCCGCTTTCAATATTTTATTCAAAAAGCGGATAGCAGCACGAAACATTTGCCTCATGCCAAATTTCATCAATTGATCAACAGGGGGCTCCTTGGCATTTATTTATCGGAGGATAAAGTCAACCAACAAAAGGATGTTCAGTCTTTAGCGAAGAAAATTATCCGTTTTGGAGGTTCGACCAGCTACTTTTTCTATTATAACGGCAGAATGTATCGAAAATTTCGTCAGCATGTGTCCAAATAACCTTTTTCTGTTTGGACAGAAACATACAAAAAGAGCCGTTTTTCATCCGTTCGTTCATTCATGGAATGTTTCCGAAAGTATTGGTGACGTTAAGGAAGAGCAATTTATTAGACATTTAGCCGCTCATAGTGAATAATGAAACAATCAAACCAAAGTTTTCAATAAGGGGATGTAAAGAAGTGGCTTTAAAATTAAGTGTTTTAGATCAGTCGCCCATTTCAGAAGGAATGACGGCGGAAGAAGCACTCTCCAAAACAGTGAAATTGGCTCAGCATGTAGAAAAATTGGGATATGAGCGTTTTTGGGTTTCTGAACACCATGATTCAACCACTTTAGCAGGATCTTCACCGGAAGTGTTGATATCCTATCTGGCAGCCAAAACGAAAAAAATCCGGCTAGGTTCCGGCGGGGTAATGCTCACTCATTACAGTCCGTTTAAAGTGGCGGAAAATTTTCGTGTTTTAGAAGCGCTGAATCCGAAACGAATCGATTTAGGAATAGGACGTGCCCCCGGTGGAATGCCGAGAGCCACGCTGGCGTTAAACAACGGCCAGTACCGCAAAGTTGACCGTTATTCCGAACAAATTGATGAACTGCTCACCTATCTATACGATGCGCTGGATGAAAGTCATCCGTATTACGGATTGAAAGCTTCTCCTGTTACACAGACTGTTCCTGAAGTTTGGATGCTTGGTTCCAGCCTTTCCAGCGCAGAACTGGCTGCTCAAAAAGGACTGCCCTATACATTTGCCCAGTTTATCAATGGGGAGGGAGGTCCGGAGTTTACAAAAGAGTATCGCCGTCAGTTCCGACCGTCCAAGTATTTAAGCGAGCCTAAAAATATGGTAGCGGTTTTTGCCATTTGCGGAGAAACAGAAGAAGAGGCGGAACGAATTGCTTCAAGTTTAGACTTAACTTTACTTATGCTGGAACGGGGAACGACACTTAACGGGACTATAAGCCCGGAAAAAGCCGCTCAATATTCGTACGATTCATTGGAACGAAAGATCGTTCAGGAGAATCGAAAACGGATGATTATCGGTGATCCGAAACAGGTCCACGATCAACTCTTGCGCTTAAGTGAATTATATGAAACGGAAGAAATTGTGTTGGTGTCCATCACTTACAGCTTTGAAGACCGTTTGCGCTCTTATGAACTGATTGCGGAAGAAGTGCTTAAGTAAAAGCCAATCTGAATGAAAAAGAAAAAGCAACTGGTTTATCAGCCAGTTGCCTTTTTTATCTTTCAATCTCGCCGAAGATGTCATTCCTTTTTTCCAAGGCAATAATAAACGGCGGATCGTTAATTTGATTGATAAATTGGTAAAGCAGCACATGAGCGATGGATTGATCAATGCTGCGGACAAAAGAACAAAGTTCGTCTTTTTCTCTTTTTCCTTCTTCATGGCCGTGATAGACAACCAACACAATGACGCCTCCAGGAGCCATGATTTCGAGCAATTGTTCGACCGCTTCTTTAGTCGTTTCCGGTTTGGTGACGATCGATTTGTCGCTTCCGGGTAAATATCCGAGATTGAAAATCGCCGCGGTAATTTTTCCGTGAAACTTTTCGGGAATTGTTCGGATTAGTTCTTCATGTCCTCTATGATAGAGGACGACTCGATCAGTCAGTTGATGCTGCTCCAAACGTTCTTTTGTTTTTTTCAACGCTTCTGTTTGGACATCAAAAGCAAATACTGTCCCCTTTTCCCCTACTAAATTGGCAAGGAATACCGTATCATGCCCGTTGCCCATGGTGGCATCTACGACAGCATCTCCTGGCGTCACTGCTTTTTCCAAAAGCGTCCGCGCATAAGGCAAAATTCCTTCTAATATCATTGATTTCACCTGCTGTTCATCATGAATGGACTTTGGCTTTTTTGAAAAATTTTCCTTGCCAGCTGTTTCGGCGCTTCAGTTCATCGTCAATGGCGTTTAAAACTTCCCATTTATTGACGCTCCACATCGGACCGACCATCAAATCGATCGGACCGTCGCCGGTAATACGGTGAATGATCATTTCAGGGGGCAGAATTTCTAATTGATCGCACACTAGTTGAACGTATTCATCAAAGGATAGAAATTTCAACATTCCCTTTTCATATTGTTTGACCATCGGTGTTCCTTTTAACAAATGAAGAAGATGGATTTTAATCCCTTGAACGTCCAATTTGGCGACAGCTTCAGCGGTTTCCATCATCATGTCATATGTTTCCAACGGCAAACCATTAATAATGTGGGAACAAACTCTGATGCCGTGTCGGCGAAGCTTTTCTACTCCTTCTACATAACAGTCAAAATCATGCGCACGATTAATCAATTGAGCGGTTTTTTCATGGACGGTTTGCAATCCTAGCTCGACCCATAAGTAAGTTCTTTCATTCAACTCTGCCAAATAGTCCACTACATCGTCGGGAAGGCAGTCCGGACGTGTGGCAATCGACAATCCTACTACTCCTTCTTGTTTTAAGACCGTTTCATATTTTTTCCTTAATACTTCTACGGGTGCGTGAGTGTTGGTAAACGCTTGAAAATAAGCCATGTATTTTGCATCTTTCCATTTCTGATGCATTTTTGCCTTTATTTTATGAAACTGTGTTTCCAAATCGTCGGCGCGGTCGCCTGCAAAATCTCCGGAACCAGCCGCACTGCAAAATGTACAGCCGCCGTATGCGACGGTGCCGTCCCGATTTGGACAATCAAAACCGCCGTCTAAAGCAACTTTAAATACTTTATGGCCAAACACCTGACGTAAGTGATAATTCCAGGTGTGATAACGTTTGTCATTGTTGCTGTATGGAAAAGGGTTTTCCATTTGCATTCCTCCTAACGTTCAAATTTTATCATGAAGAGCGAATACATTCCAATAGAACAATAATGTCACGTAAAAGTAAATAAAGATTCCATTTTTAAAAGGGAATGCAGTTGGCTGAGAAGATTGAAAAATCACGATTTTTTAAAAAACATGTCAACCGAACTTTACCAACTATAAAGGATGAAATGTGGAAAAAACTATTTAAGAGGCGGCTAAAATCGCTTCAATTTGTCAAGGAGGCAAAATCATGGCTACGAGAGACTCCATCGATCATTTTCTTCAGACTTGCGAAAATGTAATTTTAAAAGCCCAAGAGCAATATCAGGAAGGGGCTTTGCAGGGGCATTATCATGATGTCGAATATCGTGAAGCCATGCAAGAACTGGAGAATCTTTACAATGAATGGCTGCAGCTTTATAACAGTGCCAATCCGCAACAAAGGGAACAGCTTTACCGTAAAAGGCTGCAGATACAAGATATGCAAAACAAAATGATTTTGCTTAACCACGATCGTTAGGGGGAACTGATGTGAAAAAAAGATCCAAACGACAAAATCCCGAGCAAAAAACCAAAAATGGAACGAATCCGGAGCATTATGAAATAGCGAATGAATACAGCACAATCGAAAAAACAAAAAAACAGAATGCCCGCAACAGCCAACCTGTGAAATCAAAATCGTAAGTTTATTGGAAGCAGTCTCAAAAAGGACAGAGTTTAAGTCCTTTTTTGGGACTGCTTCTGTTGTTTATTAGACAAATGAGATGATGGCTTTTGGATGATTGAGACATTAGTCGCAGTAAAGTTAGGCTTAAGATTTTCGTACTTCATTATTGGGAAATTGGTTTGTTTTATAGACTGAAAATTCAGAATAAAATAAAAGCATTCTAACTTAAGAGTGTGTACTGTTGGTTTTAACCATTATTAATGAAGGGAGAAGATAAAAAATGAATTTGGAGTTGTCTCAAGGAGTAATGAAGAGATGGCTATTTTTCATTCTTGTTCCAATTTTTGCGCTTATATTAGTATTTGCTTCTGTGTCTGAAACATTTGCAGCTACTACAACTTTTAACAATACCCTTTCTGCCGGTTCTTATGCAGGCAGTAGTCCTTGTACGACTTCTTATCCTAACATCGTGCATGAAGTGAGTGTGAAAAACACCACTGGAGACGTATATGTTTATCTTCAATACCTGGATGGCGGATCTTGGAAATTTACGACTGGCTATGGTTATCACTTAACCTACTGGAATACACCTTATAAAATTACCACTAAGACAAAAAGCTCCTCAACTAAATATCGAGTATTGATAAAGGCAGTCAACACATCGAATGTTATCGTTTCCTGTTACGGAACGAATTGATAAAAATCATGAGAAAACGAAAATGTATAACAGTTATGTAGCTGCTGATAGCCGGTTATTTACCAGTAACTGTCTAGTTAATAAGTTAGAAATTATTGTATTTATCCGGATATAGTTTCTCTGAATTCTTTAGTTTATGGAAAATATCAAACCATTTCGTTTTATTGGTTCTGGAGCAATAACCATGTAGCTACATAGCTGTTTGATTCCATGCCCTTCTTTGAAACAGACTTGAAAGTTTGTTTAAATTTGTCTAAAATAATCTTATACTAAAATGATGGGTAAAAAACGATGATAAGGAGCAGTAGTGGCATAAACTCCCGATTTAGAGAGTTGACGGAAGGTGCAAGTCAACCGGGTCTGCCATGAACTCGCCTTAGAGTTGCAGACGTGAAAGATGAGTAGCGTTTGCCGTCCTTCCACGTTAAGGAATCGAGCTGAGTGCCTTGTGCACTAATGTGGGTGGTACCGCGGGAGCGAAAGCATCTCTCGTCCCAAACTGGGGGACGGGAGTTTTTTTCTATTTTCCCTGTTTTGATATACCAATATCGATGAAAGCAAAGGAGGAGATCAGTTACATGAGTTTTGACCATAAAAAAATCGAATCGAAATGGCAAAAATACTGGGAAGAACATAAGACATTCCGAACGACGGAAGATCCGGACAAGCCAAAATTTTATGCATTAGACATGTTTCCATACCCATCCGGCGCCGGACTTCATGTCGGTCACCCGGAAGGATATACAGCAACCGATATTCTTGCCCGAATGAAGAGGATGCAAGGGTATAATGTTCTCCATCCGATGGGGTGGGATGCATTTGGATTGCCGGCGGAACAGTATGCCCTTGATACCGGCAACGATCCTGCGGAATTCACGGAAAAAAACATTGCCAATTTTAAACGTCAAATCAAATCATTAGGATTTTCATACGATTGGGATAGAGAGATTAATACTACCGATCCCGAATATTATAAATGGACGCAATGGATCTTTTTAAAATTGTATGAAAAAGGTCTTGCTTACATAGATGAAGTTCCGGTCAACTGGTGCCCGGCTCTTGGCACTGTTCTGGCCAACGAAGAAGTCATTGATGGCAAAAGTGAACGTGGTGGTTATCCGGTTATTCGCCGCCCGATGAAACAATGGGTATTAAAAATTACAGCTTATGCTGATCGACTTTTGGAAGATTTGGAAGAATTGGATTGGCCTGAAAGCATTAAAGAGATGCAAAGAAACTGGATCGGCCGCTCAGAAGGGGCAGAAGTTCGTTTCCAAGTCGATGGCCATGATGAAACATTCACTGTTTTCACAACAAGACCGGATACTTTGTTTGGAGCCACTTATACTGTTTTGGCCCCTGAGCATCCGTTAGTGGAAAAAATTACGACAGCGGAACAAAAAGCAGCGGTTGAACGCTATTTAGAACAAATTCAATCAAAAAGCGATTTGGAACGTACCGATTTGGCAAAAGAAAAAACGGGTGTATTTACTGGCGCTTATGCGATCAACCCTGTTACAAATGAAAAGATGCCGATTTGGATTGCCGATTATGTACTGATGAGCTACGGAACAGGAGCGATTATGGCCGTTCCTGCCCACGACGAAAGGGACTTCGAGTTCGCTAAAAAATTTGGACTGCCGATTAAAGAAGTAGTCGCCGGCGGAGATGTGAACAAAGAAGCCTACACCGGCGATGGTGTGCATGTCAATTCCGATTTCTTGAACGGATTAAATAAAGAAGAAGCCATTGCCAAAATGATCGAATGGCTGGAAGAAAAAGGGGTCGGATCCAAAAAAGTAACATACCGTCTGCGCGACTGGCTGTTCAGCCGCCAACGTTATTGGGGAGAACCTATTCCGATCATCCATTGGGAAGACGGAACGATGACTCCGGTTCCGGAAGAGGAATTGCCGCTTATGCTTCCAAAAACAAAAGAAGTTAAACCGAGCGGAACAGGGGAATCGCCACTGGCCAATATCGAAGAATGGGTTAATGTAGTGGATCCGAAAACCGGCAAAAAAGGACGCAGAGAAACGAACACAATGCCTCAATGGGCCGGAAGCTGCTGGTACTTTTTAAGATATATAGATCCGCATAATCCAAAAGCATTGGCTGATCCTGAAAAATTAAAGGAATGGCTTCCTGTTGACATTTATATCGGCGGAGCGGAGCACGCAGTTCTCCATCTTCTTTATGCTCGTTTCTGGCATAAATTCTTATACGACATCGGAGTAGTGCCGACGAAAGAACCGTTCCAAAAGTTATATAACCAAGGAATGATTCTTGGTGAAAATAATGAAAAAATGAGCAAATCGCGCGGGAATGTCGTCAATCCGGATGAAATCGTTGAAAGTCATGGCGCTGATACGTTGCGTCTTTATGAAATGTTTATGGGACCTTTAGATGCCTCCATTTCATGGAGTACAACCGGACTTGACGGGGCGCGTCGTTTCCTTGACCGTGTTTGGAGACTGTTTGTGGATGAAAACGGTCAGCTAAGCAGCAAGATCAAAGAAGAAGGAAATGCGCTTGAAAAAGTGTATCATCAAACGGTTAAGAAAGTGACGGAGGATTATGAACAGCTCCATTTTAATACGGCGATCTCGCAATTAATGGTGTTTGTCAACGAAGCGTATAAAGCCGACTATTTGCCAAAACCATTTGCTGAAGGCTTTGTAAAACTGTTGTCTCCGATCACCCCTCATATTGCGGAAGAACTGTGGGAAAAATTGGGACACAGTGACACTATTGCGTACGAACCATGGCCTACTTACGATGAATCAAAGCTAGTGGATGACGAAGTGGAAATTGTCATTCAAATCAATGGCAAGGTACGCGCGAAACGGACCATCGCCAAGGATGCGAGCAAAGAGGAAATGGAAAAACTCGTTCTCGCCGATGAAAAGATTCAAGAACAGTTGTCCGGAAAAACGATTCGAAAAGTGATTACGGTGCCGGGTAAATTGGTGAATATCGTAGCCAATTAACCGGTGTTGTGTCCCCGTCCGCTTAACTCACGGCATTATGGCGGGGACAAATGAATAGTGCGAAAAAGAACGTCGACTGTCCAAAATTTTGAGCAGAAACTCCGTTCTCTAAACCATTGCAACAGATCATTATATTGATTCAGAAGGAGATGGCAGGATGCAAGAAATTCCAATCATTACACCGGAGGAATTGAAAGAAAAGCTGGAAAAGGGCGAAAAACTCAATTTAATTGACGTTCGTGAAGAAGAAGAAGTACAAGAAGGAATGATATCCGAAGCCAAACACATCCCAATGGGAGAAATTCCAAATTCTCTTGATCAGCTGGACAAACAAAAGGAATATATTTTTATATGCCGCTCCGGACGTCGCAGCGAAAATGTTTGCCATTACTTGCAAGAGCAAGGATACAAAGTCCGCAATATGATTGGCGGCATGTTGGAATGGACAGGAAAAGTTCAACCAAAAAAATAGTAAGATCACAATATGAATGTTTCAGATGTTTTGGCTGTCGATAAAGTCGGCAGCCTCTACGTTATAATGAAAGCAATCGGATTTCCGTTCACAGGAAGCAGCAGATTGAATCTGTTTTATACCGCCTCTCAGTACAAAAAATCACCAAATGGAAACTTACAGTGTTATGATAAAAAGAGAAGATTAAAGGAGGTGGTAAAGAAATTCGGCAGTTATAAAGATTTTTGTTTTTACATGTTTACGGTGAATTTTCTTTTGAAACCATACCTCCTCTAAGATACAGCAGGAATATCTTCTGTAAAACGTTCATCAAGACTGTTAAGACAGGGACCGATGAATGAAGGAACTTTGTTTTGCTTGACACAATGGTTGTTTATGAATGAAAATATTTTTCTTTTAATTTTCGAAAAAATCTAAAAGAAATGAATATGGAATACATGGATTACCTGATATGATGGATGTCATGATTTCGATGCGACTAATTTGAAGCCGCTTGCAAAAATCGGAATGATAGGGATAGGAGGAATCAAGGATGAAGGTTGCACCCATGTTTATCGACGGTGAATGGACCGGAACGGAATTGCCTACATTTGATGTGATCAACCCGGCAAATGGAGAAGTGATTGCGGCCGTGCCAAATGGCGGGAAAGAGGAAGCGAAGAAAGCGGTGGACGCCGCATATAATGCTTTTTTGTCATGGTCCAAAAAAACAGCAGGCGAAAGAAGCGCTTTGTTGTATAAATGGCATCAATTAATTGATGAACATAAAGAAGAAATTGGCGAGATCATGACTAGAGAACAAGGGAAGCCGTTAAAAGAAGCCATCGGGGAAGTAGATTATGCAAACAGTTTCATTTCTTGGTATGCGGAAGAAGGAAAACGTATTTACGGGGAGACGATTCCAGCTTCTCACGAAAATAAACGAATTTTAGTGCTAAAACAGCCGGTTGGGGTTGTGGCAGTCATCACGCCTTGGAATTTTCCGGCTGCTATGATTACAAGAAAAGTGGCTCCGGCATTGGCGGCAGGCTGTACAGTTGTCGTTAAGCCTGCTGAGCAGACGCCTCTTACAGCGTTTAAATTAGCAGAATTAGCCGAAAAAGCAGGCATACCGAAAGGCGTTCTGAATATTATTACAGGAAATCCGCAAGAAATTGGCGAAACATGGCTGGCGGATGAGCGGGTTAGAAAAATCACTTTCACGGGTTCGACGGAAGTTGGAAAGATTTTGATGCGTGGTGCGGCTGATACGGTGAAAAAAGTATCGCTTGAATTAGGAGGTCAAGCTCCTTTTATTGTATTGGACGACGCGAATATCGAGAAGGCGGTTGCGGGAGCTATTGCCTCCAAATTTAGAAATGCCGGACAAACGTGCGTATGTGCCAACCGAATTTATGTTCATGAAAAGATTGTGGAATCTTTTACTCAAAAAATGGCAGAGGCCGTTCAACAATTAAAAATGGGCAATGGATTGGATCAAGGAGTCGAAATTGGCCCGCTGATTGATGAAAACGCTGTGAAAAAAGTAGAAAGACATATTGAAGATGCGGTGGAAAAAGGCGGGAAAGTGGTGATCGGCGGCAAAAAAGCGGATCAGTACAAAGGATTCTTCTTTGAACCGACAGTGATCACAAATGTCACGGATGAAATGCTTTGTATGAATGAAGAAACATTTGGTCCGCTCGCTCCTATCACCACGTTCCAAAATATTGAGGAAGTCATCCAAAGAGCAAATGACACTCCTTACGGCTTAGCAGCTTACGTCTTTACAGAAAACATCAGCAAAGCCATTCAAATAACGGAACAACTTGAGTATGGCATCGTTGGCTTAAATGACGGTCTTCCGTCTGTTGCCCAAGCTCCTTTTGGCGGCTTTAAGCAAAGCGGTCTCGGACGTGAAGGCGGCCACCACGGTATGGAAGAATTTTTGGAAACCAAATTTGTATCGATTGCTTTCTGATTTTCGCAATCATAAAAAAGCCTTCCATCGCAAAGTGGAAGGCTTTTTTATGTGCGCCCGGCATGTACATGAACTATAGGGTGTAAGTCCCGAACCCCGAAGACAGAAGTAGAGGTTAGCCAAGAGCAAGGGTGTCCGTGGTGACGCGGAATCTGAAGGAAGCTGGAGGCAAAACACCGGTCCGAGGAACACGAACCTCATATAAGGCTAGGTATGATTGAGTGAGTTTGCATAACAAAACAAAGCTCTTTCTGTCGAAGGTCATATCGAGTAAATGAGGCGGATAGATGGTGTGAAAGTGCATGTACTTACCCGGGGAGGTCTGGCGGATATGTGAAGTACTCTTCATAACCTACTTAGTGATAAGTAGCTGAACCGTCAGAAGTCAGCAGAGGTCATAGTATTAGTTGGTCTAGAACAACTAAGAAGGACCGAACAATTAAGAGAGAATAGCCCTTGGTATTCAGTGAGTCATGATGAACACAGAAAACGTAGTACCTCACTTGAGGGAGGAAGCGGTGAATCCCGTGGGAGACCTCTTGGAGGGTGGAGTGACCACTGGCATAAAGAGAACAGCTATTCACGGAAGTTATAAAGACTTGCGTCAATTATCTTAATTGAACCGCCGTATACGGAACCGTACGTACGGTGGTGTGAGAGGACGGGAGTTAATCGCTCCCTCCTACTCGATTTCGTTCATGAAGGAGAATGATCGATTCCGTTGTTTTTGACAGTTTGTTCTGCTGTTAAGTTGAATTTGTCGACTAAACTTCTGAGGGTAGACACGACTAGTGAACTTTGTTCAGAAGCGAATCGTGCATCTTGGATTAAGTTCACCATTTTTTTGGTCGATTCGTCAACGCTTTCGACGGTATGGGCATTTCGCTCATTAATGACGGCAATGTTATTGATAATCTGCTTCATTTGTTCTGTGGCTTCATGGGAAGCGGCAGCTTGTGACATGGATTCCAACACTTCCTGTACATTGTGAATAAAGTCTGCTCCTTTTTTGACTTCTTGGCTGCTGTCTTGAATCGCATTTTGAACGAGAACAGAACTTTCTTTAATTTTTTCTAAAGTTTTGCTGATTTCTTCTGTCGCAACGGTCGTTTGGTCTGCCAGCTTACGAATTTCATTGGCCACTACGGTAAAACCTCGACCGTATTCTCCAGCTCTTACGGATTCAATCCCTGCGTTGAGAGCCAACAGATTGGTCTGCTTGGCAATGTGATTGATCGTTTCGACAATACGTCCAATATTATTGGACAGTTCCATAAAGCGATCTGTTAAATTCAAGGCATTATGTACTTTTTCCACGATATCATTCATTTTTTGATCAATGCCTTGCACTTGGGTTTGAGCTTGTATCAATTGTTCTTGGGATAATCGCTCCAGTCCTTGTAAAGTTTGATGAATTTGTTCCACCTGTCCTCTGGCTTCATGAACCTCATTTAATTGCTGTTGAATGGCCGCGAACATTCCGTCCATTTGCTTGATCACCGAAAAAGAATCGTTTTCAACCAGAACGGTTTTTTCCCGCAGAAATTGATTGGTTTGTTCCACGTCCAATGCGGCGAATTTCACTTTTCCTATCAATTCATCCTGACTGTCTATCATATTGTTGACCCAACGTCCCAATGATCCAATTTCATCATTGATCAGAAGCCTTGTATCTAAGCGGGTAGTTAAGTCTCCGCCGCCTTCCGCAATTTTTCGCATCATATTGGTTAATTGCTTTAATCGAGAAGCAATAGGCACCAACCCTCTTTTATAAAACAAATAAGTGGCTAAAATGCCGTATAATCCATTGAGGAGCAAATCATACCAGGAAGGCGAAAATCCGAAAAATGATATACATTGGTTGAGAAGAACGCCGATGAAAATGTAAAAAGCAAAACGTATGCCTAATCGCCAGCTAATGGAGCGGGTACGGTACACCTCTTCTAAATCAGCCTCACACATCATTCCCCACACATCCAGAGATCCCGGCAGCTGAAACGTCACACCCTTCCCTATGACGGGGATATGACGGTAGTCAGGATATCCGGGGAAATGAACAAAAAGATTTTCCCCTTTTCGAATCGTATTTTGAACACCGGGATGTAATTCTTTTGTGGCCGGATCGGTAAAACGAATTTCAAATTCTGTATGGTTTTTGATTTTAACCAATCCTCCGTCTTTCGTATGGACCCCGTCTTTTAAATTTTCGCCGAAAGTAAAGGTACGGTCTTCGAAACGGCTGCGTGATAAAGCAATTCCTTGGGGAAGCGACGGATCAAAATAGGATTTTACTAAAAAAATATAATTGTCACCGGAATCAGGATAAACGTGACCAGCCTCCCGCTGAATGAGGTCTCCGACTACATCATTGGGAACGCGTCCTGCCAAGATGGAATGCAGATCCTCTTGCAATATGACGGGCTGCAAGAATAATAACGTCACTTCATCGTGAAATTGGGATGTCCTTGGCCCTATCTCCAGAGTCGTGGGATCCAAATACGGACCGTATAAAAGACGTTCCTTCGTTTGAAGGACATAGTCGATCCCTTTTTGGAAAGAGTGATGATTGAAATCATTCTTATGGTTAGGAAAAGTCGTACTAGTCACTCTGTTTTCTGTATCCAACAGAAAAAGTTCTGTAAAATACCGGCTTTTTGTCAACATTTTTTTCAAATACAGATCAATCTCAGAAGGCAAAATGCGTTCAAACTCAGCAGTCATGTTTTCTAAAAAACTCCACTGTTCATTGGCCCATTCTGTTAATAATTCGACTCTCGTTTTGGCGATGTCTTCAAAAATTTCTTCAATGGTTCCCGTGCTTTTTCGATTTAATTGATAGGACCACCACAGTGGAAATCCTTCTCGAACTCCCAAACCCTCAAATAACCCCAATTTTTCTACCCCCTTCAAAAAACGGCTGTAAAAGAAGCACAATGGATTAACCGAAAATTATGTTAGAATATCTAACATATTATGTTAATATTATATTCTGATTAATCGTTATTTTCAAATCTTTTTTGGAATTTCATCCATTATTCCAGATTGGTTAAAATTATTATATTTCCGAAGAAATTCCGATTTTTCAACGAAATTCAGACTGTCAAGTGTGTTTAACGGATGACTGAAAAAGGGGGCATAGTGAAAGTTTTTATCAAGAAGCCGATGACAAGTAGTATTAGCGTGGCAAAGAAAGGAAGCGGTATGATGCCATCGTAAAATCGCTTTTCAATCTTTCTTTTCAACGCAACGAATCAGTTTTTTAAAGAAACAATGAACCTTTCATCATTTTTCTTTCGAATATTTAAGGCATGAGGATCATTAAGTATGATCGACATCATAAAAGAACTTTGCAGAGCCCACAAAAAATGAAAATGGGCACTGCGTATTTGAGGAAATCCAAAAATAGAAGAAAACGTTGGCGGGAAGATGGGAAACGATTTTGTTTCTCATCTTTTACATACTATGTTGAAGGACAATGCCGCCATAAGCGAAGGCAGCTACGATGACGAGAGCAGGGTGGAGTTTGAGTTTTTCCATCGCCCAAAAGGAAACGGCTGCAATGCCGAGAGAATGCCAAATTCCGATGGAAGAGATCGAGCTTTTTCCCATTTGCCAAGTAAGGACTACCATCATAATGGCAATGACCGGCTGCACTAAGAGAGTCATTCCTTTGACGACGAGTGAATGCCGGTGTTTTTCAAGTACTCTTAACAAAAAGATGAGCGCCGCAGCAGATGGTATGACAGTTGCTCCTAAAGCGACGAGCATGCCTACCCATCCGCCTGCATCAAACCCTACAAAGGCGGCAATTTTGGTGGCAATAGGGCCGGGAAGGGCATTTCCAAGGGCAAGCATATTGGAAAACTCTTGATTATTTAACCAATGGTAATGGGACACGATTTCTTCATACATTAAAGGAATAGACGAAGGGCCGCCGCCATATCCAAGGGCGTTTGCCAAAAAAAATCCGATCATCAGTTGAATCCAAACAGTCATGCTTTTTCGCTCTCCTTGTTTTTATGTTCTTTTTTCCATTTGGCAGCCGTCCGAAAATGGATGCTTCCATAGGCTAAAAAGAGAATGATCACGATAGCTGGATGAATATGGACCGTTTCTAAAAGCAGAAAGGCTAAAAGAAACATAGAGATGCCCATCACTTTTCCTAATCCATCGATCGTTTTTTTCGCAAATTCATAAGCCATGACCCCGAGCATGACAGCGACCACAGGCGCTACTCCCGCGATCATCCCGGCCACTACTTTTGAAGTGCTTAGCACGGAGACGACAGACAATAAAGCAATCATGGCAATGCAACTAGGAAGTATATGGGTTATGACGGCGAGAACCGCTCCGACGTTTCCTTTTAGTTTATAGCCAATGTAGGCGGCCATTTTCGTGGCAATCGGTCCCGGCAAAGCGTTTGCGATCGCTAACGTTTCTCCGAATTCATCATCTTCCATCCATCGATATCTTGTGACGGCCTCGTATCGAATCAGAGGGATAACGGATGGACCTCCTCCGTAACCGAGAATTCCGGTCCGAATCATCGCTATGGATAACTGCCAATAGAGCTTCCAAGAGTTGTTCAATACCCTTTCTCCTCCTTTTACTGCTGTCTCTTCTTCGTTTATACGTTTATCCGAGACCAAGGCAACAAGTCGTAAATATTCTGATTTCCGTCTCTATCATGGAATATATGATTATAGGATGAAAATTAAATGATCCTAATCTCTTAAAACAAAATTTCATTATGTTTGACTTTAAAACTGCTTTGCCCGTTTTCAAAGATAAACGGCCGTTAAAACAGCAAAATGATAAACATTCCCTGGCTCCCTTTAGGCCCATGTCAAGACCTCTCACTTAGCACTCCATTCATCGAACGGGAGTGTGGGGGGATTTTTCCAAGGAAAGATCGACGGACGTTTCCGGACGTACCTCAATCACTTCAAAAAACCGTTGATGAGCCGTGGTCGGGAAGGAGCTGCCGTCCTCCAAATTGTATGCTTTTTCCTTGCAAAAATCTAGAATGCGATTAAATTTTCGAAAAATTGGAAAAGATAATTAAAAAAGGAAATGAAAGGAGTAACAATGATGATTCAAGTCAAAGTGTTTGATTATGAGCATGAAAAAGACTTGGAAGAAGAAATAAATGCATTTTTAAAAACGGTGGATGAACCAAATATTGTGGACATAAAGTACCATATTGCAGCGATGCCGGAAGAGGAAGAAGAGCAAATTTATTGTTTCAGCGCGATGGTGGTTTACCGGAAAGAAAAACGATGATAAGAAAACGGCTGAATGGGTCGATGAAACTTTTCGGCTTTTTAAAAGCAAAGAATGAAAGAAAACGCCGTCTATGCAAACGGCGTTTTAGGTTGAAACGCAACTTCTATTAATTTTGTGTTGTCCGATATTTTGCGGCGTTCAGGCCGGCAAGCCGCCCTGTTACAAGAGCAGAGGTGATATTGTATCCTCCCGTATATCCATGGATGTCCATGATTTCACCGCAGAAAAACAAGCCCGGTCTTTTTTTGGATTCCATCGTTTTTGGCTCGATTTCTTTTACGGAGACGCCGCCGCCTGTGACAAACGCTTTTTCGAGTGGGAGCGTGCCGTTTACCTGAAAAGTAAAATGTTTGCACAGATGGACGAAATTCCTGATTCGATCTATAGGAAGAGCGCTGCAAGGCGTATTTTCGTCAATCTCAGCTTTTTTCAGCAAAAACAGCAAATATCTTTCGGGCAGCAGGCCTTTTAGAGTGTTCTTGACCGATTTTTTCGGATTGTTTTTCACTTCTTGATTCACTTTTTGAAACAGTTCTTCCTCGTGAAAGTCAGGAAGAGAATCTAGGTGCATCGTCACTTTATCCAAATTCCATTTTTTCATCGCTTTGACGACAAACTGACTGCAGCGCAAGACGGCGGGTCCGGAAATGCCAAAATGAGTAAAAATCATGTCCATTTGATGAGTAATGATTTTTTTTTCCTTTTGGATTGAGGACGCTTAAAGCGATGTCTTTTAGTGAAAGGCCCTGTAACCTTTTTTCTTGAATAAAGGGTTCGTCGCTCGTAACAGGAACTTCCGTCGGGTATAGTTCGGTAATAGTGTGGCCGGCTTTTTTCGCCCAAGGATAGCCGTCGCCGGTTGACCCGGTATGAGGCACTGATTTACCGCCGGTTGCGATCACGATGGCACGACCGTCAATGGTCGATCCGTCGGCCAAGACAATGGTGTGTTTATGGTCTGTTTCAAACAGAATATCTTTGACGGGAGAGTTCGTTCGAATTTCGACTTTCAATTCATTTAAACGGCGCAATAAGGCGTTGACGACCGATTGTGCGTTATCCGAAACGGGGAACATACGCCCGTGATCTTCTTCTTTCAATTGGACTCCTAACTGTTCAAAGAATGTAATAATATCCTCGTTATTAAAAATCGAAAAGGCACTGTACAAAAATCGGCCGTTTCCTGGTATATGCCGAATCACTTCCTCGATCGGCCGCCGATTCGTTACATTACAGCGTCCGCCGCCGGAGATGGCCAGTTTGCGGCCAAGTTTGTTTCCTTTATCTACCAAAAGAACGTTTGCCTTCTTTTCGCCGGCTGCGATGGCCGCCATTAGACCGGCAGGACCGCCTCCAATCACAATAACATCATACATATTGTTACCACCTGCTTTACCATCTTTTTCGACACTAAAAAGACTATGAAAAAGTTTGTCAGAAACTATGTAAAGTTGTAAACTATGTCTTAGTGCATTTCAACATTTCTATGATCAGGAAGGGATGTTATGGCTTCAAAATTAATAAGAGGAACTTTTATTTTAACATTAGGTACGTTTATCTCAAAATTTATTGGCCTCTTTTATGTGATTCCCTTTTATGCCATTATCGGTGGGGAAGATGCCGCTTCGCTTTATCAGTACGGCTACGTTCCTTACATGATTTTTATCAGCATTGCCACAGCTGGTGTACCGCTGGCGGTATCAAAATTTATTTCCAAATATAATGCACTTGAAGAATATTCGGTAGGGCGAAGGCTTTTTAGATCAGGACTCGTATTAATGACGATAACGGGTTTCTTGTCTTTTCTCGCCATGTATGAATTTGCGCCATTTTTTGCAAAACTTGTGATTACTAATAAAGATCAAACTTATTCGGTGGAAGACGTGGCTACCGTTATTCGGGCGGTTAGTTTCGCTTTGATTATCGTCCCGTTTATGAGTATCATGCGCGGCTTTTTCCAAGGCCACCAATCCATGGGACCGTCCGCTGTTTCGCAAGTCGTAGAACAGATAGCACGTATTTTATTTTTATTGATCGGGGCTTATGTCGTTTTGCATGTTCTGCATGGCACGATTGTTTCCGCGATCAGCGTCGCCACTTTTGCAGCATTTATCGGGGCGGTTGCCGGCCTTCTGGTGCTGTTTTGGTATTATTGGAAACGAAAACGGCATTTGAACGAACTACTGAAGCAGGACAGGGGAGAAGTGAACGTTTCTCTCTTTGATATGTATAAAGAAATTTTTGTTTCCGCGATTCCATTTGTTTTTGTCGGCATCGCCACTTCACTGTATCAGCTGGTGGATATGGTGACGTTTAACCGAGCGATGACCGCTATTGGACAAGCCAAAGCGGCTGTTCCTGCTTTCGGTATTTTAAATTTCGGCTCGCAGAAATTGGTCATTATTCCGGTTTCGCTTGCTACTTCTTTTGCCATGACGCTTGTACCGTTAGTGACAGAATCCTTTGTTTCAGGAAATATGAAACGGGTAAACGATCAATTAAATCAGACGTTCCAAGTGCTGTTATACTTGACGGTCCCGGCTTCTCTCGGCATATCTCTGCTGGCAGAGCCGTTTTACACAGTCTTTTATGAACATAGCACTCTTGGCACGGAAATTTTGCAGACATATGCCCCTGTGGCGATTTTGTTTGCGCTTTTCCAAGTAACGGCAGGGATTTTACAAGGAATTAACGAACAACGCTTTACCGTCTTCAGCTTACTTGTGGGAATTCTTTTAAAACTTAGTTTGAACATTCCTTTGATTAAAATGTTTCAAACAGAAGGAGCTATCTATGCGACGGCGATCGGTTACATGGTTTCCATTATCATCAATCTTGTGGTGATTAAAGCATTTACGTCCTATTCTTATCGAGTGGTTTTTCGTCGGACGGTATTAATCCTTCTGTTCAATTTGATCATGTCGATTTGCGTGATCGTCGCCTATCATCTTCTTGCGCATTTCTTGAACCCGGCAAGCAAGCTTCAAGCATTGATCATAATCGGAATATGTGCTTTGGTGGGGGCTTCCGTCTATTTTTATTTAAGTTACCGCACTAAATTAATAGGGAAAATGTTCGGCAAGAAAGCGACGCTTCTCGGGAAAAAATTGAGAATATCTAGGGGATTATGATGATCCTTTTGCTTTTAGCTGCTTGTGGTTCCCATCTTCAAGGAGGTTCATGATGAGAATTGATCGCATGCTGGCCAATCTCGGCTATGGAAGCAGAAAAGAAGTGAAAAGTCTGTTGAAAAAAGGGGCGGTGCTCGTGAATGGGGCACCGGTCAAAGATGGGAAAACGCATGTTCAACCACAAACGGACAAGGTAGAAGTTTTGGGGGAAATCGTTCATTACAAAGAATTTGTCTATTTTATGATGAATAAACCAGCCGGTGTTATTTCCGCCACAGAAGATTTATATGAGGAAACAGTTGTAGATTTGCTGGATCCAAAAGATCAGGTGTTTCAGCCGTTTCCGGTTGGAAGGCTTGATAAAGATACAGAGGGCCTATTGCTGTTGACCAATGATGGTCAGTTGGCTCACCTGCTTTTGTCCCCTAAAAAGCATGTTCCGAAAACCTATTTTGCCGTAATTGCAGGAGAAGTGACGGAAAATGACCGAAACGTTTTTTCAAAAGGCATCGAACTGGATGACGGATATGTAACGAAGCCGGCTCAATTGAACATTCTTCAAAGCGGGATTCGTTCTCATATTGAGTTAACGATTACTGAAGGGAAATTTCATCAAGTCAAAAGAATGTTTGAAGCCGTCGGAAAACGAGTCATCTATTTGAAGCGTCTTAAAATGGGGCCACTCACATTGGATGAAGAACTGAAACTAGGAGAGTATCGGGAATTGCGGCAAGAGGAGATCGCTTCCTTGCAGCAGTACGTCCTGATGCGAAAAAACAGCGAAAGATAAAAAAGAAAAGCGATTTCCCGTCCGATTAAGCGGGAATCGCTTTTTTTCGCATTAGGATATTTTCACTTTCTTAGACGTTGTTGTCCATTTGCCCCTGCTAGGGCTTTGAACTAAATCATTGTAAACTAACACATTTAAGTCGCGTTGGATAGTGCGAGGAGTGATGCCAAACTCATCGACAATCTGTTGCGTAGTGACAGTTCCATTTTCTTTAATGAACATGTAAACGGACTTAATCCTAGTCAACATCCGATTGGTTGAAGGTTTCAAAAAACCACTCCCTCTTCTTTTTTCCAGAGGCAATAACAACGGACGACTTATGTGGTATATTTTTATGTAACGATTTTCGTTTCAGACAACTCCTTTGCAAAGAAATTTAAGATGTCTGATAATTACATTATACCCCTTTAGGTGATATTTTACTATAAAAAAAACTTGAATTTACTGAAATTTTGCCCCAAATGTGGATAATTTATCCCGTTGTCGTAAAATAGCAGTTTTTGATTAAAGATTTTTTCAATGGCGAAATGTTTTTTTTGCAGGCCGGGAAGAGTAAAATAAAAGAAGAAAGTAAAGAGTTAAAGGAGAACAAAATATGGCTGAAATTCGTTGGAACGAAGAAGTCGAAAAAAGAAAAGAGGAATTGATTCGCGATTTGCAATCATTGATTCAAATAAAAAGCGTTTTGGATGAAAGCCATGCGACGAGTGACGCTCCGTTAGGAAAAGGAGTAAAAGAAGCGCTTGAATTTATGCTGAAATTGGGAGAAAGAGATGGATTCAGCAGCCGCAATGTCGGAAATGTGGCAGGTCATATTGAATTTGGCCAAGGGGATGAGCTTTTAGGAATCCTTTGTCACGTAGATGTTGTTCCTGAAGGAGACGGCTGGTCTGTGGAGCCGTTCGGCGGGGAAATCAAAGACGGAAAAATATTTGGGCGTGGCTCCATCGATGACAAAGGTCCGACGATGGCGGCTTATTATGCGATGAAAATTGTTAAGGATCTTGGAGTGCCGATTAACAAACGGGTTCGAATGATTATCGGAACGGATGAAGAGAGCGATTGGCGCTGTGTCGACCATTATTTTCAGGTCGAGGAAATGCCGACTTTTGGATTTGCTCCCGACGCGGATTTTCCTATTATTTATGCAGAAAAAGGAATTGCTGATTTTGATATCGTGCAAACGGCAAAAGAGAAGGATGCGGCCGAAAGCGAGGTAGAAGTGCTCTCCTTTCAATCGGGAAGACGGTATAATATGGTCCCTGATCACGCAAAAGCGGTTTTGATGGTTCATCATGGGGAAACAAAAATTTTGCAGCAGTTTTCCGATTATTTGAGCGAAAACGGTTTGCAGGGCAAGTATTTCATGGACAGAGGCGATCTGGTCCTGGAAATGGAAGGAATATCCGTGCATGGCTCGGAGCCTGAAAAAGGAAAAAATGCGGGTTTGTATTTATGTGATTTCTTATCTCGTTTAGATCTGCCAGAATACGAAAAAGATTTTTTCCAATTTGTTTCTCATTATTTCCATCAAGATTTCACAGGAGATTCATTAGGCCTCGCTTATGAAGATGATATAACAGGCAAATTATCGTTGAATGCTGGCATTCTTTCTTTTGACCGGAATCGTGGAGGAAAAATAGGAATCAGTATGCGTTATCCTGTCACCTTTCCTCTTAAAGATCGTATAGATCAGCTAAAAAACAGTCTTCGTGATAAGGGATTGGCCATTGAAAATTTCTCTGACAGCAAACCTCATCATGTAGACAAAGACCATCCGTTTATTCAAACGTTGGCGAATGTATATGAACAGCAAACCGGTGAAAAAGCGGAACTTTTGGCCATTGGCGGAGGAACGTACGCACGGTCGCTTGATACGGGGGTTGCTTTTGGAGCTCTTTTTCCAGGAAGACCGGACGTAGCCCATCAAAAAGATGAGTATATGTTTTTAGAAGATTTATGGAAAGCAACCGCGATTTATGCTCAAGCCATATATGAATTAACGAGATAATAGAAAAAGCTGTGGACAATGGATTGATTTAATTGAGTTTTTCAATGAAGAGGGAATGGGGGAGATACCGATGGAATGGGTACTGTTAAATGGGGAGTTTTTGCCGAGAAAAGAAGCCAAAGTGGATATTGAAGACCGCGGCTATCAATTTGGCGATGGAATCTATGAAGTCATCAGGGTTTATCATGGTAAAATGTTTGCTGTCGATCAGCATCTGTCTCGCCTTCAATCAAGTGCGGAAAAAATTTCCCTTCAAAATCCTTATACAAATGATGAATGGAAAGCCTTGCTTGAAGAATTAATTGAGAAAAATGAGTTGGATGGAGGAAGCGTGTATTTACAATTGACACGCGGTGCGTCTCCTAGAGCTCACGCCTTTCCTGATTCAAGCGTTTTACCTGTTGTGGTGGCATATACTAAATCATTCGAAAGGCCTGACAAGGAAAGAAAATATGGCGTGAAAGCGCTGTTTGTGGAAGATATTCGCTGGCTGCGATGCGATATTAAAAGTTTAAATTTGCTGGGAAATTTACTGGCGAAGCAAAAAGCGGCTTCCGAGGGGTGCTATGAAGCGGTGCTGCATCGTGGAGAAACTGTAACGGAAGGCTCCTCTTCCAATATTTTTATTGTGAAACAAGGAGTTGTGCAAACACATCCGGCAAACAACTTGATTTTAAACGGAATTACTAGGCAGGTAGTCATTTCGTTATGCCAAGCAAACAGCATTCAAGTGGACGAGAAGCCGTTTACGAAACAAGAACTGCTGCAAGCAGATGAAGTATTTCTTACTTCCACTACGTCCGAAGTTCTTCCTGTTGTGGAAGTAAACGAGAAGCCGGTGGCTGATGGAAAACCAGGTGCGGTTACGTTAAAAATACAGGAGTTGTTAGAAAAAGAAATCGAAGCTTTAAGTAAAATTACTGAAGGATAGAGATTGAACAGGAAAAGAAAGAATAGTGGTTTAGCCAAAGCTTTTCAGAAGAGATAGAAGGCTTTGGCTTTTTTATGAATGTGACCCCTTGCGAATTCCGTGGGCAAAAATATGGATGGAAAAATACCCCACCAAAAGGTTCGGCAAAAACGTGGTTTTTCCGTTATTTTTGATGGGTCCAGCAGGATTTTCCCTATAATCCGTGGAGAGTAAGGAACACTGCTGGTGGACAGACACGAATGATTAATATCGGAAAAGGTCGCTTGATAAATAACGTTCGCCTGTATCAGCTGTCATACAAACAACGACGTCATCTTTTGAAAGCTCACTTGCCACTTTGATGGCAGTAAAGCAAGCAGCACCGGATGAAGGGCCGACAAGAATACCTTCTTCTTTGGCCAACTTGCGGGTCATTTCATACGCTTCTTCATCTTTTACTAAATGGATTTGATCATATACTTCCGTATTCAAGGTGGCAGGAATAAATCCCGGACTTGTCCCTACAAGTTTATGTTTTCCTGGTTTTCCGCCCGATAATACCGGCGATCCATAAGGTTCGGCAACATGGATTTTGAGATTGGGATAGTGTTCCTTCAGTACTTCACCGGTTCCGGTAATCGTTCCTCCAGTACCGGATGTCGCTACAAAAGCCGTCAACTCTTTTCCGAGTTCTTTCATGGCCTCAACGATTTCGATAGCGGTAGTGCGGCGATGGGCATCCGGGTTGGCGGGATTTTCAAATTGCATGGGGATAAAGCTATTTGGTATTTCCGCAGCCAATTCTTTCGCCTTTTTGATGGCTCCGGGCATTTTTTCATTTCCTGGAGTCAGAACGACTTCGGCGCCGTATGCTTTTAATAAGTTAATGCGCTCTTTTGTCATGGTATCCGGCATCACGATAATGGCGCGATATCCTCTAGCCGCTGCATTCATCGCTAGACCAATGCCGGTATTGCCGCTCGTTGGTTCAATAATGGTGGATCCTTTTTTCAACAGTCCCGCTTTTTCTGCTTCCACAATCATATTATACGCGGCGCGGTCTTTTACACTTTTGCTCGGATTGAAATATTCCAGCTTTAAGTAAATATCGGCCCCGTTTTTGGGATTAAGACGGTTTAGTTTTACCAAAGGTGTATCGCCGATTAGATCAGCTATGTTTTGAACGATCTTCATTGTTTACGCCTTCCTTTCTAATCTTCATTATTCATCATACCTATTCTTAGAGGTCTAATCAACTTTTGCAGATTTTATACTTTTTCCCATTTTTTGATACAATGTAATTATTATTTTGGGATAGTGGCTCGATTTTTAGACATCATGTGCTGGAGGGCCAATCATAGGAGTGGTGGAAGTGAAAACTCATTATTTTTTTGCTTTAAGGCTGCCTGATGAAACAAAAGAATATTTGTATTCTTGGCGGCGCCAATTTTCATTGCCGTTCAAACGTTGGGTGCACCCGAACGATTATCATATTACGTTCGCTTTTTTAGGCGACGCAGATCCAAAGCCGTTACAAGAAGCGGTGGATACAGTAAAACGGATCGTCGAAAAAACGCCGCCTTTTTCCGTGCAGATTGACTCTATCGGAACATTCGGCCGTAAAGAATCTCCCCGAATTTTTTGGGCAGGAACCAAACAGAACAACCGCCTCTTCGATATTCAAAAACAAGTATTCCAAGCTGCGAAAGAGGCAGGTTTTCAGTTGGATTCTAAACCATTCCGCCCTCATATTACGCTGGCGAAAAAATGGAATGGGGATATTTCGTTTACAGATGCAACCGGTTTTTTGTACGCCAAACCACCTTCCCATATTTTTCAAGCAGACTCAGTGGTGTTGTATCAGACCCATTTAGACCGTTCGCCCATGTATGAAGAAATTGTCCGGTTTTGTTTCGAAAATAAGGAAGGAAAGGAATCGAAAGGAAATGGCTCAGTTAATTAAGCTCCAAGATTATGTGTCTCGATATCAACAAGATGTGTACCGTTACCCATCCCAATTTATCCGATTAAAAAAACAACAGTGGGACAAGTTTGTGAATTGGAGCGAAATGCAAAAACAGGAGCATGAGGGGTGGGCGCAAGAGGAATCCCTTTTTTATGAAGATGAGAACAAGGAAAAAACAAATATGTTCCATAAATTGAAAAATATGTTTCGAAAAAGGAATTTTTCGATGGATGAAGGGGAAAATGAAAAGAAAGAGTCTCCCTTTTTTCAAATGGATCTTTCGAATATGAACGAATTGGAGTTAAAACAATTTTTTCTCGATCAGCTGTTTGAATTTCAAATCAAGTGGGCAAGTTCCACTTTAACAGAAACATCATATATTGATTACAAATATTTTTATGATGAACGCTTAAAATATTTTCTGCAAAGATTTCCAGATACGTTTCTCGTCATGTATAAGCCGATATTGGCTTTGAAAAAGGCGCCGGTCGAATTGGATGTTCTCCTGTTGACGCCCACTGAACTATGGTGTCTTACTTTTTTGGAGGAGGAAAACCGGGCTGTTTATTTTGGATCATCGGATCGATTCTGGATCAAAAAAATAGGAAAAAAAGAGAAAAAAGTGTTAAGTCCGGTTCTTTCTTTGCAAAGAATGGGGGTCATCGTGTCTAAGTTATTTCGTACGTACAATGTGGATTTTCCGGTGAAAAAAGCGGTCATATCGCGAAACGGCTACATTGATTATCCATCTCCTCCTTTTGATCTCCACATTTTCGATAAAAAAAGCTATCCGAAATGGTTTGAATCGATGAGAGAGTTCCGTTCCCCGTTAAAAATGACACAGTTAAAAGCAGCCAAAACCGTTTTGGAATTTGCGGAAACCAACAGCATCAATAGGCCGGAGTGGGACGATGAGGCGGAATGGCCAGATCATGAAATTGAAATCGGAGATGAAGCAGAAGATAGAACACTTTGAAAAGCACAAAAGCTGTGCTTTTCATTTATCACCAACTGCCTGACCGTTAGATAAAATTCGATCAGAGGGGGCAAAAGCTGGATTCTTTTAGCTGTATAATCGGATCAATTTCATCATCCGGCTGTAATTTTTCAGCGTTGTATAGGTTTCTGTTGACAAGTCAGTAAAGAAAATGATGATAAAAACATTTCCACTTTCAGAGTGCTCAGATGACAAAAAGAATTTTTATAAATGAATGGGCGGCACCGTCTCCTTGGCTAATGATCCGTTAAGCGGGAGCAAGGACTGAAACAGTGGAAAGGAAAGAAGGATGTATGCTTCCTAAAAATCAATCGTTTCATGCCTACCAAGATGAGTTGGATGTCTTCACTATTTTTCTTTCATACGATTACTTTCAAGGAGAATCGTCTTCTTTTCGACTAAAAACGGAAGATGCCATAATTGACTTGAACATATTGGAGAAACTGGATTCAGAATACGGCAGAACATATCGTTGCGAATCTCCGGTGGTTCCGGTTTTCGGGAAAAGTCATTATATTTTGGATGAAAGAGGGCAAGAAACGTTATTACTTGTCGGCAAAGTTATTCGTACGAAAGAGTTCGACCAAATGTTTTTTTATGAGGGAAAAGATTTGGGAGCTCATTATACAAAGGAAAGGACCGTTTTTAAAATATGGTCGCCGGCAGCGATAGAGGCGAAAGTCCATGTAAAAAGAAGAGGGGCAATCAATTGGGAAACGTTTTCGCTCATTCGGGAAGAACGAGGAGTTTTTTCTGCTGTCGTGAAAGGCGATTGGGAACAATCTTGCTATTATTACGAAGTTTTTATAAATGGAGAATGGAGAAAAGCGGCTGATCCATATGCAAAAGCAGTCAGTCTGAACAGCGAGTACAGCTGCGTCGTCGATCTCGGCAAAACCAATGTTAAAAGAGTTTCTCCTCCGTCTTTTGGATCGCCCGTCAATGCAATCATATACGAAACATCGATTAGAGATCTCACCATTCATCCTGACAGCGGAGTAAAGAACAAGGGAAAATATTTAGGAGTTGCGGAAAAAAATACGAGAGGAAAGACGGGAGGAATAACGGGTTTATCTTATATCAAAAATTTAGGAATCACCCATATCGAATTTCTTCCTTTTCACGATTTTTACGGCGTTTCTGACGAAAAACCGGAAGAATCATACAATTGGGGGTATAACCCTCTATTTTATAACGTACCTGAAGGATCTTATGCAAGTGAGCCTCAAAACCCTTACAATCGGATTCTAGAGTTAAAGGAAATGATTGAAGCCGTTCACTCTGAAGGAATGCGAGTCATAATGGATGTTGTTTACAACCATTTGTATGAACGGGAGAGCTCCGCTTTCGAACAACTTGTTCCGGGGTATTATTTTCGTTTTGATGAAAACGGGCGGCCGTCCAATGGCACCGGAGTTGGAAATGACTTTGCTTCTGAACGTCTGATGGCTCGAAAATTCATTCTGGATTCCATTGAGTTTTGGTTGAAAGAATATAATGTTGACGGGTTTCGTTTTGATTTAATGGGTATTCTCGATGTAGAAACGATGAAAGAAGCAGTAAAAGTGGCTCGCTCTTACAAGCCGGACTGTCTTATCATCGGGGAAGGATGGGATTTGCCGACGCCGCTCCCCCGAAAGCAAAAAGCTGCGCTTCATAATCAGCATATACTTCCCGAAATTGGCCAGTTTAATGATTTTTTCCGCGACTCCGTAAAGGGGGGCGTATTTCATCTTTCGGACAAAGGCTTTGCTCTTGGAAAGCTGGATATGTATGAAAAAGCTTTCCATGCGGTGTGCGCAAGCATCCCTTTAGAAGGCAGAACGGGAATATTTACAGAGCCGCTGCAATCTGTAAATTTTGTGGAATGCCATGATAATCATACTTTGTGGGATAAGTTAATGGCTTGTTTTCCAAACCAAGAGGAGGAAAACCGTCGCCGCCACCTTTTAGCTACTGCTATGGTTTTGCTTTCCCAGGGGATTCCTTTTCTTCACAGCGGCCAAGAGTTTTTTCGGACAAAAAAAGGGGTTGGAAACAGCTATAACAGCGAAGATGAAATCAATTGGCTGGATTGGAGCAGGAAGGAGAATTATAAAGACGCCGTTGATTATATAAAAGGTTTGATTGAAATTCGGAAAAATCATGGAGCTTTCCGCTTGCAAACTGCTGAGGAGATCCGAAAGCATTTGAAAAAATGGACAGTAAGGGAGGGAATCGTATCAGTTTTAATGGACGACGTGGGCGGCAAGGGACCTTGGAATAAGATTCTCGTCGTGTTTTATCCGAATGAATTGTCTGGAGAAATGGCTCTTCCCGGCGAGTCTGCTTGGAAAGTGATTGCGGATGAGAACCGTGCAGGCATTCAACCAATCCGAGAAGTGGAAAAGACGCTTGTCCTTTCTCCTATTAGCTGCTATGTATGTGTTCAATAGCAGGAATCTTTTTTATCGTCTCTGTTCATGCTATGGGAAAGAATAATAATTTAGAAAGCGGCAAGTCTTTTTTGCGCGAACTTGTTTTTATTTTTTTAAATGATGAGTTTAGATCCTTTCAACACGAGGAAAGCGAAACTTCCGTCAGTGGGGACTGTTGATGGTTAGTTGGACATAACGGTCATTTTGAGGCAATTGTCCTTTAAAATCGAACCCCTATTTTGCTTGTGATGAGAAAAAGGGACCCTCTGCTTTTTCGAGCGAAGTCCATTGGTCATTGGTCGGACCATTGCCTTCGCATTGTGCTGAAGTCGTTTTGGACGGCATCTTGACGAAAACACTCGAAAGAAGATAAAATTTAAAAAGTAGTTTCAATTGAAAAGCGGATGTTGAATTGAAGGAAAGCTGAATGGAATAGAGTATGATCGTTTTACTTGGAATGATTTCATTCAGTGGTAGCTTGCCCGTTTGGATCGAACGGACGGAAAGCTTAAAAATATAGGAGAATCGGATTGCGCAATAAGATGGATAATCAATCGGGAAAAGAGCGTATGGACAAAGCTGCCAAAATAAAATTAAATAAATTGGAACATTTGTTTGATCAAGAATGGGAGATTATCCCCGCCGGAGGACTTACCGGCGAAGCTTTTTTTGCCAAGCATGAAGAACAGAGGCTTTTTTTAAAGCGAAATTCTTCGCCTTTTCTTGCTGCTTTGTCAGCTGAGGGAATCGTTCCCAAACTTGTGTGGACGAAAAGGTTAGAAAGCGGGGATGTGATTACCGCCCAGCATTGGCTGAACGGCAGAGAGCTGTCTCCTGATGAGATGGTGGACAGAAGGGTGACGAAATTACTAAAAAAAATTCATACATCTAAACCGCTTTTGACAATGCTGGAGCGACTTGAAAAGCGCCCGGTTCAGCCGGAAAAGCTGTTGCTGGAAGTCCAAGATGGAATTGACTTGAATTTGCTGCAGCATCCTACCATTCAAAAAGCCTTTGAGTTTCTGCAAAAAAAGGTCAAGTTCATTCGCTATGACGATTATGCCGTTTGCCACGGAGATGTCAACCATAACAACTGGCTGCTTTCCGAAGGCAATCGTTTGTATTTGATTGACTGGGACCGCCCCCTTATAGGCGATCCGGCCATTGATTTGGGCATGCTTCTATATTGTTATATCCCCGGAAATGATTGGGAAGAGTGGCTTAGGTTGTACGGAATGGAACTGACTACTCACCTTCAATTGCGGATGAAATGGTATGTGGTGATGCAAACCATATTATCTATTCAATGGCATAAAGATAAAAGCCGTTTTCATGAAATGAACCGCTGGCTTACCTTTCTCCATAACATCTTATGATCGTGTTAAGACAATTGGTCTATATCGCTGACCCATTGAGATAAGTGGTTTTGATGGGCTTGGATGTGCTCATCCAAATGTTGTGTATATTGACCATCTTGGCTGTATTGATAAATTTCCTGCAATGTTGATTTGACACCTTGATCAACGTTTGCATTGGCCATCAACGATTTTGCCAGTCTTTCGAGCTGTTCGCATTCCGAGACGGTTCCGCAACAATCCAGTTGATGGTCGCTTAAAATATCTCTTAATAATTGTGCTTGATCCTTCCATGTTAAAGGCATGGCACTCATCCTTTCTTTCGCATCATATAAGGAATTCTCTTATTTTAGTGTCGGGAATTCTTTTTTTTTTATGCATGAAGATTATGAACGAATAGACAGTGGGGGATTTTTAATGCGTTTACGAAACAAACCTTGGGCTAAAGAAAAAATTCGGCAATATCCACAATATGTGATTCCTGAACCTGAAAAGCAAAAAGGAAAATGGCGAGAAATGTTCGGAAATGATCAGGCGATCCATTTGGAAATTGGCACAGGAAAAGGACAGTTTATTGTGGGGATGGCTCGATTGCATCCTGATGTCAATTTTATTGGAATTGAACTGCAAGAAAGCGTGATTGTATCTGCGCTTGACAAAGTAATAGAGGCAGAATTGCCGAATGTAAAGCTGTTGAATGTGAACGCCGGTCATTTAACCGATTTTTTTGCCAATGGAGAAATCGAAAGAATTTACTTGAACTTCTCAGATCCTTGGCCAAAGAAACGACATGAAAAACGGCGATTGACTTACAAAAATTTTCTGAAAGCCTATGAGGAAATTTTGGCGGAGGGCGGCGAGATCCATATGAAAACGGATAATCAAGGATTGTTTGAATACTCGCTTGTCAGCTTCTCGCAGTACGGTCTTATTTTAAAGGATGTGAGTCTTGATCTTCACAACAGCGATTATCAAGAAAATGTCATGACCGAATATGAAGAAAAATTTTCGCAAAAAGGAAATAGAATTTATCGCTGTGAAGTGCAGTTTCCGGCAAAAAAGGCAGAGGAGAATGAAGTTTTGCTTTAAAAAGGGGCCTTAACAAAACCGAAAAAAAACTTAGACGGCACAACCAACACAATAAATTAGTTGTGCCTTTTCCATTTCTCTTCAATAGTGTTTAAATATTCATTTGGTTCTTTTTTGAATCTTCTTTGTTTTATATGCTCGCCAATACGTTGTTCCCATTTATTCGCTTCAGTTTTATATGCTGAATAATTAACATTTTTTATCATTTGTAGCCCTTCCTGTTCATTAGAGACATTTTCTACAAATACAATGTTTTCACCGTGTCGGATAATATATCGATTCCAAGTCCGACTACCTGTGATTCTTCGGTGTTTTTGCTTTATTCTTCTAAAAAAGAGTTCTAAATCATTATTCGTTCTCGGTATAAGTGGATAATCATAAAAGGTGAAAAGTCCTTTCCAAAATCCTTTACTATACTTTAATAGGTTCTCTACAAACGGTTGATCTTCTTTCCGATTAAGCTCTTTTTCCATTTGGTTTAAATATTGCTTCAATCTGTTTTCGACCCAAAAACTTGTTTTATTCTCAGAAGGTTCCATAATGGTGGCAATCCTTTTAAATCGTGTATCCCAACGTTTTACGAGTTGATAATCTTCCTTATAGTTATCCACATTTCTGACTATTCTGAACAAATTTTCAAGTAGAGGAGTCCCCTTTTTTATCCAGGCATTTTTCAATCGAATCTTTAATCGCATTCGTTCGTTCAAAAACACAAGTGCCTGGTAATTCGAATGGTGGCTTACCATCTTCTAGAAGAACGGATCGAATAGCCGCAATATAGTCACTTGCTACCTCTTCTTCTATGTTTTTAGATGGAGAATTTTCAATTTTTCTTTCAACTTCCCTTATTCCCCTTAGCTTCTTTTTGATATTCGTTTTTAGTTTTCTATCTTTTTCAACTAATGGTTTGGCTATGTCTTTAAAGTAATGAAACTGACAATATTGATACGGAATATCTGGAACTATTTGTTCAATTGCTAAACGAATGGATTGTTGCCCATCACTGATAAAACCTTGGATTGGATAACCCCAGTCTAAAATGGGTTGAATAATACCTATCAGTTCTTGAGAAGCACTGCTTTTTAAATTATGTGCAGCTAAAATAGTACCACTAAGAACTTCACGGATGACATACAATGTTTCGTTACCTTTTTCGGGTTGGACACCATCAATAGATAAGACAAGTCCTCCATGTTCTTTCACAATATTTTCTAATGTCTCTTTCATATTTTCTTTAACGCTTGCCCGCAGTAATAACGCATATCTTTCATAAAGTTTCTGTACTTGCCTCTCAGAAATTTTTACTTCTTTTTCCGATAAGATAGTAGCTATCTCAGATCGAGTCTTATGTTCTTTAAACCGTAAATATCCGATATATGCGATGACATCCATTCCATAAGTAATGTGCTTCATACTTAATTGTTCGGCTTCAGCTGAACGATATACGGTGTCATTAGAACAGGAGTTATTCTCACATCGGTATCCTAGATTTATGATTTTAAATTCACCTTTTAGGGTAGAAATTGTTTTTCTCCAAACAGGGTGACAGTATACTAATTTATTACCACATTCTGGACAATTAGTTATCTCGGGTCTAAAGTATTTTGATTCGATTGGATTTAATCTATTTTTGGTACGCATAAATAATCACCAACTTAAATAAAATTCAGGTCTATTATAACCTAAATTTAATGTTAGTGTTATTTATTCCGTCTAAGAAAAAAAGAGATGATTTTTCCACAAATCAACTGTCCGTTTTCGAAGTGGGAAAGCGTTTTGTCAGTGCCAACGGGAACGATCGGACCGAACCCGTTGGCGAGCGATCAGGAGAGGCGATAGACGTCCATAATGGTTCCGGTGCTGGCATCGGCAATAAATTCATACTGCTCCAATTCGCCATCCCGTCTTCTGGAAATTCCGCCTTTATAAACAGTTGTGTCAATTCCAAGTTTTTGATATTGTTCCGGTTTCATTTGAATCCATGACCCTTCAATGATTCCTTCTTTGTTAAAAGCTTCTTTGACGCGGGCAAGGACCTTTTCAGCTGCAACGGTAGGCGAGGACGTTACCGCTTTTTGGGCAAACAACGCGCCTGCTGCACCGGCGACTGCACCTAATGTAAAAGACTTCCACCCAATTCTCATGAGCACACCCCCAAAAAAGTTACTATTTTCAGTATACATGAATTTGAAAAATTCGCCATAAGCAGGGGAGGCTCAATTGGAAAAGGGTTTCAAAGTTTTGTAAAATAACGATGTACATAGTTTTGCAACAACGAAAAGGAGCATGATCTCATGAATCAAGAAACGTTGGAATTGTTTCGACAATTAACCGAACTTCCGGGAGCTTCCGGAAATGAACATGCTGTACGTGCATTTATGAAGGAACAGCTTTCTCAATACGCTGATGAAGTAGTGCAAGATCGGCTAGGGAGTATTTTTGGGGTCAAAAAAGGAAACGGACCTGTCGTGATGGTAGCTGGTCATATGGATGAAGTAGGATTTATGATTACTTCGATTACGGATAACGGAATGCTCCGATTTCAGCCGCTGGGAGGCTGGTGGAATCAAGTGCTGTTAGCGCAGCGTGTACAAATTATAACGGAGAACGGACCGGTAATCGGTGTGATTGGATCCATTCCTCCCCATTTGTTAAGTGAAGAACAGCGGAAAAAACCGATGGAAATAAAAAATATGCTCATTGATATTGGAGCGGACGACCGTGAAGATGCGGAACGGATTGGCATTAAACCGGGGCAGTTTGCCGTGCCGATTTGTCCATTTACTCCATTGGCAAATCAAAAGAAAATTTTAGCAAAAGCTTGGGATAATCGCTATGGATGCGGGCTTGCCATCGAATTGTTGAAAGAAGTAAAAGATGAAACGCTTCCTAATACGCTTTATTCCGGAGCGACTGTTCAAGAAGAAGTCGGCCTTCGAGGTGCGCAGACAGCTGCCAATATGATTAAGCCGGATATTTTCTTCGCGTTGGATGCAAGTCCCGCCAATGATATGTCCGGAGATAAAAATCAATTCGGCCAATTGGGTCAAGGGGCTTTGATTCGTATTTATGACCGGACGATGGTAACTCATAGAGGAATGAGAGAATTCGTTCTCGATACGGCAGAATCAAATCAAATTCCTTATCAGTTTTTTGTTTCACAAGGAGGGACGGATGCCGGAAGAGTGCATTTGTCCAATGAAGGCGTCCCGAGTGCGGTGATCGGGATTTGCTCCCGCTATATTCATACGCACGCCTCGATGATTCATGTAGATGATTACCAAGCTGCCAAAGAATTGTTGATTAAGCTAGTTCGTTCATGTGATCAATCAACGGTTGAGGCCATTCGGAATAACGGGTAATGGAATATTGGAATACATTCCATCCGTGAATGGATTTTTCTAAAAAGATGTGACAGCCGGAACGGAAAGGTTTTTCATTTATAGAGAAAGTGGTTTGATTGAGACAGAGGGAGTGCTATCCATGAAAATAGCCGTGGGGTCAAAAAATGCAGCAAAAATAGCTGCCGTGAAAGAAGGAATTCAATTTATACGACTGAGTGCCGAAGTGCTATCGGTTGACGTCGAATCGGGTGTAAGCAATCAGCCTTTTTCGGATGAGGAAACAATAAGAGGGGCCATTCAACGAGCGGAAAGATCGCTGTTGGCGGAAAATGCTGATGTCGGAATCGGTTTGGAAGGCGGCGTAACGGAAACGCCGCATGGTCTTTTGCTTTGTAACTGGGGAGCTCTGGCGGAAAAAGGAAAAGAGTCCCTCGTGGCCGGAGGAGCTCGGATTCTCTTGCCGAAAGAGATTGCCGAAAGATTAAGAGCGGGGGAAGAGTTGGGACCGGTGATGGATGAATTTTGCCGCAGAAAACAAATCCGTGAAAAAGAAGGAGCTGTAGGCATCTTTACTAACGGGCTTGTCACAAGAAAAGACATGTTTTTCCATGTGATGAAGCTGCTCCTCGGACAATGGCTGTACCGAAAGAATGAAAGGTAAGATCTTATTCTTATAAGGATATAGCCATTGAAGCCCCCGGTTTGTTTGTTGAAATAAATTTTTGTTTTTTGGGTAACTCTTGGCAGGTTTTCGAATTTCAAGCAAAAGAGATCTTTGCTTGTCGATCAGAACAAAGCGCTCGGTGGCTTTAAAAAACGAATGAAGTTTTTTTCGGCATGGTGAGCGCTATTCTTCATTTTACTGGGCAGTTTATGATAATCTTATGATAGATTGGGATGTATCTTTCTCTGTGTGTTTTTAAAGGATTCGATTTCCAATATTTATTAAATGAGAATGGTCAGGAGGAATAAACGATGCAAGAATTAAAATCAATAGAACAATTTGAAGAACTTAAAAATAACGGGAAACACATTTTTCTTTTTTCAGCAGAATGGTGCGGAGATTGCCGCTTTTTGGAACCTTTTCTTCCTCAAATTGAAGCAGAGCACCCGGATTATACGTTTGTCCATATTGACCGGGATGAATATATCGACCTTTGCCAACAATTAGACGTTTTTGGAATTCCTAGTTTTATTGCTTATGAAGACGGAAAAGAGCTTGGAAGGTTTGTCAGCAGAGACCGTAAAACAAAAGAAGAAGTGGATCAGTTTATTGACAGCCTCCAAAAATAAGTTCCTTTGGACAGGAGGAAAATTCATTGGACAGTAAAGCGCTGCGAAAGGAATTGGAAAAACGATTAAAATCAGAAAACCGCCTTTTTACATTTGATCGGGAAAAAGATGTTTTACGAATCGAGGACAAGGAAACGAGAAAAGGGGTCAATGTTTCACTCCCTCCCATTCTAGGCAGATGGGAAACAATGAAAGAGAAAGCAATCGATGAGGTTGTTTACTATGTCAATGAAGCGCTGGCTGTCATGGGAAAAGAACCAAGCTTATCGGAAAGAGAAAAGTACATTTATCCGGTTATTCGCTCCACATCTTTTCCAAAGGAAGCGAAAGAAGGCGTACCTTTTTTGTATGATGATCATACGGCCGAAACAAGAATATATTATGCCCTTGATATGGGGACTACTTATCGGTTGATTGATAAGGAACTGTTGGAAAAGGAAAACTGGGATGCCAGAAGAGTGAGAGAGACGGCGAAATTCAACGCCCGCTCCCTTTCTACTTCCGTTAAAAAAGATGAGGTAGCGGATAATGTTTTTTATTTTTTAAATACAAATGACGGTTATGATTCAAGCCGAATTTTAAACGAAAAATGGCTTTCTGAGATGGAGGAGAAAGTCGAAGGTGTGATGACTGTCTCCGTGCCTCATGCAGACGTGCTGATCATCGGGGATATCCGCAATGAAACCGGATATGACATATTGGCTAATATGACGATGAGCTTTTTTGCCAACGGACGGATACCGATTACGGCTTTGTCATTTTTGTATGAAAATGGCAAGCTGGAACCGATTTTTATTTTAGCCAAAAACAAAAGAAAATGAAGGGATGGAAGATCGTAAGTGAACGTATTTTATAATCAAAAAGGTGTAGGGGATACTCTACTAATATCGATCAAAGATTTTCCGCAAGAGGAAATTGCCGTAGACGTGCGAAAAGAAGCGGCCAGAATTTATCATGAACCAACCAATGAAACGGCTGGTTATAATATTTTTCATATATCCAAATTCCTGGAAATTGAAGGTAATGGCCCCGTCGACATGAACGAAGACCTTCTCGGCAAAATCAACCGGATTTTGCAGGAGTGCGGTTTTGATGAAACGTTAGAAGGAGATTTTTCTCCTAAATTTGTGGTAGGATATGTGAAAGAAAAGGAAAAGCATCCTAATGCAGATAAATTGAGCATCTGCCAAGTCGACGTAGGAAATGAAACATTGCAGATTGTATGCGGAGCACCTAATGTGGAGGCGGGCCAAAAAGTGGTTGTCGCCAAGATCGGCGCTGTCATGCCAAGCGGAATGGTTATAAAAGATGCGGAGCTGCGAGGAGTTCCTTCGAAAGGCATGATCTGTTCGGCTCGCGAGCTTGAGCTGCCGAATGCTCCTAAAGAAAAAGGAATTTTAGTTTTATCAGATGAATATGAAGTCGGTCAGCCGTTTTCCTTTTAATGGATAATGGCCGGTGAATAAAGATGTGAACAAGGGTTTGGTTCTTTCAACCTTTATAGGAAGATGATTGTATCCTATTAATGGTTGTAGAAGGATCGGACCCTTTATTCGTTTCAATGGATTTCTTGTTGTGGATATTGAAAGGATCGGTTGAAAAGTGAGCAACGAGTAAAGATTGGATGGTATTTCTGCAAAAATGATTTTCCGAGATTTTCAGTATAGAAAGATCTAGGTGGAGTCTGTTCTGGCTGGTTTGCCATTCCCTTAGGGAGAAAAGCCCAAAGCCTTCATCGATGAAAAGAGGCTTAAGAATATTTGTTGTTCTTGCATTTTCAGCCTATTTTCCTCTCGAATTTTTCTATTTAACTGTTAAAATAGAAATGATTCTTTAATAAAGAAAGAGTGGTAAACTTTGAGCTGGCTGAAACGATTTATGAAACTTTTTATAGATGAAGAAGTAGTAGAAATTGAAGAGAGCGATTCTCCGCATGTACCGCGGCAGGTACCAAAGGAACGAACAGACAATCTGAAAAAAAATCCAATAAAGCCGGTGCGGGAATTGAAAACGAGAATCGCTTACCATTATCCGCAAAAACCCCTATCTTTGCCTACTGTGTCGGAGAAAATAGAAAGAAAAACGCTTGAACGACATAATCGGCATCGGAGGAATGAGCCGATCAAACCGGAACCAAAACCAACAACGGAGAACTTAAAGAGTGCTTCTTATCATGTGTCGAGCGAACGGAAAGGCAACCGTCCTTTTCGACCAACGAATATTCCGTCTCCTATTTACGGGTATAAACGTCCGTCAGAAGCAAGCCAAAGCGAAGTTGTAGAGTACGAGTTGAAAAATTCTTTTGTGGAAGGAGAAGTGTCAGGTCACACAGAGACGCTAAAAAGAAAGAATGAGAATTTTGAAGAGCAGAAAGAACGAAATCAGACTTTGGCTGTTCCGTTTAAAAACGAAGAAAAACAGGCCGAACCTTCTGGAAAAGAACAGGTTGCGGCAGAAAAAGAACAGGTAATCCTTGAAGAGAATCATCTGAAAGACGAAGCGGCTTCCAATGAATTTTCTCATTTGGAAGACTCCCCATTATCAACAAAACAATCATCACAAGAAAACGATTTTCCTACGGTAGAAGAAGCGGTAACAGAAGAATATGAAAATGTAAGAAAAATGGAACCAGTCGAGGAACAGAATTCTGTTGTCCGGGAATTGGACACTAGTAAGGATTCGAATCAAGAACAGCGATCGGAAACTGTTTCTGAAAGGGCAGACGCAGACAAATCGAATAAATCACGTCCGCATCTCCCCTTTAATGTGCTAATGCTTAAGCAGGACAAACGGAATTTAGAGAAGAAAAATATCGCGAACAATCGGAAACAGCCGGACATGGCTCCTCATATCCATAAAGTGGAAAAGGGACAAGCGGAGGAGAACATCGAAAAAGAAACTGACCATCAGCTGCCCGATATCCGTTTTTTGACTCCGCCGGCTGAAAAAAAAACGAATGAAGCATGGATACAACAGCAAATTCAATTATTAAACGATACGCTGAAAAACTTCCGTGTACGCGCTAAGGTGGTGAATGTCACGGAAGGACCGTCTGTCACCAGATTTGAAGTACAGCCTGAACCAGGGGTGAAAGTGAATAAAATTACGAACTTGTCGGATGATATTAAGTTGAGCTTGGCGGCCAAAGATATTCGGATAGAGGCGCCTATCCCGGGAAAACATACAATCGGAATTGAGGTTCCGAATAAAGAAAGCCGCCCCGTATACTTAAGCGAAATTATTATGAGCCCTTCATTCCAAAACAGCCAATCTCCTCTCACGATTGCGATGGGACTGGATATTTCCGGCCAAGCGGTTGTGGCTGATTTAAAGAAAATGCCCCATGGATTGATCGCCGGCGCAACCGGCTCTGGAAAAAGCGTCTGCATCAATTCCATATTGATCAGCCTTTTGTATAAAACGACTCCTGAAGAATTGAAACTGCTATTGATTGATCCGAAAATGGTTGAACTCGCGCCGTACAACGGCATTGGACATTTGGTCAGCCCGGTTATTACGGATGTAAAAGCAGCTACCCAGGCGTTAAAATGGGCGGTGGATGAAATGGAAAGGCGGTATGAATTATTTGCTCATGCTGGTGTTCGAAATATTGAACGGTTCAATCAAAAAGCGTTGGAAGCAAAAGAAAAGCGTATGCCTTATATCGTCATTGTGATTGATGAATTGGCTGATTTAATGATGATGTCTCCCGCTGATGTCGAGGAAGCGATTTGCCGAATTTCCCAAAAAGCGCGGGCATGCGGCATCCACTTATTGGTAGCCACTCAGCGGCCGTCCGTCGATGTGATCACCGGGTTAATTAAAGCCAATATTCCTACTAGAATTGCCTTTTCCGTTTCCTCTCAAGCGGATTCACGAACGATTTTGGATGCCGGGGGAGCTGAAAAATTGTTAGGAAAAGGCGATATGTTATTTTTGGACAACGGAACATCAAAGACGGTGCGGCTTCAAGGCAGCTTTGTTTCTGATGGGGAAATCGAAAGAGTGGTTTCCTTCGTGAAAGAACAGTGGGAATCCGATTACTTATTTGTTCAAGAAGAACTTGTTCAAAAAGCCAACTTTCTGCAAGATGAAGATGACTTGTTTAAGCCGGCTTGTGAGTTTGTCGTCCGCCATGGCGGTGCTTCCGCTTCTTTATTGCAAAGACATTTTCGCATCGGCTATAATCGCGCGGCTCGGCTGATTGAAATGATGGAAGAACAAGGAATCATTTCGGAACAAAAACCCGGCAAGCCCAGAGACGTTTTAATCACGGAAGAAGATTTTGAGGATTTAAAGGAATCCAGCCAATTCTAATGCGTGCTTTCAAAACAAAAAAGCGGCTCATTTGCGATGATTTTAAATCTTGAATGAGCCATGAAACATTCTTTTTGAAAATTAAGGTCGTGAAAATGGATTGAAACAAAGACAAGAAAAAAGGAAAAATCCTATTAATAGTCACGAGCCTGAAAAAGTGCTATAATGTTTCAATATGAAAAGCTCATTATCCATTTTGAGCAAAGGGAACCAAAATTACATATAATGCTTATTGATAGACGATTGTTGGAGGGTCTGTTATGACAACATATCACTTTGTAGGAATTAAAGGATCGGGGATGAGCGCCCTCGCTCAAATTTTGTTCGATAAGGGCTATAAGGTGCAGGGTTCTGACATTGAAAAATACTTTTTTACTCAAAAAGCTCTGGAAGATGCCGGAATTCCGATTTATCCCTTCAGTAAAGACAACATTAAACCTGGTTTAACGGTTATAGCGGGAAATGCATTTCCTGACACACATGAAGAAATTCAAGAAGCGTTAAAACTTGGATTGCCGGTAATCCGTTACCATAAATTTTTAGGGGAATTTGCCCGCAAGTTTACAAGCATTGCTGTGGCAGGCGCTCACGGGAAAACATCGACGACAGGGTTAATGGCGCATGTCATTGGCGGGGCAAAACCTACTTCTTATTTAATCGGTGATGGTACTGGGAAAGGCGTTAAGGACGCCGAATATTTTGTTTTTGAAGCTTGTGAGTATCGGCGCCATTTCTTATCCTATTATCCCGACTACGCCATTATGACCAATATCGATTTTGACCATCCTGATTATTTTGCGAATATCGATGATGTTTTTTCTGCCTTCCAGCAAATGGCGATGCAAGTGAATAAAGCCATTTTTGCTTACGGTGATGATGAACTGTTACAAAAAATTCAAGCGAAAGTTCCCGTTGTGTATTATGGCTTTGGCGAAGAGAACGACTTCCAAGCTCGAAATATTAAGCATACAAAAAATGGTACGACATTTGATGTATTTGTAAGAAATACGTTTTATGGCTCTTTTGAAATTCCCTTGTTTGGCGACCATAACGTTTTAAATGCTCTCGGAGTAATAGCTGTTTGCCAATATGAAAATATTGATACGGAAATCGTCAAAGAACGGCTTCTTACTTTTGAAGGGGTCAAAAGAAGATTTACCGAGAAAAAAATGGGAACGCAAATCATTATTGATGACTATGCACACCATCCAACGGAAATCAAGGCAACGATTCATGCTGCACGTCAAAAATATCCTGATCGGGAAATTGTGGCCATTTTTCAGCCTCATACGTTTTCAAGAACTCAGGCCTTCTTAAATGATTTTGCTCAAAGCCTTAATGAAGCTGATTCTGTTTATTTATGCGAAATTTTCGGTTCAGCGCGTGAAAACCATGGCAAACTGTCTGTAAAAGATCTTCAAGAGCGGATTTCAGGAGCGCAAATTATTGAAGAAGAAGACACGTCTCCGCTCTTAAAGCATGAAAATGCGGTTCTCATCTTTATGGGAGCGGGAGATATTCAAAAATTCCAGCTTGCCTATGAAAAGCTGCTAAGCAACACTTTGAAAAAATAGACAATGATGTCATGATAGTCATCGATTAGGAAGTCTGAATGTTTTAGAGCTGACTTAGAGCCCGGCCTTTTCTCCACGCTGGGATGGCGTTAGGAGGCGGCAGGCTTTAAGTCTGCTCTTTTTTTAGATGATCGGCCTTTCAGTTCATTTTAAAGTATGGTAAAATAAAAATTGTCTGATTATTCTTTCTATTTAAACAAGGGGGGATAGAGTTGAAAGATCGTGTTGTGATCATAACAGGCGGATCAAATGGGATGGGAAAATATATGGCGAAACATTTTTTTCAAGAAGGAGCGAAAGTCGTTATTACAGGAAGAAATGTTGAAAGGCTGGAGCAGGCAAAAAAAGAGATAGAATCACAGGGAAATAGTGAGATATTGACGATTGCCATGGATGTCAGAAATCCGGATGATGTAGATAAAATGGTCCGAGAAACGGATCAAAAGTTTGGAAGAATTGATGTTTTAGTGAACAATGCCGCAGGAAATTTCATTTGTCCGGCAGAAAAATTATCCGTCAATGGCTGGAAAGCGGTGGTGGATATTGTCTTAAATGGAACCTTTTATTGTACAAGAGCGGTAGGAAAATATTGGATCGAAACGAACAGCAAAGGTAATGTTCTGAATATGGTTGCGAATTACGCTTGGCAGGCAGGCCCAGGGGTGGTTCATTCCGCTGCGGCGAAGGCCGGGGTTCTCTCGCTCACTAGAACGCTTGCGGTAGAGTGGGGCACCAAATACGGCATTCGGGTAAATGCCATAGCTCCCGGTCCTATTGAACGAACAGGAGGAGCAGACAAGCTGTTGGATTCTGAGGAGACGGAAAGAAAGGTTATCGACAGCGTGCCGTTGAAACGATTAGGAACGCCGGAAGAAATCGCTGCTTTGGCTGCTTTTATGGTTTCAGACAAAGCTTCTTATTTAAATGGAGAATGCATATCTTTAGACGGGGGGCAGTGGTTGAAGCAGCCGGTGTTTTTATTTGACGAGTCAAATTAGCTTGAATGTTTTTAGAAAAGCAAGAAGACTTTCGTAAGAATTTTGACAAGAAAAAGCAAGGGACTTCCCCACGCAGGGGTTGGCCGGTACTCTATTATAGACCATGTAAATTGAAATTCTATCACACCGTTTTTCGACCGCTGATAGGAGAATTGTTTGTAGTATGGCTGCCGAAGAAAGCCGGCGCTTTTTAAAAAGGGATTTTGAACATTTATTTCTCGCTAAAAGATGCGTTTTTATTCTTGTCAGTAATGGAATTGAAGCCCATTCAAACATAAAAAGAAATCGTTTTCCGTTTTGAAAACTTCTATTTTGCATGTTTCATTGAATGATGTGGCAAATATCCTCTTCGAAATGCAGTATGATATGGACTTGCATGTTTCTCCAGTGCATATCCCTTTTGTTGCCATCTGTAGATTTTTCTTCATTCTTCTAAAAAACGATGAGTCCGTTTGTTTAAAAACATCGGTTTCGTAATAATCTGTTACAAGTTCCGGCCACACTTACGCTGCAGCTTGATATAGGTGGATGCAACATTGGAAAAACTCCTCGATTTATTCATTGGATAAGGCTCGACTCTACTTTATAGTCTCATAAAATCCATAAAATAGAATGGTCATCAGATTATAGCGAATCTTGATGATGAAATTGACGCCTCCCTAAAAGAAATAGTAAAATTTATGAAGGATTCGCGAAAAAGAAGTATATTTTAGAAGTTTCATTTTTTCGCCGAAATTCAATGAACAATAAGTTGAGGAGGTGTTTAAAGTGATTGTCATTTTGTACGTAAGTGTGGCGGTGATCGCTGTTGCATTTCTTATTTTGGCTCTTAGTGTATCCAGAACATTAAGGTCGGTTGACAGTACTTTAAACAGTGTATCAAAAATGTTGGATGGCTTGGAAAGCCAGTTGAAAGGAGTCACCCAAGAAACGGCTGAACTTTTACATAAAACGAATGAGTTGGCTGAGAATATTGGGGAAAAAACGAAAGAACTGAATTCGGTCGTTTACGCAGTGAAAGGCATTGGCAGTTCGATTGAGACGTTCAATCAATCTTTGAAAAAAATCACAACGACGGTAGGGTCGCAATTAGAAAAGAATCAGAATAAAATTTCACAGGCGGTCCAATGGAGTCAAGTCGTCAAACAAGTATTGGATAAATGGAAGCGTAAAGAAGAGTCGCCGGCTGCCCAAACACAGAATAACACCGTATCTGAAAGCCGCGGTTCGATAGAGAGGGCTAGAAATTAATGCCCGCTTTTTCCATCCTGCAATATGAAAAGGAGTGAGGAATGTGGAAAATAAAGAAAAAAGAAACTCATGCGGATTTTTAGCCGGTGCATTTGTCGGAGGAGTCATTGGAGCTGCAGCCGCCTTGATTCTCGCCCCCAAATCTGGAAGAGAATTAAGAAGGAATTTAACCGGACAAGCAGATGTTTTTAAAGAAAAAGCGTCTAGTTGGGTAGAATTAGCCAAAGAAAAAGGAATACAATGGACATGTTCAGCAAAAGAAAAAAGCAGTGAATTAGCTTCAGCTACAAAAGATAAGGCGGAACATTTATCCAAAACGGTGCAATCAAAATCCGGTGAAATGGCAGGCAAAATTCAAACGATCACATCCAATGCGAAAGAAAAAACGATTCAGATGGCAGATAAAGTGAGCCAACGATTTCAATCACAGAATGGCCAAACTTTAGACGAAGTAAGCAAAAAACTGGAAGAAACGAAACAGGCGTTTGAAAAAACTGAAAAATCGGTTAATAAAAACGATTAATTTGATGTGGGAGCGGTGAAATGGTATGATGTTTTCACCCTCTTTTTTTGTCAAACTAGTTTTTTGTTATATGAGTCTATCAAGTGATGACGGTATTTAAAATTCATGTGATCGGCTTTCTTTGTATAAAAAGGCTGGCTGCCTTCCAATAATGATTGCAAAGGTGATGATTATGAATAAAATAGAAACCATTGAACAGTTTGAACAATTGCTGACAAGGGAACCACGCGTGTTCTTTTTAAAGCATAGTCTGACGTGTCCCATAAGTGCTCATGCTTATCGAGAAATGGACCAATTTTTGCGCGAACATCCAAGAGAAAAGGGGTATTTTTTAGCTGTCCAAGAATCCCGGGAGCTATCCAATTACATCGCTCGAAAATTTGGAATCCAACATGAGTCGCCACAAGCCTTCCTTTTCATTAATCAGCGTCCGGTATGGTATGATTCTCACTACCAAATCACGGCTGACACATTGGCAAAAATTTAGATTCAGTGGAATTTCCAGTCTGTTTTTGCTGCGGTCATGAGCATGCTGGCCGTTATTTTCATAATATTCATAAATAAAACCGGCATTTCTGCCGTTAGCGGCGGGGTGTCCAGCTTCGTTTTGAACCGTAAGAGATTTTGAAGCTGCCGCTAATCGTAGTTTATCTCTAACGGTTAAAAGTTTTTATCAATAAAGGCGTATTATCCAGTTTTTATACAGAATACTTTATCGCTTAAAAGCGTTTAATTGTTGAAGCAAATTTTTCGTGACAATTTAAAATATATGATTTATAATTATCACTAAATTATCGCCGGTGATAAAACTTATACCAGTGAAGGGCTGGGAATTCACTTTTGCTAGGTGTCATCATAAACTAAAAAATATTCAGCAAATTGAGAAGGGATTGAAGGTCGTGGGAAATCAAGAGCTCGAACAATTAAGACAAAGAGTGGATGAAATTAATTTAAAATTGCTCGAATTGATTAATGAACGTGCCAAAATTGTTCAAGAAATTGGACGTGCGAAATTGCCGCAAGGGGTGAACAAATACGATCCGGTTCGCGAAAGAAAAATGTTGAACACGATTATTGAGCGAAATGACGGACCGTTTGAAAACTCTACTATCGAGCATATTTTTAAAGAAATTTTTAAAGCGAGCTTGGAACTGCAGGAAGATGATCATCGGAAAGCTTTGCTTGTTTCACGTAAGAAAAAACCGGAAGATACGGTTATTGAAATTAACGGTGAATTAGTAGGCACGGGTCAGCCGACGTTTGTATTCGGTCCATGTGCCGTTGAATCGTATGAGCAAGTAGCGGAAGTGGCTCAATCCATAAAGAACAAAGGATTAAAGCTTATTCGTGGAGGGGCGTTTAAACCACGCACTTCTCCATATGATTTCCAAGGACTTGGGTTAGATGGATTAAAAATATTAAAGCAAATCGCAGACGAATTTCAACTGGCAGTCGTCACAGAAATCGTCAATCCGGCTCATATTGAAATGGCGCTAGATTACGTGGACGTCATTCAAATCGGAGCCCGCAATATGCAAAACTTTGAACTTTTGAAAGCGGCAGGCTCTGTGAAAAAACCGGTTCTGCTAAAACGGGGGCTTTCCGCTACTTTGCAAGAGTTCATGTATGCAGCAGAATATATAATGTCGAGAGGAAACGAACAAATTATACTCTGTGAACGCGGAATTCGCACTTATGAAAGAGCGACTCGCAATACATTAGATATTACGGCAGTGCCAATATTAAAACAAGAAACGCACTTGCCGGTCTTTGTAGACGTAACTCATTCTACGGGCCGGCGCGACCTCTTGCTTCCGGCTGCAAAAGCAGCTTTAGCCATTGGAGCAGACGGTGTGATGGCGGAAGTTCATCCAGATCCGGCAGTGGCGTTGTCTGATTCCGCTCAACAAATGGATTTAAAACAATTCGACGAATTTTACAATGAAATTTTAAAAGCCGTTCCTGTCAAAGCATAGAAAGTAGACCTTTCTTATTTGCAGAGGAAAACGATGGCACTTAGACTAGAATAAGCGTACAGCAGTCTGATTCAACTGGTAGGACATACCATGTTGAATCAGACTTTTTTATTAGAATATGTCGTTTTTGGAAAAATAATAAGAAAGGGAGAAAAGAAAAGGCTATAATGAAGATGAAATGGAGATATTACAAAACACTAGAGAGGAAAGGCTGGATGATTGTCGGGATCATGCATTCAACTATAGCGATAAGAGTTTCTTGAATGGACTTTGCGGAAAAATCGCTTTACTTTTCATTGCATAATGAGAGGAATTTAAGGTATTATAGGAGAACGAGACCAGTTCGTAAACAATTTCACAAAGTTTTTTACAAGAAAAGCTTTTTATTTCCTAGGTTTTAATATAATAGAAATAAGAGGAAAAGTATGAAGGAGTGGGAAATGCAGTGACTGTTACGATATATGATGTAGCAAGAGAAGCGAATGTTTCCATGGCGACGGTTTCAAGGGTGGTGAACGGAAATCCCAACGTGAAACCAACGACAAGAAAAAAAGTGTTGGAAGTGATCGAAAGATTGGGCTATCGTCCGAATGCGGTAGCTAGAGGGCTGGCCAGCAAAAAAACGACAACAGTCGGTGTGATCATTCCCGACATTTCCCATATTTTTCATGCGGAACTGGCCCGAGGAATTGAAGATATTGCCACCATGTATAATTACAACATTATTTTGAGCAATTCCGATCAAAATAAAGAGAAAGAGATTCGTCTTTTAAACACGATGCTTGGCAAACAAGTGGATGGGATCGTGTTTATGAGCGGGACCATCACAGAAGAACATGTAAAGGAATTTGAACGTTCGTCTGTACCGATCGTTCTGGCGGGATCCGTTGAACAATCCAATCAAATCCCTTCTGTTAATATCGACTATAAACGGGCCGCTTATGAAGCCGTTGAAATGCTGACGAAAAAAGGGCATAAACGTATCGGTTTTGTGGCTGCACCTTTCAACAACACCATCAGCAAGGAATTTATATTCGAAGGTTATAAAGAGGCCTTGAAAGATGCCGGTATTTCTTGGAAAGAAGAATGGCTGTTTGAAGGGGACTACACATATGACTCCGGAATGGAAGCTTGGGGAAAATTCCGGGAAAATGCAGAAAAGCCGACCGCTATTTTTGTCAGCAACGATGAAATGGCATTAGGCGTTGTTCATGGAGCGCAAGATGACGGTGTTCATATTCCGGATGATCTGGAAATCGTTAGTTTCGAAAGTACAAAGCTATCGGTGATGGTTCGACCGAAATTAACAGCTGTCGTACAGCCGCTTTACGACATCGGAGCTGTTGCGATGAGGCTGCTGACAAAATATATGAACAAAGAGGAAGTGAAAGACCATATTGTTATACTGCCACACCGAATTGAAAAACGGAATTCTACAAAATAAGGTCCAACAATAGCCAGCCACGATCTCCGTCGCTGGTTATTGTTGGACCTATTGCATTTAGGAATATAATTTCCCCTTGCTTCTTTCAATCAAGAGGAAAGCAGGGACCATATTCAACTCCATTCACAAGAGACAAATAAAATAGTGATCTAATGCTCATAAGAAGAAACATAGCACCTGTTCCGCCAGTCGGATAGGTGTTTTTGATTGGTTCTTGTTTAAAAAAATGAAAATTCGAATAATATTTTTTATCAACTGACGGTTTCGTTTAATGTTCATGACGCAGCGGGTAAAGTGCTTTTTCTACGGTTAGGCGGTTTTTTTCCGTAATTTCCTGTTTACGGGGAATGGGTTTGTAGATTCCTTCAGGGTCTTCCCAAGCAGCAGGCAATGGAACAGGCGATTTTTTCGACCACTTCGATATCCATTTTTCTGGTAAAGGACCGTTAAAATGATTATTGTCGGTCATCTCCAGCCAAATTCGGGACCATGCCCGGGGAACGACTCTCCAAATATCATATCCCCCACCCCCTACGGCAATCCAGCGGCCGTCGCAATATTGATGGGCAATGGCGTGGGCCATTTTAGGAATGCGTTCATAAATTTTCATGGTAGTCGATAAGTGGGTCAAAGGATCATAATAGTGGGCATCCGCACCGTTTTGTGTCAAAATCACATCCGGTTTAAAATAGGCCGCGACTTCCCAAATGGCTGTTTCATACGCATGGAGCCAAGATTCATCTTCAGTGAAAGCATCCAAAGGGATGTTGAAGGAATAGCCGTAGCCTTTTCCGTTTCCCCTCTCGTTGATATTTCCAGTGCCCGGGAATAAATACCTTCCCGTTTCGTGGATGGACAACGTACAAACATTTGGATCATCATAAAAAGACCATTGCACACCATCGCCATGATGAGCATCGGTGTCTACATACAAAACCCTGGCATGATATTTTTCCAGCAAATACTGGATAGCGACAGAACTATCATTGTAGATGCAAAAACCGGAAGCTTTTCCGCGAAATCCATGATGCAGCCCTCCGCCTAAGTGAACGGCATGTTCGGCTTTGTCGGTCATGACCCAATCAACGGCTGTTAATGTTCCTCCTACCAACAGAGCGCTTGCTTCATGCATGCCTTTAAAAATGGGAGTATCCTCCGTGCCGAGCCCATATCCTTCGGCAATATCCGGGGATAGTTGTCCTTCTCCGGCTTTTTTTACCGCTTGAATATAAGAGGGATCGTGGATGAGGGTAAGCTCTTTTTCGGTGGCGATCCGCGGCGGAATGATATGTTCTTCTTTTAAGGCGTCAATGCTTTGCAATAAATCTATTGTCAAAGTGATTCTAAATTGATTGAACGGATGCTGATTATGGAATTTATAAGTTAATAGATCGTCTGAATAAATAAATACGGCCTTTTTTTTCATATGGAAATCCCGGGCATATTTGGCCATAAAACCGTATGCCCTTCCTTCTTTAATGCATGGATGAGTTCGAGAGGATTCATCGTTTGAACGCGAAAAACAAGAATTTTATATCGTTCATCCTTTTTGTCGGGATATACAAGAACGCTCAAAACATTGGCCTTCTGTTTATGAATCACGGTCACGACTTCGTACAGAATGCCTGTTTTATCAGGGACTTTTACTTCAATTTGGGACCCCGGCTGATTGGCTCCCGTCAATTCCACGAATGTATGGAGGACTTCTGTCTCGGAAAGGATGCCCACAAGTTTGCCGTCTTGGACAATGGGCAAACAGCCAATTTGATTGTCGTAGAAAAGATAAGCAACTTCTTCTACAAAGTCTAGAGGATGACCTGTCACCACTTTTTTGATCATAAAGGAATGAAGGGGTTTTTTCAGAATTTCTTCCCTTATTTCTTTTTGAAAAATGGAAGATGTGATATTTTTTAAATCCCGCTCGGTTACAAGACCAACTAAATGTTGTTTTTCATCCACAACCGGAATATGGCGGATTTTTTTAGATTTTAACAATTGAAGTGCATCTCGAATTGAAGCATCGGGGGGAAGGGTATAGACTTCCTTATTCATAATTTCTTCTACGATCATCATCATTTGCCTCCTTATCCTTTGACACAAACTTTAATACATAAAGCGGTTCATGAAACGAAGCTGATCGAATTTCTCAATGGATTGGGGGCTGACCCTTTTTCCTATCCTTGCCATCAAACAGTTGGCAGGGTGAGAACTGATTTCCGGATCATCGGTTGCATACCAAACAAGACCGCCGGCATTCATCATTTTTTCCATCACTTTTCGATATTCCCAAACATTTAAACCGGTGCCTTTTAAATCCCAATGCCAATAATATTCCGTCGTTATAATAATATAGTCTTCCATGGCATCATCCATCATGGAGACTCGCAAAAGATTCTTTCCTACTCCGAATCCCCGATATTCGGGAATTACTTCAATGGCTCCTAATTCAATAAGATCTTCCATGTTTCCTTCTGACCAGCGTTCTAGAGGATCAGGATATAGAAAGGTTACATAACCGACTATGGTTTGACGTTCCCGGGCGATGATAATTCTTCCTTCGGGGAGATCGGCAATTTCGATCAGCGCTTTATGCTGCTTTGAAGGCTGGCGAAAAGCGACAAGATCTTTGTGAAACTCTAAGTTTGCCAGCGTGTTTGAGGAAATCGGGCCTTCAATGATTAGTTCTCCTTTTGGAGTTTCCATTTTAAGAGAATGATACGTTTTTTTATGTTCCATCTGGTCACCACCTTGAAATCTTACTTTCATTATCTTATATAAGCACTATACCGGTAAACTATTTTTGCAAACTTTTCGGATTATTTTTGTTTTTTTGACAAAAATGGTATAATCAAGATAAGATGGAAAGGCAACGATGAAAAGAGGGAAATGACGGGATGGCAGAATCATGCAACATATGAAATTTTTAAAAAATTGAGAAAAAATAATAAATATAGTATAATAAAATTGTCATATTGAAAGGGGGAATCGGTCAAATGAGGTTGGAAGCGTTACCAGTCGTCGAAGGGGATTTCAATTTAAAAAATTATGAGGAAACTTATCAGTCGTTTGATTGGAAAGAAGCTGAAAAACATTTTTCTTGGTACGAAACGGGAAAAGTCAATTTGGCTTATGAAGCCATTGACCGCCATGTTGAGACTTTTCGCAAAAATAAAGTGGCTCTCTATTATAAAGACGCTGAAAGAAATGAAAAATATACGTTTAAAGAAATGAAAGAATGGACAAATCGGGCAGCAAATGTTTTGAAGGAGTATGGAGACGTTCAAAAAGGAGACAGGGTGTTTATTTTCATGCCCCGTTCGCCTGAACTGTATTTTGCCCTTTTAGGGACAATCAAGACCGGTGCCATCGTCGGTCCATTATTTGAGGCCTTTATGGAAGGGGCGGTAAGAGACCGGCTTCAAGATAGTGAGGCAAAGGTGCTGATCACTACAACGGAGCTTCTGCACAGGGTGCCCAAACAAGATCTTCCCGCTTTGAAAAAGATTTTTCTGGTTGGGAAAGATATTCAAGAAGATGAGACACATATCGACTTTTTGGCCAAACTGAAAAACGCCAGCAAACGGTTTGATATCGAGTGGGTCGATCGAAACGATGGTTTGATCCTTCATTATACTTCAGGGTCTACGGGAAAGCCAAAAGGTGTCCTTCATGTTCATAATGCGATGATCCAGCATTATCAAACAGCCAAGTGGGTGCTCGATTTGAAAGAAGACGATGTTTATTGGTGCACAGCGGATCCGGGCTGGGTAACGGGGACGTCTTATGGAATATTCGGACCTTGGTTAATGGGAGCATCAAACGTGATTGTGGGCGGACGTTTTAATCCTGAACATTGGTATAAGACGATTGAAGAGTTCGAGATTACCGTTTGGTACAGTGCTCCAACTGCTTTTCGCATGCTCATGGGAGCAGGAGATGAACTCGTGAAACAGTTCGATTTAAGTTCGCTCCGCCATATATTGAGCGTTGGTGAACCGTTGAATCCTGAAGTGGTGCGATGGGGAAAGAAAGTTTTTGATGTTCGCATCCATGATACGTGGTGGATGACGGAAACAGGAGCCATTATGATTTGCAATTATCCATGCATGGAGATTAAACCAGGATCCATGGGCAAACCGCTTCCCGGCGTGAAAGCCGCCATTGTGGATGACAGAGGAAACGAACTCCCTCCTAATCGGATGGGGAATTTGGCCATCAAAAAAGGTTGGCCTTCCATGATGTATACGATTTGGAAAAATAAAGAGAAATATGAATCTTACTTTTTAGCCGGAGATTGGTACGTATCGGGGGATTCCGCATATAAGGATGAAGATGGATATTTTTGGTTCCAGGGACGTGTGGATGATGTGATTATGACATCGGGTGAACGAGTAGGACCTTTTGAGGTAGAAAGTAAATTGGTAGAGCATCCCGCAGTTGCCGAAGCGGGGGTCATCGGGAAGCCGGACCCTGTACGCGGGGAAATTATTAAAGCGTTTGTTGCGTTAAGGGAAGGATATGAACCTTCTGATGAACTGAAGGAAGACATTCGCCAATTTATTAAGAAAGGCTTGGCGGCTCATGCCGCTCCGAGGGAAATTGAATTCCGCGACAAACTACCGAAAACACGAAGCGGAAAAATTATGCGCCGCGTCTTAAAAGCTTGGGAACTAGACTTGCCGACTGGCGACTTATCCACAATGGAAGACTAGTTCGAAATCGTTGTTTCATTGTCTGCATGTACAAAACGAAGTGAAGAGGTCTTTTCCTTCCTTTTGTGAAAAGGGCTGACTGTTTGCTTAGTCAGCCCTGTTTTTTGCTTTTGCTCATAAGAGAATGATTGACATTAAGGTCGTTGTCATAGCTAATGCCGAGATTTCTTCGATCCAAGTGATCCAACAAGCGGCTTGAATGGCAAATGACTTTGCCTAAATTTTTACGTCGCATTGACAATCCTATATAACTGTGATAAAAATTCATATATGAACGAATGTAGAATGACAAATGCATCGTGGAAAAGCCGTGAAGGGAATCAGTAGTTCGCTGTCTTTGCTTTCAGAGAGTCGGTGGATGGTGCAAACCGATACATGCAGTTGAACGAATTACCTCCCGGAGCTTTTGCCGTGAAAAGGAGAGTAGCGGCAAACGGTCTAAACCGTTAGCAATCAATGAGTGGAGAAGCAATTCTCAATTTGGGTGGTACCGCGCGAACAGCGTCCCTGCTTTTTTAGCAGGGACTTTTTTGCGTTTGGAAAAAATTTCTTGATCAAAGGAGGAACAACGGTGAATTTACTGGAAGAATTACAGTGGAGAGGGATCATTTACCAACAAACAGATGAACAGGATATTAAGGAGCTTCTTGAAAACGAAAAGATTTCGCTATATTGCGGAGTGGATCCAACGGCCGACAGTCTGCATATTGGACATTTGCTTCCGTTTTTGACACTTCGTCGTTTTCAACAGCACGGGCACCGACCGATTGTGCTGATCGGTGGAGCAACGGGGATGATTGGCGATCCAAGCGGGAAAAAAGAAGAACGCAAACTTCAAACGATTGAAACGGTTCAAGAAAATGTAAAAGGGTTGAAAAAACAATTAGAGAAAATTTTTGATTTTGATGGATCCAACGGAGCGGTGCTCGTCAATAATTATGACTGGACAAGTACGATGAACGTCATTACGTTCTTGCGTGATTATGGAAAATACATCGGCATCAATTACATGCTGGCAAAAGATACGATCGCTTCCCGCCTAGAAACCGGTATTTCGTTTACAGAGTTCAGCTACACGATTTTGCAAGGGATCGACTTTTTGCATTTGTTCGATGAGTATCAATGTAAATTACAAATCGGCGGAAGCGACCAATGGGGCAACATTACAACCGGATTGGAATTAATTCGAAAGATTCATGACGGAGCAAAAGCGTATGGTTTAACGATCCCGCTTGTGACGAAAGCAGATGGCACAAAATTCGGGAAAACAGAAAACGGTGCTGTTTGGCTGGATCCGGAAAAGACCTCTCCTTTTGAATTCTATCAATTTTGGATTAACACAGCGGATGAAGATGTAGTGAAATACTTAAAATACTTTACGTTCCTGACAAAAGAAGAAATTGAGGATTTGGAACAATCATTGAAAAAAGAGCCGCATTTGCGCAAAGCTCAAAAAGCGCTTGCGGAAGAAATGACCCGCCTTATTCATGGCCAAGAGGCGCTCAATCAAGCGATTCGCATTTCAGAATCGTTATTCAGCGGAGATATTAAACAATTATCAGCAGAAGAGATTAAACAAGGATTTAAAGATGTCCCTTCCTATGAAGTGAAGGAAACTCAAGAACTGGGTTTGGTTGATTTATTAGTCCAAGCAAAAATTTCTCCATCGAAACGCCAGGCTCGCGAAGATATTCAAAATGGAGCCATCTATATCAACGGAGAAAGAGTCACGGATACAAGCTATCAATTAACGGAAAATGACCGTATTGAGGGCCAGTTTACGATTGTCCGCAGAGGGAAAAAGAAATACTTTTTAATTAAATACTAAGAATAAAAACAGCGTCCTAAAAAGTCATGGGACGCTGTTTCTGTTATATGAATACGGATGTTAAAAGCTTTTTTCCTCAAAAGAGAAGAGATTCTTTCATTGAGGAATCGAAAAAATGGGGAACTGACGAGCGAAGAAATGAAAAAAGAGCCTAAACAGGCTCTTTTTAAATTGATTAACGAGAGTAGAACTCAACGATAAGAGATTCGTTAATTTCAGCAGGAAGCTCAGAACGTTCTGGAAGACGAGTATAAGTTCCTTCTAATTTATCAGCATCAAAAGTTAAATATTCAGGAACGTAGTTGTTAGCTTCCACGGATTCTTTAATAATGTCAAGGTTGCGAGATTTTTCGCGAACACCGATGGTTTGCCCCGGACGAACTTGGTAAGATGGAATATCTACGCGGCTTCCATCTACAAGAATATGACCGTGGTTAACAAGCTGACGAGCTTGGCGGCGAGTACGCGCTAAACCGAGACGATAAACAAGATTGTCAAGACGGGATTCCAGCAAAATCATGAAGTTTTCACCGTGAACCCCTTTCATTTTGCCAGCTTTTACGAACAGATTACGGAATTGACGTTCATTTACTCCGTACATATGGCGTAATTTTTGTTTTTCTTGCAATTGAAGACCATATTCGGAAAGTTTTCTACGTTGGTTTGGACCATGTTGTCCAGGAGCATATGGGCGTTTTTCTAATTCTTTCCCCGTTCCGCTTAAGGAAATGCCAAGGCGACGGGAAATTTTCCATGTAGGGCCAGTGTAACGAGCCATGGAAAAACTCCTCCTTTATTTTATTTTGTTGTAAAATAAAAAACAGGCGTGAGACAGCAATTTTGGCCATTTTGTTTTCATGCACCATCGCCCCAGCAGCTAAGGGTTACGCGATGCACCTCATCCAAGATTTATTCTCATTGGATGTGAGGAACAAAATGAACGCAAAAATGTGTTCACAAAGGCTGCTTACTTTATTTTACACAAACCTCATTATATGTCGTCTTGTTGTGTGAGTCAAGGGCGTTTTAAGAAAAGAGTCAGTCAAGACTTTGTGGGAATTTTTTTGGTTCGCTGAAAATAGATGTAAGTCATAGGTTAGCGAACCATTTTTTTGAATTTCATCCGTAAGCGCTTTCGGACTCTCATCCCTTGCCATGACAGACGAATATGTATACCTTTTTTTACCATCCCTTGAATTCAGACAGGGCATGATAGATCGGAGTCCCGGACGATTGCTGTAAATATGGCACGTTATTCCGCGTTACCTCTGGAAGAAGACGGCGGATGCGTTGTTTCGCCTTGTTCACGATCGTCTGTTTGGTAGATGCCGTTTCCTCCGCCGGATGCGACGATTCTTCTCCTAAACGATGTCCGAAAAGACGAATCCCATCCATCCGGGCAATCATTGCCTTGAAAAACGCCCTGAGTCCCTTGTCTGTCCAACTGCGGCGGTATTTCACCCGATACGCCAGCTGGCTCATCACGCTTTCAGCCCTCCCCATCGGATACATGCCCGTTGTGTCCACTCCTTGCTCCTTCAGCCATTCCCGGTAATCACGGATGCATCCCGGCATCGATTCGATCCGGTGGATCAAGGCAGCCAGCTGTTGTTCTTTCGCTTCGTCCCCCAGCGTGCCGAGGGCGCTGTTCAGTTCCACAAGCAGCTTCTCTTCATCCTGCTTCGCCAGCTTTTGCCGAATCGCCTGCCACCGTGGATGGCCCGAGAGGCATTGGCGCAACTCACGCGCCACGTGGAATCGATCCAATTGGAAGCAGACCCGTCCTTTGAAATACTCCCGGCACGCGGTAATCCATGGAGCGCCGTCCCCGTTGATGACAAGAAGATCCCGACACGGATCATAGGCATATTCGTTCATCAAAAATTCCTCGAAGCCTTCCCACACCTCCCCCTTGCCTTCATGGACGTAATGGCGCTGATTCACGAATTCGATCCGTGAGCCGTTGCGCTTCCATCCTTCGTGAACGGTCAGGATTTTGTCTTCCTTGGCCCGTTTTCCCTTCCCTTGGAGAGAGACAAACAGTCCATCGGCCTCCACAAACAGCACCCGTCCATATCGCTGGTCAACCGGGCAGTGCAGCGGAACTTCAGCCTCGAGCACCAACTGGCGGATCGTCTCATGGCTCATCACCGGATACCCGACCATCTGGGCAAGCGTATGAGCCGCTTTGCGATAGGAAGAGCACTCCACAGCCAATCCCATCGCCGTTTCTTCTAGACAAGGGCTGATTGACTGCGATCCATCAAACGCTAAAAAGGAATCAAGCAAAAACGTGTAACGGTTTTGTTCTCGGTCTAAATAGTAGTTTCGCTCAAAGGTAACTTCGCCAAACAAGGTTTGAATCGTGGTGCGTCGTTTGTCTTTCAAGTGGTACCGGCGCTTGTCCCGGGTTTCCGCCAATTGTCGGTCGATGTCCTCCAACAGAGCCGTAAACAGCTCGGTGAAGGCGTTTTGCAAGGCTCGAAACAAATCAAGTTCGATCTCTTTCCATGTCAACGAATTTGTGGTAAGATGTTGTTGAATATTCATGGGACTCTCTCCTCCTGTTTGATGGTGTGAACAATGATCATCTTACCAGGGAGAGAGTCCTTTTTTCATGTTTCCTGCTTGGGATCCTACCGCACTTTGCTTGGTGGCCCCGATGAGGGGGATTGCGAACCTACGTTCCCAACCCCCTCATCGGGGAATTCTAAGAATTTCTCCCACAAACATTTTACTCACACTTAAGAAAAAGGTGAAAGTTGATTGGATAGCGAAAAGAAAGTGGGAGCACTGATTTCAGAATAAGGCATTGAAACGGAATCATCAAAAGTTTGCTTCAAAAGGATAGGATCAGCCTGCGAAATGAACTTGGAGTATCATTAAAATCGAAACAATGATTTCATAAGCAGCTGTGCTGAAATGAGTGTTTCTAATATGAAAATGAGAAAGACTGCCAAACTGCTTGCTTGAATCTGATCAATGAATTTTTTATTCCTCCTGTTTCTCTTTTCTGTTTTTGCATCCCCGACTAACTATTTTTATTGTCTTAATTAAAATTCGAGAGGAAGATAAAACTTATTTATTAGTGAAATAGTCATTTCTTTTTTCATATTTATGGAATTAAGGTAGTAAAAAAATAATAAATCAGGACAATGGAAAAAGTTTGAATAATATATATAATAATCTTTTTTTCTATGCTATACTATAAAGGATTGATTTGAAAATAATGCAAGGTGATTAAATTTATTTAATATTCCGAAAAATATTTAATTAAAAATCGTTTTGTATGATTGACATGGATCTAAATGAGGAAAATTTTATAGTTGGAAGGTACGAGTTTCAAAACCTTTACGTCAGTTGACGCAACATGATTGAAATGGAAACCGGGAATCCTTCCTTTTAAGCGTGCAGAGCTGTGTGGAGCTTTGCAGCCGCTGCAAAATCAATTGGATGGGAAACACAGGTGATTAAAGGATGAACGAAATCTTTTTGAAAAATATGATGACTTTGTACAAAGCGAAACTATATGAGCTTATCGTGGCCCCGGATGAACAAAATGTTCAACAAAAATGGCTGAAATCTATTTCTGACATTTTAAAGTCAGAAAAATTCCATTTTTTGGACAAAAGTTCGATGCAAACCGTTTCAAATGAACAGCGGAAAGAGATCGAGCATCTGTTTGAAAATAAACGATGGGTACAACGGGATATCCTGGATGTCAGTCGCTGCTATTCCGAATATTCGTTTGGCGTCCAGTTTCTTTGTGAACATGAAGTCTATGGCTGTTTATTTGTAAAAACTCCTTTGGAAGAAAAAATCACCGAAAGGTTTTTAAAAGAATTTACGGAAGAAAGCCATCGTTTTTTTCAACGTTATGCCTTTGTTTCTTCCATCTCGAATGGGGAAAAATTTTATAAAGAATTGTTTCAAGCAACAAAAAGATTTCATTCTTCAATGAATATTGAATGTGTATTAAACGAAATGGTGGACACCCTCAAACGCGTTTTTCCTCATTATTTTTATTCGTTAAATCTTACCATTGATAAAAATGACATAGAATTGCCCGTCCATTTATTTGAAATGGAAAATACTCGCTCTATGGCGATGGAAGCGTATGTAAGCGGCGAAGTAAAAGTGGAGCACTTAACGCAAGCAAACAAAAGTGTTTTATATGTCCCTATAAAAGGAAAGCAAGGGGTGTACGGACTTTTAAAAGTCGATTGTCCGCTTTTTCAATTGAACAACGAAAGAATTGAGTTTATTCGGCTGCTTGTGGAAACAGGTGGAAGCGCTTTGGAAAATGCCAAGCTTTATCAGCAATCGAGACGATTTATTGCCGATTTGCAGCTTATCAACGAAACATCGCGGCAGTTGAATTCCAATTTGCGCTTTTCCGATACTATATTGTTTTTGCAGTCCAAAATCCTTTCCTCCTTTGGAGCTTCTGCTTGCGGATTCATTTTTATAGAAAAAGATGGCTATAAAGTATTGGAAGGAAGCTCCCCGATTTTTTTGGATGAATCGGGAAAAATGTACATATCGTATGTAGGAAAGAGAATGGAAGAAGAAAAAGATTCGATATTTATTGGGGACATAGCCAGAAAAATAACGGATAGAAAATTTCCATATCGTTCATTAATGGCTGTCCCCATGTTTGAAAGCGACATGCTAAAAGGATTTTGCATTGTATTGAAAGACAGCGCCTATGGATTTACGTTTGATATGTATAAATTGCTGCAGTCCTTGATTTATCATTCCACATTGGCTTTGACCAATTCTCTTTTAAGAGAGGAACTTGAACGTCTTGTGATTACCGATCATTTAACGAATTTATATTCCCGAAACTATTTGGAGTCAAAGATGAGCGAGTCGCTGCAGAACGACGAACAAGGGAGCTTTCTTCTGATCGATATTGATGATTTTAAAAAAATCAATGACACGTACGGACATCAAGTAGGGGATGAGGTCATCGTTCAAGTGGCCAAAATTATTCAATCTGTCTCCGGTCAAAAAGGAATAGCTGCAAGATGGGGCGGAGAGGAGCTGTCTATCTATTTTCCTCATTTGACTGTGAATGAAGCAGAGAAACTTTCACAAAGGATAGTAGTAGAAGTGGAAGAAAAGACGAATCCGAAAGTGACGGTTTCTTGCGGAATGTCTCGATGGTACAAAGGAAGTGGAGAAGACGTAGAATCGTTGTTTAAAAAAGCCGACCAAGCACTGTACGTTTCGAAAGCAACCGGCAAAAACAAAATGACCATTAGTTATCATAGTGAAAACGACAGCAAAATGCCTTTTTCATAACAAGACGAGATGAGGCAGATTCCAAATTTTATTTGGAATCTGCCTCTTTTTTCGAAAGCAAACAAGCCTTTCTTATAAAAATTCCACTAAAGCATGAACAAATTGTTCCAACATGCTTTGATCGATCTCATCAAAACGATTGATAATCGGACTGTCGATATCGAGAACACCGATTAACTGTCCCGCTTTAATCATCGGAACGACTATTTCCGATTGGGAAGCGGCATCACAGGCGATATGGCCGGGAAATTGATGGACATCTTCTACGCGGATGGTTTTTCGTTCTGCTGCGGCTGTTCCGCAAACCCCTTTTCCGAGCGGGATGCGGACGCAGGCCGGCAGTCCTTGAAACGGTCCGAGGACAAGTTCATTTTTTTCTTGTTCATATAAATAAAAACCGACCCAATTTATTTCTTTAAGAAATTGATTTAATAAAGCGGAAGCATTGCTTAAATTGGCGATTCTGTTCGTTTCGGACTCCATCAAGGCTTTCAATTGTTTGATGACGAGTTGATACTGCTCTTCTTTAGAGCCTTTGTACGTTTCTGCTTGAAACATCATGATCACCCTTCTCTCTGAAAATTCACGTCGATTCTGAAAGAAAATGTCGATAAAATTATAAAGGATTTTTACGTATGAATCCGAAATTTGATAAAGAATAAGTTTTACAGCTTTGATAGGTTGCAGACATAATCAATGGGCACGTCACCGTCATTCGCATCCTTGCAACAAAGAGAATCCCCGATTTCTCAAACGGGAAAGGCAAACAGTCAAAAAACAGAAAATTCTGATCGATCAATGAAATCAAAAATCCCAGTTTTTGTTTTGTCCTAAACATCGCGATCAATTAAGGAGAGAAGAGGGAAGAAAATGAACGCAACATTAAAGGAAACGAAAGAATTAATTATGGACGCAGCCATTGTTCTTTTTAATACAAAAGGCTATGACGGAACCGGGGTAAGGGACATAGCCAAAAAAGCGAAAGTAAACCCAGCGAATATCTCCTATTATTTTAAAGGAAAACAAGGATTATTGGAAGCGTGTTTAACCCAATTTTTTGAAGGCTATTTGTCTTGTCTGGAAGAAAAAGTATTTTTACTTGAAATGGCGCCCCCGGACGAATGCTTAAAACAAGGCTTGAAGAGCATACTTTCGTTTCAAAGAGAAAATCATTTATTGACTCGTTTTGTCTGGAGGGAAGTGTCTATTGACTCCCAAATTTCGCGTGAAATCATTGCGTCCTATTTAGTGAAGGAAAAATATCTTTTTCATTTGATCCTGGAACAAGGAATCAAAGAGGGAATTTTCGCCAATCTTCCGGAAAGCTTAGTGATCATTCAATTAAAATCGCTGCTGACGATGCCGTTTTTACAAAGTCAATATTTGCGGGAGGTTTGGCACACATTCCCTCAAGAAAAATATTTTGTTGAAAAATACATGATCATGATCGAGCGTTGGATCGACTCAACGTTATGCTCCTTGCAAGAAACGCGTCATTTTGACAGAAAAATTATTTGACTGTTTTGCCGGAGCCGTCCTCAAGAAGAGAAAAGATCATCTTTTTTCTGCCTTGGCCAAGATCCTTTGCTTGATGGGCGTCTGATCCATAAATAAGAGGGATGCCCATTTCAGCTGCTTTCAAAGCGATGTCATTCGACGGGTATGGTTCCAGACAATCCGGTTTGTGGACGCCTGCACCGTTGTAATCTAAGGAAAAGCTATTTTTCTTTACAGCCGATAAAATCGATTCAATCATATGGTCAAAAGATTTTCGGCAAGGAAATTTGTTTTGAAATTTGCGAACAAGCGTGACATGGCCGATTCTTGCCGGGCGATATGGGCCAAGATCTGCCGCTATGGATTTTAATACCGTCTCGTAATAGCATTCATATGTCTTTTCAACGGAGCCGAAAACATCAACGATCTTTCCAAAGAGCTCAGCGCTGTAGTCAAGGCAGTACCACTCATTCCCTTTTTTTAGAAAGTGGACGGATAAAATGGCATCATCCAAAAGCGGCCCGTATCGATTCAAAAATTCTTTTGTTTTTTGCTCGTACCCCTCGATGTAATCCACTTCCAGTCCAATTTGGATATCAATGATCCCTTTATATTTCTTTTTCCATTCGGAAACTTCTTCTATGTAATCATCGATTTGGCCGGGATCCATACCGCTGTCTTTCGTCGGAGTCGTATCAATAAATCCGTCCGGAAGCGGGGCGTGTTCGGTAAAGGTTATTTTTTCAAAGCCAAGAGAAATGGCTGTTTCTATGTACGACTCGAAAGAATCATTGGTTCCGTGCGGGCAATAAGGAGTGTGAATATGACCATCGACCCTCATAAATAGTATTTCTCCTTTCAAATGCTCGAATTTATGATGGAAATAAGCTAAAATAAAGATTAGAAACGAAACCTTTATTATAATTGATCGGCAAAGTCAATTTTAATGAGAGAATCGAAAGTCGGATCCTCGATGAAAAGATATTTCTTTCGTATGAATAAAAGTGTATCAAATTTTTGAGTTTCCTGGTAAAAAATTAGAATTTATTTGTCAAAAAAGATCATTCACATGGTATCATATTTACATTAAGATATTTTTACGATAAAACGATGAACTATCCGTAACGGATCCTTGTTGGGTGAAGGGACAAGGATAAGTTATATATCATATAAGAGCAGCGTTTGCCTTTGAATCAAAATATCTCACGGCGGGATTTGGCGGAAGGCAGAGAGCCGGAAGGGATTTTGTAACAGAGGCTTAAGCCGCAGAAGGATTAATAAAAAAGTGAGGCGACTGTAGGTGCGACAAGCACAAGACAGCTTGCGAGGAGGTAGTATTTCAACCACCGCAGCAAGATGGATTGTGACCTCGAGCACCTAGGAGCCGGAGCTGGATTAGTCCGTCCCCCTCTTTTACAGGCGGGAAATTATGGACAATAAAGCGGGGTTTATTTAGAGAAAGTACGGCATATGTGGAACAGGGGGCTTACGATGGAGTTCGTCATCGGCACATTCTTATTGATCATCATAATGGTCACAATAGGTTTCTTAATGAAAAGAAAAAAGTATCAAGTTGTAGATCAATTGGACAAACGCAAAATCGAAATTATGAATCGACCTGTAGCGGATGAATTGAAAAAAGTAAAAAAATTAAATATGACTGGACAAACGGAAGAATTATTTGAACGGTGGCGTCAAACATGGGATGAAATCATTACGACGGAGTTGCCGGCAATCGATGAAAAGCTGATAGATGCCGAGAGTTGCATTGACAAATACCGTTTTCGAAAAGCACAAGAAATCATGAGACAAATTGAAGAAAATTTGGACAGTGCAGAGGAGAAAATTGATAATTTATTGCAAGAGCTGAATGAACTAGTAGGCAGTGAAGAAAAGAACCGCAGAGATATGGAAGAGATAAAAGAAAAATATCGTTCCGCTCGAAAAAGACTGCTTGCTCATCGTCATACATACGGAAAAACCGCACCTATATTGGAAATAAAGCTTGATAGTCTGTCCTCTCAATTCGATCAATTTGAAGAACTGACCGCTGAGGGGAACTATTTGGAAGCAAGAGAGCTTGTATTGAATCTGAAAGAAGAAATGGCGGATTTGCTGCATAAGATGGAGCGTATACCGGTGCTGATTCCGGAATGCACAAGCTTGCTTCCTTCCCAGCTGGATGAGCTTGAAGAAGGATATAAAGAAATGGAAGAGCAAGGGTATATTCTTAATCATTTGCAGCTTGATAAAGAAATTGCGAGAATCCGGAAAGAGCTGGATCTTTATAAAGATTTAATCGCGAAAACCGAAATTCAAGAAGTAGAAGATTCGTTGAACGAGACGAGGGAAAATATTGACCTTCTGTATGAATTGTTGGAAAAAGAAGTGAAAGCAAAGCATGACATAATCCAAAACAACAACCAAACATTTGAGCTGCTGCAAAAACTGAAAAAAAACAACAGAAAACTGAAAGAAGAAACCCAACTTGTTCAAGAAAGTTATCATTTAGTAGACGAACAAATTGATGTGCCAAAGAAATTAGATAAAGAATTGTCTCTGTTGGAGAAACGGTATGAAATCGTGTCCAGTAAAATATTTGCCAAACAGTCTGCTTATTCGCTGTTGAACGATGATTTAATGGAGATTCGAAAAAGCATTGAATCGCTTCAAGAAGAGCAGGAGAGATTTGCGGAGTTTTTAGGGAACTTGCGAAAAGATGAATTAGCCGCTAGAGATAAATTGGAAGAATTGAGAAGAATGATTCACGAATCCCATCGTAAAGTGGCGAAAAGCAATGTGCCCGGCTTGCCGGATTCCTATAAATCATTGATGGAGGATGCATCAGAACGAATCAATGAGGTCATTCAGTGCCTTCAAATGAAGCCGTTGAACATGAACCAAGTTCAAGACAAGCTGGAACTGGCTGTGGAAGCGGTGGAAGTTCTCAATCAAAAAACAGATGAATTGATTGAACAGGTGTTTTTGGCGGAAAAAGTCATCCAGTATGGTAATCGTTATCGGAGCCAATATCCGAACGTTCGGGAAAAACTGATAGAAGCGGAAAAAGCTTTTAGAAATTATGAATTCAGCGAGGCGCTTGAGCAAGCTGCAGCTGCAGTGGAAAAAGTGGATCCTCAATTTTTGAAAAAACTATCGGATCTATTGAATATGGATGGTAAAGACTAAAGAAAGCGGCTGATTCAAATGGATTTGGCCTCCCCATTTAAGAACAGGCTTAGATTGTGGGGAAGAGTTCGAATCTTACTTTGAATCGTCTGCTTTCTTTTTTTCTGTCTTTTAGAATGATAAGCTGCTTTCTTTCTGATTGTTCCCTACTTCAGGCTATGTTATTATTAGTATTTGAGTGTGAGAAATCATTCACAGAGAAGGTGTGAATTATGATTTACTTCGATAACAGTGCCACAACAAAACCATATAAGGAAGTAATGGAGTCATTTTTAAAAATAAATGAGAATTTTTATGCGAATCCGTCTTCCCTCCATTCTTTTGGAGGACAAGCGGAAAAATTATTGACTGAAGCGAGAAAGCAGATTGCTTCTTTGCTTCGTTGCAAACCAAGTGAAGTGTTTTTCACTTCCGGCGGAACAGAATCGAATAATTTGGCGATTAAGGGGACTGCGTTGCAATACCGCCATCGAGGAAACCATATTATCACGACTTCGATTGAACATCCTTCCGTGCACAATGCATGCAAGCAGTTGGAGGATCTTGGCTTTGAAGTCACTTATTTGCCTGTGGATAAAAAAGGAATGGTTCGAGTGGAAGATGTGGAAAAAGCGATTCGGCCGGAAACCATTCTCGTTTCCGTTATGCATGTCAACAATGAAATTGGGTCTATACAACCGGTCGAAGAAATTGGAAAACTATTGAAAAATTTCCCGAAAATTTTCTTCCATGTTGACCATGTTCAAGGAGCGGGGAAAATTCCTTTGCCTCTGTCTGACGGAATCATTGATTTCTGTTCTATTTCCGCACACAAATTCCACGGTTTAAAAGGAACCGGCATTCTTTATATAAAAGAAGGCATTCGAATTTCGCCGCTATTTTCAGGAGGAAGCCAAGAAAAAAATGTGCGAAGCGGAACTGAAAACACCGGTGGGATTGTTGCCATGGCAAAAGCTTTGCGAATGACCATGGAAAAGCAAAAGACGGCTTTGAAAGAAATGGAAAATATTCGCCGTTATTTATTCAAGAGTTTGCGCTCTATAGAAGACGTCACGATTTATTCTCCGGATTCCGGGGCGCCTCATATCATTAATTTTGCCATATCCGGTGTTCGAGGCGAAGTGCTCGTTCATGCGCTGGAATCAAAAGGGATCTTTCTGTCGACTACAAGTGCTTGTTCTTCGCGGCAAAATCAGCCGAGCCGTACATTACTGGCTATGGGAGTACCGGAAAAAGAGGCAGATTTCAGCGTTCGCATCAGTTTATCGTATGAAAACACAATGGAAGAGGCAAAAGAATTTATCACGACGTTAAAAGAATTATTGCCTACGATTACGAAAACAAAGAGGAGATGACCATGATTTACGATCGCGTGTTAATTCGATACGGGGAGCTGTCGACAAAAGGCAGAAACCGAAATGTTTTTGTGACGAAACTGAAAAAAAATATAAAAGATATCATGAAAAATGAAGGGAATATCCAAATTCAGGCAGGAAGAGACCGCATGTATCTTCTTCTAAATGAGGCTTCCTATGAAAGAATCAAAGAAAAACTATCGAATGTTTTCGGAATTCAATCGTTTAGCCCGGTAGTACGGACGGAGAAGAACATCGAAAAAGTCAAAGAAGCAGCGCTTACGCTCGTTAAAGCCAATTTTTCGCCTGGGAATACGTTTAAAATTAATGCAAGACGTTCGGATAAGACGTTTGAAATCGATTCCCAGGAAATGAACTCTGTTTTGGGGGCTCACATTTTAAAAAACATAGACGGAATTAAGGTCGACGTGAAGCATCCTGATATTGAACTTTTAGTAGAGGTTCGAAAAGAGGGCGTATTTTTATCCTGCGAGTGGGTCAAAGGAGCTGGAGGACTTCCGGCCGGTGTAAGCGGAAAAGCAATGTTGCTGTTGTCGGGGGGAATTGACAGCCCTGTTGCAGGTTACATGATGATGAAACGGGGAGTAGAAATAGAGGCTGTTCACTTTTTTAGTCCTCCTTACACAAGCGAACGAGCTAAGCAAAAAGTCATTGATTTGGCGAAAAAATTAACATCCTTTGGTGGAACCATTAAACTTCATATTGTTCCGTTTACAGAAATCCAGCAAAAAATCCATGAAACGGTTCCGGCTAATTACACGATGACTTCGACAAGAAGATTTATGTTAACCATTGCGGATGAAATCCGGAAGAAAAACGGCGGACTTGCACTTGTCACTGGGGAAAGCTTGGGACAAGTAGCCAGTCAAACAATGGAAAGTATGCTGGCCATCAATGATGTGACCAGTACACCCGTTCTAAGACCGCTCATTGCCATGGATAAACTGGAAATTATTGAAATCTCTCGAAAAATTGGAACGCATGATATATCCATTCTTCCTTATGAAGATTGTTGCACTATTTTTACACCGCCTTCTCCAAAGACAAAACCAAAATTGGAAAGGGTGGAACACTACGAAAGCTTTTTTGATTTTGAACCTTATGTAAGAGAAGCGGTTGAAAAAACAGAAACGCTCTTGATCAGCGAAGAGTTTGAATCGAAAGAGTTTCAAGACCTATTTTGACGTATTGTGAACTGCATCGGGAATAAAGCGGACCGATTATGCACATTTTAATGAATACAGGGAGGTGAAAATGGATGGCTAGAAATAATCGGTCTAACCAGCTTTTAGTTCCCGGTGTAGAAAATGCTCTTGAACAAATGAAGGCAGAAATCGCGCAAGAATTTGGTGTGCAGCTTGGGCCGGATGCAACAGCACGCGCCAACGGTTCTGTCGGTGGAGAAATGACAAAACGATTAATCCAAATGGCAGAACAGCAGTTAAACGGTTTATCAAGATAAAGATACTATTTCCTTCGATAAAATGATTTCTTCAATAAGAACCATAAATAAATGGAAGCGTCAAACTTTAGAAGCAAGGGGAAACCCTTGCTTCTTTCTGTTCGAAACTTTGCAGTCAGTTTACAATACCCGATCGAAAATTTGATTCAAATTGTGTGGATCATTTTGATATAATGGATCTATGTGAAAAGACAAGCAGTGATAGGTACTTTAGAAGGGTCTTTTTTTATACGTAAGTGTTTATCGTGAAAGGAGCTCTTCATGAAAAAGCGAGGCGAATGCGAGCCTGCCAAATACTTCTGGCGAAAGGCCTCATGATTATGCCCCGCTCCTAAAAAGGCGAAAGCCGGGAGTAGCTAGCAAGATTAAGGAGGGATCTCTGGATGAAAAGAGAGGATTTGTTGGCGCCAGAAAAATACAATATCGTAATGGAATTCGAAAAATATGCTTCCGATCCAAAAAAAGTGGCGATCAAATGGGAAAATGAAAATGGAGATACAAGAGAAATTACATATAGACAATTGATTCAAAACGCCAATCGAATTGGAAATGCCTTTTTGAGTCGAGGCTTGAAAAAAGGGGACATTATTTTAGTCATGACCCCACGCTTAATTGAAGCTTATGAAATTTATACGGCTGCTCTAAAGACGGGATTAGTCGTGGTTCCTTGTTCGGAAATGCTAAGAACGAAAGATTTGAACTATCGTATTGAACATGGAGATGTAAAAGCCGTCGTTTCTTATCATTCCCTTGTCGGGGAATTTGAAAAAACAGAGAAGTTTATAGACGGAAAATTGCTGCCGTTTGTATTTGGCGGAAAACGCGAAGGATGGCTGTCTTTAGAAGAAGAAGCGGAAAAACAGTCTGATTCATTGGAAATGGCCGATACACGAAGTGATGATATGGCCTTTTTGCCTTATACTTCGGGAACGACCGGAAATCCTAAAGGGGTTGTTCATACTCATGGATGGGGCTATGCACATTTAAAAACGGCGGCTCCTAATTGGCTGTGCATTGGAAAAGACGATATCGTATGGGCTACAGCCGGACCGGGCTGGCAAAAGTGGATTTGGAGCCCATTTTTGTCCGTTCTTGGGTCAGGAGCAACAGGACTTGTCTATAATGGCCGATTCAATCCAAAGAAATTTTTACACCTTTTGGAAAAATATAAAGTCAATGTGCTATGTTGTACACCGACTGAGTATCGATTAATGGCGAAAGTCGACAATTTGGGCGATTATCGTCTGGATCATCTACACAGTGCTGTTTCTGCAGGAGAGCCTCTGAACAGAAAAGTCATCGAGATCTTTAAAAAACAATTTGGAATTTATGTCCGCGATGGTTATGGACAAACGGAGAGCACTCTTCTCGTCGGTGTGACGAAGGACATGGAGATTCGTCCGGGATCCATGGGAAAACCAACGCCTGGAAACCACGTGGAAATTATTGATGACGACGGGAATCCTTGTCCACCTGGCGTAGTAGGCGATATTGCCGTCCATGTGTCAACTCCGGCTTTGTTTAAACAATATTATAAAGATCCGGAAAGAACGGCTAAGCAGTTTCGAGGAGAGTACTATATTACCGGGGACAGAGCCAAAAAAGACGAGGATGGATATTTTTGGTTCGAGGGTCGAGGCGATGACATTATTATCAGTTCCGGCTATACCATTGGCCCGTTTGAAGTGGAAGATGCTCTCGTTAAGCATCCGTATGTCAAAGAATGCGCTGTTGTGGCGAGTCCTGACGAGGTAAGAGGGAATGTAGTAAAAGCTTTTGTCATCTTAAAAGAAGGAGTGGACAAAAACGATCCTAACTTAATTCCCCGATTGCAAGAACACGTGAAAAAAGTGACGGCTCCATACAAATATCCGAGAAAAATTGAATTTGTGGATGAACTGCCTAAAACGGCTTCAGGCAAGATCAGACGGGTGGAGTTAAGAAACAAAGAGCTGCAAGCATTGAGCTAAGCTTGAAGAAAAACAGGCGGCACAAGCTGCCTGTTTTCCATTTTGTTCAAAAGGAAGGAATCCGATATGAAAACCCTTTGGCATAATGGAAAGATTTTTACGATGAATAAAGAAAACGAAACATGTGAAGCAGTTGTGACAGAAAATGGCACGATCTTATTTGCCGGTTCAAAGAAGGAAGCGGAGTTGTGTCATGCCCCTTTTGACCGCACCATTTCACTGGATGGTGCCGTAATGTTTCCGGGATTTGTCGATAGCCATATGCATTTGCTGGGTCTGGGAGAAAAACTCGATCGACTGGATTTCACCGAGATGAAATCCAAGAGAGACGTTTTAGCTGCTGTCAAAGAAAAAATTTCTTCTCTAAAAGAAGGCGAATGGCTGATCGGTGAAGGATGGGATGAAAGTCGCTGGTCGACAGGCGAAATATTGACAAAAGACGATCTTGATCAAATTTCAGACACGATTCCAATTCTTTTAAAAAAGGTGTGCCGACACACGGTTGTAGCGAATACCCCAGCTTTAAAGAAAGCGGGGATTGATGAAACATCTGTTGATCCTGAAGGTGGGAAAATCGAACGGGATGAGGACGGACGATTAACAGGAATCTTAAAAGATCGCGCCATTGACAGAATGTTTCAGACGCTTCCCGAGTATACAAATGACGACTTGAAGAAAATTCTCGAAACAGGGATTCAACATTGTTGGGAGAATGGATTGACAGGAGCCCACACGGAAGACTTGAATTATTATGGAGATTTTTGGCGGACGTATCGCGCTTTTGAGCACGTGATTCATCGAAGCAACCGGAAATTCCGGACCCATTTATTAGTGCATCATGAAGTTATAGATGAATGGAGGAAAGCGGGATTTGACTTTTTATTTGGCACTCCATTTTTGGAATTCGGAGCTATGAAAATTTTTGCTGATGGCTCTTTGGGCAGCCGAACCGCTTTATTAAGTTCGCCATATCAAGACGATCCGGAAACGAACGGTTTGGAAATCCATCCTAATGGCCAGTTGGTCGAAATGGTAAAAAAAGCGCGAGAAATGGGGCTGCCGGTTGCTGTTCATGCCATTGGCGACTTAGCTGTGGAGCGGGTATTGGATGTAGTGGAACAATATCCATCGGCGAAAGGAAAAAGAGACAGGATTATTCATGCAAATATTTTGCGACATGATTTAATCGCAAGACTAAAACAACAAAACCATCTTATACTCGATATTCAGCCTGGTTTTATTCGTTCCGATGTTTCCTATACAGGACGTTTGCCGGAATGTCTGCAGCAGTACGTATCTCCGTGGAAAACGATCTTAACAGAAGGGATACATTGTGCCGGCGGCTCGGATGCTCCTATTGAAGACGTGAATCCTTTTAAGCACATTGGCGCTGTCGTAGAAAGAGCCGATGGCCGTACGGATGAGAATCTAACTGTCTATGAAGCCATCTCGCTTTACACAAAAGGAAGTGCTTTTGCTTGTCATCACGAACACGATCGAGGCAAGATACAAAGAGGATACAAAGCTGATTTTACCATTGTGGATCGTGATGTATTCCATATTTCTCAAGAGGAGATTTCAAAAACGAAAGCAGTAATGACGGTGATAGACGATGAGATCGTTTATACTGCTTACTAGACCTATATTCAAACGGGTGAACGGCTTTTTAGTGAAAATCAACTGATTCGCCCAAGTCTTGTTAGGAAATTTATCAGTTGGGAAAATAAACATCGATATTATCATTGGACAGAAGGGGGAGACAGGGATGAAAAAAGACGAGAAATTGGGGATTGTATACGCAGGGCTTTCGTACTTGCTATGGGGATTGTTCCCTCTTTATTGGAAATTGCTGAAGCAAGTTCCCGCTTATGAAATTTTAGCGAACCGGATTTTTTGGTCTTTTCTATTTATGCTTGGTTTTCTATTGGTCACAAAGAAATGGTCGTTGTTTCGTCAAACGTTCCGGCAGCTTATTCAACAGCCAAAAATGGGGCTGACATTATTTTTCGCATCCGTGCTGATCAGTGCCAATTGGTTTTTATACATTTGGGCCGTCAATCAAAATCATATCATTGAAACAAGTTTAGGGTACTACATTAACCCGCTTGTGAGCGTACTGTTAGGCGTTTTGATATTAAAAGAAAAACTGTCAAAAGCTCAAGTAGTATCTTTTCTTTTGGCGCTTACTGGCGTTTTAATCCTTACGATTTCGTATGGAAAATTTCCATGGGTGGCCCTTGGGTTGGCTGTCACCTTTGGATTGTATGGTTTGGCCAAAAAAGTAGTCAAAGTCGAATCCGCAACGGGGTTAACGCTTGAAACGCTGTTGATTACTCCATTTTCGCTGCTATTTTTACTGTATTTAAATAGCAATGGTGAATTGATGCTATTCCACCAAAGTGTGGCGACCGATCTTTTGCTTATTGGCGGTGGAATTGTCACGGCAGTTCCTCTTTTGTATTTTGCCAAAGGTGCTCAGCGGATTCCTTTATATATGATTGGATTTTTGCAATACGTTACGCCCACCATGTCTCTGTTGATAGGGATTTTTATTTATCATGAACCATTTTCGACGATCAAATTCATTTCCTTTACATTCATATGGGCGGCGCTTTGTGTATTTTCATTATCACAAATTCGCTTCTTTCATAGAAATGGAAAGAATCCAAAAAGAAAAAGTGAGATTCCTGTTGAAAACTAGAAAATCAATGAAGGAGAGCCTTGGCTCTTCTTTTTTGACATTCATCTAAGTATTAAATAGGGAAGTCTACATTTTCGTATAAAATCCAAAAGTTCTTTCGACTATGTCGAAAGAACTTTTTTAAAAAGAACGGAACAAAGGAACATCATGAGAAGGTATGATCAGTCAGGAGGATGGACCGAAAAGATTCCAACTCTTGTTCTATTCAATTTTTTCTTCTTGGAAAAGTGATCACGCAAAAGGGATTGGTGACTCTTGGCCAATCCTTTTTATGTGCGCCCGGCATGTACATGAACTATAGGGTGTAAGTCCCGAACCCCGAAGACAGAAGTAGAGGTTAGCCAAGAGCAAGGGTGTCCGTGGTGACGCGGAATCTGAAGGAAGCTGGAGGCAAAACACCGGTCCGAGGAACACGAACCTCATATAAGGCTAGGTATGATTGAGTGAGTTTGCATAACAAAACAAAGCTCTTTCTGTCGAAGGTCATATCGAGTAAATGAGGCGGATAGATGGTGTGAAAGTGCATGTACTTACCCGGGGAGGTCTGGCGGATATGTGAAGTACTCTTCATAACCTACTTAGTGATAAGTAGCTGAACCGTCAGAAGTCAGCAGAGGTCATAGTATTAGTTGGTCTAGAACAACTAAGAAGGACCGAACAATTAAGAGAGAATAGCCCTTGGTATTCAGTGAGTCATGATGAACACAGAAAACGTAGTACCTCACTTGAGGGAGGAAGCGGTGAATCCCGTGGGAGACCTCTTGGAGGGTGGAGTGACCACTGGCATAAAGAGAACAGCTATTCACGGAAGTTATAAAGACTTGCGTCAATTATCTTAATTGAACCGCCGTATACGGAACCGTACGTACGGTGGTGTGAGAGGACGGGAGTTAATCGCTCCCTCCTACTCGATAAAAGGTCTAAGAAGAATTTTTAACCAATATGGTTCAAACAGCGATAGGAATTTTTTCAGCGCTCTTTGATTACGTTGTGAAATTGGCTTTATCGTTCAGGAAGCTTTTTTGATGGTTTTATCCTTATGTTTGTTTATGACAAAAGTAAATGTATATATCATGATTAACAAAAGTATAGGAAGAACACTATATGCATACATGGTGTGGTATCCGGTTGAGTTGGCCACAACCCCTAATCCGGAGGAGCCAATCGCTATACCAAGATCCATGGAAGAGAAGAACATGGCGTTGGCAGTCCCTTTTTTGTCTTGCGCCACTCTGCTTACAGCCAGTGCTTGGAGGGAAGGCTGAATAACTCCATATCCAAGGCCGTAAAAGAAACCTGCTATTAATAAGGTCGCCGTATTATAAGTGAAATATAATAACATTAGACCGATAATGCCTGCCATTGCGGCAGGATAAATAAGTACTTTATGTCCAAAATGATCATACAGGCGGCCCGAAATGGGACGTATCACAGTCATAACGATGGCATTGGTCAGAAAGAAAAGAGAAACCGTTCCACCCAGATTCGCTTCTTTTCCTAATTCATTCATGAAACTCACGACACCGCCAAGAGAAATAAAGTAACAAACAATTAATAAACAAGGCAAAAGGGCTTGTTTGTCGAAAGCATATTGAATAAGTGACTGTGCTTGGCTATTTGTCGGTTTGCCGTCCGTCTTTGAAGAGCTTTTGATTGAAAAGCTGAGAATGAGAATAATGGCTGTAAACAACACAGATAAAAAGATAAGAAACATGAAATGAGAAGGCTGCCATCAATGACAATGCCAGCATAGGTCCCAAACTTGTTCCTAGGCTGGTGGAAAGCCCGTAGTAGCCAATCCCTTCTCCAAGACGATGATTCGGAATAATATTGGTTGCCATGGTGGACAACAGAGTTGTGATGATTCCAAAACCGATGCCATGGAAAACTCTCAAAAGGAGAAGGATCGGAACGGATTCCAATTTATAGCTTAATGCGATTGCCAACAGGACGAAGATGAGCGAAAAAATCGCCATCCGCTTCACATTCAGTTTATGCATCAGTATTCCGATAAACGGGCGTGTTACAATCGCCGCTGCCATAAAGGCAGTGGTCATCAAGCCTCCTTGTGCAGGGTTATGTTTAATATCCGAAATGAAGGCGGGATAGCCTGCTGTCAGCATTTGGAGGCAAATAAAAAAGAGAAATGCCATTAATAAGATGACGATAAATTGTTTTGTCCACAATTTTGAGGACTGATGATCCATTGTGATTCCTTCTTTCTATTCTAATTATTCCCTGATGTGTACTATTTTAAATGAAACGATGCATAAAAGCTTCATAAAATCCGTAAACTCAGATTTATGTGTTGGCAAATTCAGTGAAATGGACGAAAGGCTGTATGGGGCGAAAAAGCAAAAAAGGCTTTTGGTAGGTTCAAGTGGTTTGCTACAATAATTGACAGGAATGGAATTTCTTTATTTTAGAATTGGAGGACAGGATGGATGAATAGGAAAAGAATAATAGCTTTGGCTATTGCGGCTATATTGTTCGCAGTTTCTGTCATTGTCAATTTAGCCAGCATCACGCTGACTGCAGACGTTGAAAACCTTTTTGAAGGACTGACAAACCAAGATGGAAATTTCAATGAAGATGTCATCGAGAAAGGAAACACATTGAAGAAAATTGCGGTTTTGGAAGTAAATGGCGTGATTCAAGATACGGGTTCGACTGCCTCATTTTTTGAGACGGGATACAACCACGAAAATTTTATGAAAATGCTTGATAAAGTGGAGCATGATAAGAGCATCAAAGCGATTATATTGAGAGTCAATTCCCCGGGCGGCGGGGTGGCCGAAAGTGCAGAAATCCATGATAAATTAATGGAGATTAAGCAAAAGGCAAAAAAACCGATTTATGTTTCTATGGGCCCGACGGCGGCTTCAGGTGGCTATTATATTTCAACTGCCGGAGATAAAATTTTTGCCAGTCCTGAAACTTTAACGGGCTCTTTAGGAGTGATTATGAACACTGTGAATTACTCCAAATTGGCGCAAAAGTTCGGTGTGGATTTTGTGACTGTTAAAAGCGGTCCTTTCAAGGATATCGGCAGTTCTACCCGCCCGATGACAGAGAAAGAGAAACAAATTTTGCAAACGATGATTAACAACTCTTATCAACAATTTGTAAAAGTGATTTCAGAGGGGCGGCATATTCCGGAAGAACAAGTCAGAAAAATCGCTGACGGTCGTGTGTACGATGGCAGGCAGGCGAAGCAGCTTCACTTAATTGATGAATTCGGTTATTTGGATGATACAATCAAACAATTGAAAAAAGATAAACATTTGAGCGGTGCCGAAGTATTTCGTTATGAAACGAACAGCGGGCTTTCTTCCTTTTTTGCAGCCAGCGCGCAAAAAATGTTTCAAAAGGACGGCGAATGGAACGTGCTGATGAATCTTTTGACTCACTCACAGTCTCCGCGGCTCATGTATTTATATTCTGAGGAGGGATCGTTATGAATGAATCAAGGCACGATCCTGAATTAGAAAAGCCAATAGCCGCTGAAACGAAAAAAGAGGCGGATGACGGATATCATGAGGGCGCAAAGTCTTTTTTGTACGGCCCTCACTATGCTGGCTTTTGGATGCGTTTTTGGGCGTATTTACTTGACTTAATCGTGATTGGAAGTCTTAAACGGATATTGATTTTGCCGGTTTTCCGCTGGCTTGATCTACCCGTTTTTGCCCATGAACTGTTTGCCCCCATCCATGTGGCGAGTGCCGTTCTCTTTTACGGCTATTTTCTTCTATTCACGAAATTCACCGGACAAACGATTGGAAAAATGGTATTTGGCTTAAAAGTCGTCCCGCTGACAGAAGAACGTTTAACTTGGACTGTTGTTTTGTTTCGGGAATTGATCGGGCGCTTTATTGTAACCACTATTGTCATTCTGTATTTAATGGTTGCTTTTATGCCGAAAAAACAAGGATTGCACGATTATTTCGCTGATACAGCCGTTATTCATGAGAAAACGGTGGAAGCTTTAAAACCTGCTTCATAAAGCAGGTTTATTTTTTTGGGGTTTTGTCGATAATGGTGGAAAGGCAAGGGGGCTGCAGTATGGCAATTGTCATGACAATACTGATCTCGATCATCGTATTGATCGTCGTTATTTCGGCAACGGTGCTTCATATCAACATCGTTTTTTGCCATGAGAAAGAAAATGACTACGTTCAGATCCAATTCAAGATTTGGTTTGGCCTTATAAGATATACGATAAAAGTGCCGTTTTTAAAGTTGGTAAAAAACCCCGAAAATAATGAATGGAATTTACAATATGAAACCAACGTCTCTTCTAAAAATCAAAAAAGGACGAAGTACCACTCCCGAAACAACTTGACTCCTGAAGAACTGGTACAAATGATACATAAGGGAAGAGAATTTTTAAAAAAAGTAAAGGATCTCCAGGAGATTGTGAAACACTTTTGCCGTCATATATCAGTTGATTCATTGGTGTGGGAATCGGCTATTGGTGTAAAAAACGCTGCATGGACCGGCATATTAACGGGAACACTATGGGCAGCCAAAGGTGAATTCATCGGTTTATTGAGTAAGTGGATACGATTAAAGACGATGCCGAGATTAAATGTTGTTCCTACTTTTCAATCTCCTTACACAAAGACACGACTTGAGTGTATGCTTCATTTTCGAATAGGATATGCTATTATTGCCGGATTGAAAATAGTCCGTTTTTGGAAGGGAAAACCATCAGAACGTGAGTCTTCTTTCGCAAACAATAAACATCATTCTATCTAACAGGAGGTTGGATTCCCATGTCGGAACATCCGATTAAAGGTTTAATGACAACAGCTATGGAAAATTTAAAAGAAATGATTGACGTGAATACCATTATCGGAGATCCTGTTGAAACACCGGACGGCAGTGTCATATTGACAGTTTCAAAAGTTGGGTTTGGTTTTGCGGCAGGAGGAAGTGAATTCAAACTGGATCAAGATGAGCAAAACAGCCAAGAAGAGAGCCTTCCTTTTGGAGGGGGAAGCGGCGGCGGTGTTTCCATCACACCCATCGCTTTTTTAATCGTCAACTCCCAAGGCTACAAGATGCTTCATGTAGATGAAAACACCCATTTAATGGAGCGGATTTTGGATGTAGCGCCTAATGCAATGGAGAAAATCCAAGGGATGTTTAAAAACAAAGATGGGGGAAGCGCAAACCAAAACAACAGCCAAACGAATAGTCAAAACAACGGTCAAAATAATGGACAGCAATCACAAAATTTGGACTTTAATATTTAAAGGAACAAAGGGGAGCTTTCTATGTGGAAGCTGCCTTTTTTGTGATGAGGCCTGCCTCATCTTATAAAATGAATGAAATCCATCTTCCTATATAAGGCAGCCCTGTTCGAAAAATAGGGAATAAAAAACAGGAAATTTGCATTTCTTTGCCGAATTTCTTTATGATGAAGTTGTAGACCTTAAATAGGAGGAAAAGATATGGCGAAAATTACATTTAAGGGAAATCCCGTTACTCTTTTAGGAAATGAAGTAAAAGTAGGAGATCAAGCGCCGGACTTTACCGTACTTGCCAATGATTTGTCAGAAGTCAAATTATCCGACTATAAAGGAAGCGTGCGGATTTTAAGCTCTGTTCCCTCTCTGGATACGGGAGTATGCGATGCTCAAACCCGCCGTTTTAATGAAGAAGCAGCCAAATTGGATGGAGTGAAAGTTTTAACGATATCAGCGGATCTGCCATTTGCCCAAAAACGTTGGTGTGCTTCAAGTGGATTGGAAGATGTGATTACGCTTTCCGACCACCGCGACCTTTCCTTCGGCAATGCCTATGGAGTCGTGATGAAAGAACTTCGTCTCTTAGCACGGGCTGTCTTTGTGGTTGACAGTAATGATAAAATTACCTATGTTGAATATGTGAGCGAAGGAACCAATCATCCTGATTACGAAGCTGCCATTCAGGCTGCTAAGGAAGCAAAATAATGGCTAACGTCTTTAGCGAAAGAGTATCTCCCAAATAGGACGTTCATCATACAATGTTTATTGCATAAAAAACAAAACGACATGATGGCCTGTGAAAAGGTATCATGCTTTTGTGAGCAAACAGTTGAAATTTTGCCGATCGTCCGAAACGGAATGCAGCTTTTACGGACGCTAATCAGGAAGAAACGAAAAAAACATGCCGAATAGGGATGCGATCTCTGTTCGGTTTTTTATTGAATGGGCTCTGTATTTTAATGAGAGATAAAGGAGGTATGTCGGTGAGTACCAATACAACATCTTCCATGGAATCGTTATTCTATGTTTTAGATCAAACAACGGACATGCTGCAAAAGGCTCTTTCTTGCACCTATCTGGAAGCTCTTGCGGAAAGTGCCGACAACTTGTTTCAAGGTATGGTGCTGCAAGAAGAAATCAGCGAAAAGACAAAAAAGGAGCTTCAAACGCAATACGATCGTATTTCATTAGATTCGATGCCAAAAGAACATATTCGAAAAGCTTATCAACTGGCCATCCTAAAAGGAATGAAGAAAAACGTTCAGCCAAATCACCAAATGACGCCGGACTCCATTGGTTTGTTTGTCAGTTATCTCATGCAAAAATTTATGGCAGACTACGATCAATACAGTCTTTTGGATCCTGCGGTCGGAACCGGAAATTTGCTGACGACCATCTTGAATCAGCAATCTGATCAAAACATCCATGCAACCGGAATTGATGTAGATGATTTATTAATAAAGCTTGCCTATGCAGGGGCCAATCTGTTAAAGCATCCGATTCAATTTTATAATCAGGACGCTTTGGAACCGCTTTTCGTTGATTTGGCAGATGCAGTGGTGTGCGATTTGCCTGTCGGCTATTATCCAAATGACGATCAAGCCCAAAATTATCGGTTAAAAGCGAAGGAAGGCCATTCCTATGCTCACCATCTTTTTATCGAGCAAAGCATCCGCTATACAAAACCCGCCGGATTTTTATTTTTTTTGATTCCAAATTTTCTTTTTGAATCGCCTCAGGCTGATCAATTGAGAGGCTTTTTGAAAGATGAAGTATATATACAGGCAGTGATACAGCTCCCTCTTTCCGTTTTTAAAAATAAAAATGCGGCCAAAAGCATTTTGATTTTGCAGAAGAAAAGCGAAGATGTAAAAGCACCTGAACAAGTGTTATTAGCAGACTTGCCATCTTTGACCAATAAAAAAGCGATGGAAGGAATGATCGCGAAAATTGAAAGCTGGTTTTTAGAGAAAAAACGCGGTCAATAATAAGCTGATTTCGTTCAGAAGGAGAGGGCTTGCAGAAGCGATGCCGTTCAAATCCCCCCTTATTGGCTGCAATAGAATCATGTTGAGATCAAACTTTTACCATGTTTTGTTTCAAGACTGACATTTGCCTGTTTAAGGCCAACATCAGCATTTAGCGCTCCTATAAAAATTCGAAAGGAGGGAGCATAGGGGTTCAATGGCTAGCGTGTGTTGGGACAATGGGGTATACCATCGCCGGACGGTATACGGTGGTTTACATTGTCCATGTGTCTAGGGAAAAAAGATGATGAATGAAAATAATTTCGTTTTGGACATGTTTTTCTTTCATCATCTTCTTGGATGCATAAAGTTGGAGTCCCCTGTGCGAATAATGATGAATTGGACCGAGCGAGACGAAGCCGTTTGGGAAGAAATTCTGAAATGGGAACAAACATTATTGGAATATGAAGGAAATGACCTCCAAACAACGTACATAAAATGGCTTGAACGTACCTTTGCCTCTTTTCCTGAGGAGTGGCAGGAAGCGTTTTTAACCAAACTGGATCAATGGATGTTTCAAGTTCAATCGCTGCTTCAAGGATCACAAATTCAAGAAGAAGCTCGGGAAAGAATCCTCGTTTCAGCTCGCGCTTTTGATGATTCCGTCGTGGATATTCCGGATTTGCGGAAATTGACGATTGATCAGCTCCATTATTTAAACAGACAACATTCGGCTCGGCACCGTTTGTATTCGTTTATTCAAGGAGGAATGACCGGAAAAGGCGGCTTTTTGTCGGCCGTTTCCGATTTTCCCATTCTTATTGCCATTAATGTTCGGGCTGTTCAACTAACGGCTATGACTTACGGATTCGATGTTCAATCTCCTTATGAAACGATGATCTCCTTAAAAGTCTTCCATGCAGCAGTGTTGCCGAAACAGGTTCAAATTTACGGATGGAAAAAATTATTGGAAGATCTGGAAAACAAACAAGATGTTTATTTTTACGATGATTCTGAACAACTTGCGGACCCCCTGTGGTTGAATGAAATCGTGAAACAGCTGATGAAGCTGATGGCCATCAACATGTTTAAAAAGAAGCAAAATGACAAATTTCCTCTCATCCGGATGGCTATCGGTGCCAATTTCAATTATCAATTCACAAAAAAAGTAACGGAGTATGCAGAGAAGTACTACCAATACCGCTTGTTGCTGGATAAGAAAGGAGATATGAAATGAGTGCGTCAGACCACAAAAAGGGAGGGCCTCAACATGTGAAGGCTGCGGTCATTACGGTGAGCGATACTCGGACTCAAGAAAACGACAAAAGCGGAGCGCTTATTCAAAAACTATTGTTGGAACATCATCATGAAGTGGTTCAATATGAAATTGTCAAAGATGACAGTCTATCCATTCGCCGTCTTGTAACGGAAATTATTCGCAAAAAAATAGCGGATTGTATTCTTTTAAATGGAGGTACCGGTATTTCAAAGAGAGACGTAACAATTGAAACCGTTAAGCCGCTATTTGAAAAGGAATTGGCAGGTTTTGGAGAATTGTTTCGAATGCTCAGCTACACAGAGGACATCGGTTCTGCGGCTATTTTATCGAGAGCAGCAGCAGGTGTATCCGGCGGTGTCGCTATTTTCTCCATGCCTGGATCGACCGGGGCAGTGAAGCTGGCGATGGAAAAATTGATCTTACCTGAAATTCGCCATATTGTAAATGAAATTCGCAAGTAGGGGCTGTCCTAAAAGCTCCTTTTAAACAAGAAACCTCGACGAGATAAAACAATTTATCTTGTCGGGGTTTCTTTGTATCAAAAAGTTATGGGCGATGGCAATTGACCCTAATTCGATCGTTGCCTTAGCCGGTCCCATGTTGTATTTAATCAAAGCAGCTGAAAAGTGACTTGAAAGAATCACTTCATTCAATGTCAGCTTGGCGATTACATGATAATGAAAGGACGATTTTTTGCACCGGACTACGTGAAATTTTAGGTGATGATCTTGAAACCGGCGAGACTCCTGCGGGAAAAGGGAGCCAGGCGGACCCCGCAGCGAGAGACGAGCGAGGAGGTTTGCGGATCGCCCGCGGAAAGCACCTATGTCATTTTGAAACAATCCCTTTTTTGTTTTCAATATGCTCGTATTCTTATACACCTCCATTTGGTCGCGAAAATATTTTTTCAATCCCGAACGTTCTTCCTTCTTTTCAATAAGATATTTATTGTATACAGCCAGTGTTCGCTAAAACAAAGCATTGTTTGAAAAAGTATTGAATAAAAAATAAAATTAGAAAATTTTTATTCAATGGCCCTTGAAAGAAGAAACGGAAAATGATATTCTTATAGACATATAAAAAAGGAATAAAAATAACTATTGATGAATATTTATACGACCAAAAGGGGGATCCATGATGGGTAAAAAAGTTGTGCTCGCTTATTCGGGCGGTTTAGATACATCGGTGGCCATCCAATGGCTGAAAGATCAAGGGTATGATGTTGTTGCCTGCTGCCTTGATGTAGGGGAAGGAAAAGATTTGAAATTTATTCAAGAAAAAGCGTTGAAAGTCGGAGCTGTGGAAAGCTATGTCCTCGATGTAAAAGAAGAGTTTGCTAATGAATACGCTCTGTTGGCTTTACAAGCTCATGCTCTTTATGAAGGAAAATATCCGCTGGTTTCAGCTCTGTCAAGACCGCTCATTTCGAAAAAATTGGTGGAAATAGCTGAAAAAGAAGGTGCCGTGGCGGTGGCGCATGGCTGCACGGGCAAAGGGAATGACCAAGTTCGCTTTGAACTTTCGATCAACGCTTTAAATCCGGATCTTGAAGTGTTGGCTCCTGTCCGTGAATGGAGCTGGTCGCGTGAAGAAGAAATTGAATATGCCAAACAAAAAGGAATTCCTATTCCGGTTGATTTAGACAGTCCTTTTTCCATTGACAAGAACTTATGGGGAAGAAGCAATGAATGCGGGATATTGGAAGATCCTTGGGCTGCTCCGCCGGAAGAAGCATATGAATTGACCACAAGTATTGAGTTTACGCCGGATACTCCGGAAATCATAGAAATCGATTTTGAAAAGGGAGTGCCTGTAGCTTTAAACGGCAAGCGTTACGCGCTTTCGGAACTGATTTTGGAATTAAACAAAATCGCAGGAAAGCATGGAGTGGGACGTATTGATCACGTTGAAAACCGACTTGTCGGAATCAAATCAAGAGAAGTGTATGAATGCCCAGGCGCGATGACATTAATTTTAGCCCATAAAGAATTGGAAGATTTAACGCTTGTAAAAGAATTGGCTCATTTTAAACCTGTCATTGAAAAGAAACTAACGGAAGTCATTTATGAAGGCTTATGGTTTTCCCCCATTAAAGACGCATTAAAGGCCTTTTTGCAAGAAACGCAAAAATTTGTCACCGGCACTGTCCGTGTCAAACTGTTTAAAGGCCATGCCATTGTAGAAGGAAGAAAATCAAATTATTCTCTTTACAACGAAAAACTGGCAACGTATACGGTTGAAGACGAATTTGATCATCAAGCAGCAGTCGGCTTCATTAAATTGTTCGGCTTGCCGACGAAAGTGAATGCGATGGTTCATCAAGAAAAGGAGAAGGTTCAAGCATGAAAAAATTATGGGGCGGGCGCTTCCAAAAATCAGCAGAAGAATGGGTAGACGAATTTGGCGCATCCATTTCGTTCGACCAAGAGCTCGTTCTTGAAGACATAGAAGGAAGCCTTGCACATGTCACCATGCTCGGAAAGTGCGGCATCCTTTCCCAAGAAGAGACGGATAAAATCAAAGAAGGGTTGCTCCGCTTAAAAGAAAAAGCGGAAAGAGACGAACTCACCTTTTCGATTTCCGAAGAAGATATCCATTTAAATTTAGAAAAAATGCTGATCGAAGAAATCGGACCTGTTGGTGGAAAACTTCATACCGGGCGGAGCCGAAATGACCAAGTGGCCACCGATATGCATCTTTATTTAAAAAAACAAGTTCAGTCGATTATCCAATTGATTACTTCTTTCCAAGAAACGATTATTGAAAAAGCGGAGAGGCATGTGGAAACAGTGGCGCCCGGATACACACATTTACAGAGGGCGCAGCCGATTTCTTTTGCTCACCATTTGATGGCTTATTTTTGGATGCTTGAGCGGGACAAAAAACGATATCAAGAATCGTTAAAACGTATTGACGTTTCTCCGTTGGGGGCCGGGGCGCTTGCCGGGACCACCTTTCCTATTGATCGGGAATATTCGGCCGCCTTATTGGGATTTTCAAGCATTTATCAAAATAGCTTGGATGCAGTAAGCGATCGCGATTTTATCATCGAATTTTTAAATGATTCCTCTATTTTAATGATGCATCTTTCGCGATTTGCAGAAGAGCTTATTTTATGGTCAAGCCAAGAGTTTCAATTCATTGAATTGGATGATGCGTTTTCAACCGGCAGCAGCATCATGCCTCAAAAGAAAAATCCGGATATGGCTGAATTGATTCGTGGTAAAACGGGCAGAGTCTACGGGCATTTAATTTCTTTGTTGACGGTATTAAAAGGATTGCCGTTAGCTTATAACAAAGATATGCAGGAAGATAAGGAAGGAATGTTTGACGTTGTCCATACGGTTATGGGTTCATTGAAAATCTTTAACGGAATGGTACGGACGATGAAGGTGAATGAATCGAAGCTGACGGAATCTGTCCATCATGATTTTTCGAATGCGACGGAACTCGCCGATTATTTGGCGGCAAAAGGAATCCCTTTTCGAGAGGCGCATGAAATTGTCGGAAAACTAGTTCTCCATTGCATCCAAAAGAAATGTTATTTGGCCGATTTGTCATTGGAAGATTTGAAGGAAGCCTCTCCGGTCATTGAGGAGGATATTTATCAAATTCTCTCACCCTACCAAGCAGTCAAAAGAAGAAATTCTTTAGGCGGGACCGGGTTTGAACAAGTGAAGCAGCAAATACAATATGCGAAAGAGCTTCTTTCACAACCGTTATCTAATGATAAAAGACAAATGGATCTCCCGGTGTAAAGGCTTCATTTCTACTAAAGGCTGAATACGGTGACTGCGCTAAAAAAGCATGCTTTAAGCATGCTTTTTTAGCGCAGATATCGGTCAAGCAAATCTTTGAAAAGTTTTGCCGATTATGATTTGTTTGTGCGGACAATTAAAACGTCGCATCGGGCTGATCGTGCGATATGTTCGGAAACGCTTCCAATCAAGAATCGTTCAACAGCATTCATACCTGTGGCTCCACAAATAATCAAGTCCGCTTCGACTTTTTTAGCGACATCTCTGGGAATGACCGCTTTAGGAGAACCGTGTTCTAAAAACGTAACGATATTTTTTACACCCGCTTTTTCGGCTTTCTTTTTGTAGTCTTCCAGAAGCTCCTGTCCGTATTTTTCAGCTTGTGCGGTGATAGTGTAGTCATAGGCTTCAACGCCTGCAAATACTCGGGTGTCGATGACATGAACCAAGTAGATGGTGGCTTCATTGCGCTTGGCGATTTCGATGGATTTTTTAAAGGCCCATTCCGCCTCTTGAGAACCGTCGACTGCTACCAGAATATGTTTATATTGGGTATCCATTTCTTATACCTCCTTTTTCTTCATTGTAAAACAAATAGGAGTATATATGTGTGGAAATTTTTCGAAAAATGTAGCAATATCATTATCATATGTGTGAAAAAGGAGAAAATGTACATTTGAAAATCTTTTTTGGCAAGGTCGAAAGTCAGGGGAGCCTAAAACGAATTTCTCATAAAGTGGAAGAGCAGGCCGCTACAGAAGAGTTATCATTGAAAAATCCTTTTTATCAGTCTTTTTTCTTAGTGAAAAAGAACTTGTCTATAAAACGGACAAGTTCTTTTATGTGCGCCCGGCATGTACATGAACTATAGGGTGTAAGTCCCGAACCCCGAAGACAGAAGTAGAGGTTAGCCAAGAGCAAGGGTGTCCGTGGTGACGCGGAATCTGAAGGAAGCTGGAGGCAAAACACCGGTCCGAGGAACACGAACCTCATATAAGGCTAGGTATGATTGAGTGAGTTTGCATAACAAAACAAAGCTCTTTCTGTCGAAGGTCATATCGAGTAAATGAGGCGGATAGATGGTGTGAAAGTGCATGTACTTACCCGGGGAGGTCTGGCGGATATGTGAAGTACTCTTCATAACCTACTTAGTGATAAGTAGCTGAACCGTCAGAAGTCAGCAGAGGTCATAGTATTAGTTGGTCTAGAACAACTAAGAAGGACCGAACAATTAAGAGAGAATAGCCCTTGGTATTCAGTGAGTCATGATGAACACAGAAAACGTAGTACCTCACTTGAGGGAGGAAGCGGTGAATCCCGTGGGAGACCTCTTGGAGGGTGGAGTGACCACTGGCATAAAGAGAACAGCTATTCACGGAAGTTATAAAGACTTGCGTCAATTATCTTAATTGAACCGCCGTATACGGAACCGTACGTACGGTGGTGTGAGAGGACGGGAGTTAATCGCTCCCTCCTACTCGATTTACAGGATGGAGGCGACATCGCGGAATCTCAGGGGAAGCGCAAAGCCGGCTCTCGTGCGACTGCAGCCAGTCTGTTAAGAGAAAGACTTTGTCACTCTAATCCCCGAATGTATTGCTTTTATTCCGCTTTCCCTATTTACTTAATAATTTGCAATTCTTTCGGATATTTCGTCAGCACTTCCACACCTTTGTCAGTCACGACAACATCATCTTCGATTCGGACACCGGCTTTTTCTTGGACATAAATGCCAGGTTCAATCGTGAAGACCATGCCTTTTTTTAAGGCTAAATCGTTTGTCTCCGTCACATACGGATATTCGTGGACGCTGATTCCTAATCCGTGACCGAGGCGATGGGAAAAATATTCTCCGTATCCAGCTTGTGAAATGATATTTCTCGCTGTCAAATCCAGTTCTTTCAATGGAACGCCCGGTTTGACCGCGCGGACTGCCGTTTGCTGGGCTGTTAAAACCGTTTGGTAAATGGTTTCTTGTTCATCTGTTATGTCCCCGTAGGCGACGGTTCGTGTAATGTCTGAGCAATATCCTTTATAAACAACACCTAAGTCAAACAATACTAAATCGCCTTTTTTCACTTTAGACGCTCCAGGAGTTCCATGCGGGGATGAAGCATTTTTTCCTGTTAAGACCATCGTAGCGAATGACATTTCCGAAATTCCTTTTTTCTTGAGTTCATATTCAATCGCGGCGATGATCTCAAGCTCGGTTTTTCCCTCTTTTAATTCTGAAACTCCCACTTGAACAGCGTAATCAGCATATTCTGCCGCTTTTCTCATCAGCTGTATTTCTTCCACATCTTTGATCATTCGCAGTTGGTTTAATGTATCATCCAATCCAGTAAAGGACGCATCAGAGAATCGGGAAGCCAGTTGTTCATATCGGCTAATATTTAAATGTTCCTTTTCCAGCGCGATTTTTCGTACGGAATTGAGCCGTGACTTGACGGCTTTTTCGATTTCTTCCCACGGATTCACAATGTCGCTGTAGCCGATGATTTCATGCTCCCAGCCGGCCTTTTTCGCTTCTTTCGCTTCCATCTGCGGACAAATCAAAAAAGGTTCCTCCCGTTGAAAAACGCCAACGGCTAAAACACGTTCGTGAGGATCGCTTCTATAATTCGTAAAATAAAAAACATTATCAGGCAATGTAATGAAAGAAAAGTCAATCTCTGTTTCTTTCATCCAATCTATCAAATTTCTCAATCGGCTGTTCATGGTTATATCCCCCTCATTGATTCCTTAAATATAAGCGTAACAGCAAAATATAGGAAAGTAAACAAAGATGTAGGCAGAGTGTTTTTTGATAAAATTTGGGCAATTTTGACAATACAGTAAATGATGGAATCTCAAAAAGAAATCTTATAAGGCAGGATTTTTGGACGTTGCCAACGAAATATGCAAAAATGAGAAATATAAATAGTGTAAGAAAGGAGATTGAAATATGAAAATTTCTTACCACGGCCACTCTATCGTTAAAATTGAAACAAATGGAAAGACGATTCTGATTGATCCATTTATCACCGGAAACGAATTAACGGACTTGAAGGCTGACGAGGTAAAAGCGGATGCGATTATTTTAACGCATGGTCATTCGGATCATGTAGGAGATACGGTTGAGATTGCCAAAAGAAATCATTCCCAAGTGATCGCCATTAATGAACTGGCTGTTTATTTAGGAAAGCAAGGACTGAACACTCATGGCATGAGCATTGGGGGAGCTTATGAATTTGATTTTGGAAAAGTCAAATTCACACAAGCGTTTCACGGAACCGGGTTTGAAACAAAAGATGGACAGATCCTTTATATGGGGATGCCGGCAGGCGTACTGGTCATGGCTGAAGGAAAAACGATTTTCCATGCGGGAGACACCGGGTTATTTTCTGATTTGAAACTGATCGGCGAAAGACATCCGATCGATATTGCGTTTTTGCCCATTGGAGATAACTTTACGATGGGACCGGAAGATGCGGCGATTGCAGCTAAATTTTTGGGAGCTAAGACAGTCGTACCGATTCATTACAACACGTTCCCGGTTATTAAACAAGATCCCGCTCGCTTTATTGAATTGCTGGAAGATCAAAACGGCAAAATTCTGGAGCCGGGTGACAGCATCGAGCTGTAATCAAATGACAGTAAGGAGCTGGCTGATCAAGGGAAATGCCTACCTTGTTTCGGTTCAGCTCTTTTTGGATGGTTTTCTTAACGGTCTCCATGCTAATTGAATCGCTCTGTTTTTCACTTTATAATGGGAATAGATGATGAAAGGGAAAGGTGAAAAACTTGGCGACCAAACATGAGCAGATTTTAGAGTATATAGAAGGACTTCCTATAGGTGAAAAGATTTCTGTAAGACAAATTGCCAAAGCGTTAAATGTAAGCGAAGGAACGGCTTATCGGGCTATTAAAGATGCGGAAACGAAAGGATTCGTCAGCGCCATTGAAAGGGTAGGAACCATTCGCATCGAGAAAAAGAAGAAAGAAAATATCGAGAAACTTACCTATGCGGAAGTAGTCAATATTATTGACGGTCAAGTGCTGGGCGGTCGTGCCGGGTTGTATAAAACGTTGAACAAATTTGTAATCGGAGCGATGAAGCTGGATGCCATGATGCGGTATACGGGAGCGGGCAATCTGTTGATTGTCGGCAATCGCACCCAAGCTCATGAATTGGCGCTGCGGGCGGGGGCAGGCGTACTGATTACCGGAGGATTTGACACAGAAGACCATGTGAAAAAATTAGCTGATGAATTAGAACTGCCGATTATATCGACCAGTTACGATACATTTACGGTGGCTACCATGATCAACCGTGCTATTTACGACCAGCTGATCAAAAAGGAAATTATTTTAGTTGGAGATACTTTGACTCCCGTTGAAAAAACAGCGTACTTAACGTTATCCGACACCGTTGGCGACTATCATGAAAAGAATAAGAAAACAGGCCACGGACGGTTTCCTGTTGTGGATCAACAATTGAAAGTGGTAGGCATTGTCACAACGAAAGATATTATGGGATATGAATCGGATGTATCGATTGAAAAAGTCATGACGAAAAAGCCTTTGACCGTAAGCCAACGGACGAGTGTCGCTTCGGCTGCCCATATGATGATTTGGGAGGGAATCGAAGTATTGCCGGTCGTCGATGATCAGAATAAGCTGCAAGGGATTATCAGCAGACAAGATGTATTGAAGGCCCTGCAGATGAATTCGCGCCAACCTCAAGTAGGGGAAACGATTGATGATCTGATTACGAAGCAATTCGATATTTCCACTTCCAATCAAGAACAGTCGAACGTGTATAAATTTGAGGTCACCCCCCAAATGACAAACCAGCTGGGTACTATCTCCTATGGAGTTTTTACAACATTAGTGACGGAAGCAGCCAATCGGGCATTAAAAGCGCAAAAAAAAGGCGATCACGTTGTGGAAAATATGACGATTTATTACTTTAAGCCTGTCCAATTAGAAAGCATGATCGAAATCCATCCGAAAGTATTAGAGGCTGGAAGAAAATTTGGGAAAATTGATATTGAAGTATTCAATGAGAACAAACTGGTCGGAAAAGCTCTGTTGATGGTTCAAATGATCGATAGATGACAGCTGTCCGCCAAAACGAGCAGCTGTCGAAAGAAATTTCAAGAGGATTTGTCCCATTCTGCTGCTTCTTGTTTGACATACGGGGTAAAATGACGGTAAGCTTTGAAGCCGGCCCATACGCTGGAAAATCCAAGAACTATAAAGATCGTCGCTATCGCGTAGGCCACTGTCGATTGCTGAACGAAAAACGTGTTGATGCCGAACAAACCTACAAAAAGACCCAGCATCATGCTTGATTTTGCGGAGAGCCATTTTCTTTCCATTGGACGGTTGCTTCTTACGTACTGAATTTTATAGAAAAGATAAAAAGCCAGCGATAAAACAATGAAAAAAACAAAAACGGGCATTTGCATTCCTCCACTAGTACATTCTCATTCCATTGTATCGAATTACGAACGGAAAAAAAAGGAAATATCGTGAATAAAGAAGGGAATTTATGATGAAAAAAGAGATACTAGAAAAAATCAAACAGTACGAAACCATTATTATCCACCGGCATATTCGCCCCGATCCCGATGCATACGGATCTCAAGGAGGATTAGCGGAAATTTTGCGCGCTTCCTTTACGGATAAACATATCTATACGGTCGGACAAGAAGATCCTTCTTTGCACTTTTTAAACCGCATGGATCAAATTGAAGATCAAGTTTATAACGGAGCGCTTGTCATCGTTTGCGACACGGCCAATCGTGAAAGAATCAGTGATGAACGTTATCAACTCGGAGATTTTATCATTAAAATCGACCATCATCCTAATGAAGATCCTTATGGCGATTTGCTTTGGGTGGACACGTCGGCCAGTTCGGTCAGTGAAATGATCTACGAATTTTACTTGGAATGCAAAGACGAAGGATTAAAGATGACCAACGATGCCGCTCGACTTATTTATGCCGGCATTGTCGGAGATACGGGTAGATTCCTTTATCCAAGCACGACGGAAAAAACGTTTCGATACGCTGCCGAGTTGATTCAATATGGATTTAACCGCAGCTTGCTTTATACACAGTTGTATGAAATGGATTTCAACTTATTAAAATTAAAAGGATTTATCTTGCAAAACTTTGAACTCCGTCCGAGCGGCGCCGGCAGTGTCATCATTAAAAAAGATCTCTTGGAGCAATTCCAAGTCAGCGTTTCCGAAGCTTCACAACTGGTGAGTGTTTTGGGAGACGTAAAGGGAATCAAAGCGTGGGCTTTCTTTATTGAAGAGGGAGATCAAATCAGAGTGCGATTGCGTTCGAAGGGCCCCGTTATCAATGGATTGGCGAAAAAGTACAAAGGTGGCGGCCATCCGCTGGCTGCGGGAGCTTCCGTTTATTCATGGGACGATGTGGAACAAGTGATTGAAGATTTGGATGAACTGTGCAGAAAATAAGCATAAATCGGCGCTTAAAAGGCGCCGATTCTTATTTGGCCAGTTCCAATTCCAAGTAGATTTCAACGGTCGTGTAAAAATACACTTCTTTTACTTTTAGATGAAATCTTTTATTTTGAATTTTTAACATCTTGTTTTCGATAAGCTCCTTAATGATTTGCTTATTGGCGAAAACGGTTTCTAAGTTTTTGGCTAATAAGGCGTCCAAATCTTTTTTGATTAGCTCTTCCGCTTCAAATTGACTATGTGAATCTTTGATTCCATATTTTTCGAAATTTATGATTTCTACATCAATGTTTTGTACGGTTAGCATTTCTTGATTTTTCTTGTTCAGCTTCTTAAACTCTTCCTGCCAAATGGAAAGGTGATCGTTCAAATCGCTGATCTCTTCTTTTTGCCTTTCAATCGTATTCGTTTGTTTTTCTTGAAGAGAGCCGAACATGTACAAAAAAACAAGCCAGCCGACGCATGCTCCAATGGCGGTTCCTGCAATAAATATTTGCCAATTCTTTTTGTGATAAAGAGGCGGAATTCTCATCGTTTAAATATGCTCCTGGGTCAACCATTGGATAATGGCAGCGCCGGTCTGAGCCCCGCCCATTGCGGACAAAATCAAAAGAAATTGACGGATGAGTTCTTTTGTTTCACCTTGCAAAAAGCCTTTTTCAAAGCTGTACAAAGTGTCAAATGTTCCGCCGATCGCAGCGATGATCGCCCATATACGGACATTGTTGGAAATATTATAGATTTCCGTCATGGGTGGTTTACCAGTTATAAAGGACGCAAAACCGCCAATCAAGGATCCCCCTAATAGAACACCAAGAGCAATAAAAAAACATTTGAAAAATTCCGGGAAAAATGCTTCATTCACGTTTATCCTCTCCCGCTATTAAAAGTTTGCTACATTATGTATATGGACATACCGATTCATGTATGTAAAACATCGATGGTTTCCTTTTCATCCGTACAATTGTTCGTATGGAATTTTCCCTATATAATAAGCTGTAAGGCAATATCCATTCTTAGAGGTACGCATTGAGGATGGAAAAAGAAGCGGGAAACAGGTCAGAAAGGAGGGACAAGCTGTTGTTTGCCCATTTGCAAATTAAAACGGGTTACAGTTTGTTATCAAGCACCATTATGCCTGACAAATTAGCGGAGTACGGTAAAAAACTAGGACTAAAAGCGCTGGCATTGACGGACCATAACGTCATGTACGCAGCCGTTCCATTTTATAAAGCATGCAAAGCAAACGGAATTAAACCGATTATCGGTTTGACGGCTGACATCCAATCTCCTATTGGACAAGGACGATCGTTTCCGCTTGTCCTTCTCGCAAAACATAATACCGGCTATCAAAATTTGCTGAAGATTTCCAGCTTGATCCAAACAAAGTCGCCTCAAGGACTTCCTATCAAGTGGCTAAAAGCTTATTCAAAAGGGCTTTTCGCTTTTACTCCGGGGATGGAAGGGGAAATTGAACAGCTCATTCTGAACGGAGAACTTGAAAAAGCGGGCCAAGTCGCCCACGTTTTCAAGAACATTTTTGAACAGGAAAGCTTTTATTTTTCGCTTCAAGATCATTTGCTCTCCCAGGAAGAAGAAATTCGCGCCGGTTTGACGGCTTTAAGCAAAGAAATGGGGATCCCCTGTATCGTCACTCACGATGTCCAATATTTGGATAAAGGCGATTCTTTTTCTCATGAATGTTTGTTGGCGATACGAGACGGGGCCAAACTGGCAGATGAAAATCGGAAGACGCTTGCCACTGATGAATATGATTTAAAGCCGCCTGCCGAAATGTATAAGCGCTTTTCCGGATATCCTGATGCACTGGAAAATACGCTGAAGATTGTGGAGCAATGTACGGTTGAAATTCATTTTCACCAGCAGCTGCTTCCTAAATATCCGCTTCCGGACAATGAAAATGCCAAAGAGGTTCTTTACCGGCTGTGTATGCAAGGTCTTGAAAAAATAGGCAAGAAAGAAGATCCTCATTATTTGGAACGGCTCTCCTATGAATTAGCGGTGATCGATAAAATGGGATTTAACGATTATTTTTTGATTGTCTGGGATTTTATGAAGTTTGCAAGATCACAAGCTATTTTGACGGGGCCTGGACGGGGGTCTGCAGCTGGCTCGCTGGTGGCTTATTTGTTGGAAATAACGGATATTGATCCATTAAAATACGGGTTATTATTTGAAAGGTTTTTAAATCCGGAAAGGGTGACAATGCCGGATATTGATCTTGATTTTCCGGATCATCGAAGGGATGAGGTCATACGGTATGTCGCCAAGAAATATGGAAACATTCATGTCGCTCAAATCATCACATTCGGAACATTGTCGGCGAAAGCGGTTATAAGGGATATTGCAAGAGTGTTCGGATTTCAAACGAAAGAATTGGATCGAATTTCCAAAATGCTACCGTCTCGCCTCGGCCTGACTTTATCGGATGCTTACAAGGATTCTTCGATGTTAAGAACATGGGTAGAAAGTGATCCGGTGCATAAACAAATATTTGAAACGGCATTAAAACTTGAAGGGCTGCCGCGGCATGCGTCCACCCATGCAGCCGGCGTGGTGATCACGGAACAGCCGCTTGTGGAATTGATCCCCATTCAACAAGGTCATGATGAAATGTATATGACACAATTTACAATGGATATTTTAGAAGAATTAGGCCTTTTGAAAATTGATTTTCTCGGGCTCCGTAATTTAACGATTTTAGAAAGAATTTTAGAGTCGATTCAATACTCGTCAGGTGAGAAAATGGAGCTCAGCGAGATTCCGCTCAATGATCGCAAAACGTTTGAACTGCTTGGCAAAGGACAAACAACGGGTGTTTTTCAATTGGAATCGGAGGGGATGCGCAAAGTGCTCATGCGGCTGAAGCCGAGCGATTTTGAAGATATTGTGGCCGTTAATGCTTTGTATCGTCCGGGACCAATGAAAAATATCCCTCTTTATATTGAACGGAAGCACGGGTTGAAAAAAATCGCGTATCCCCACCCCGACTTGGAAGGAATTTTAAAACAAACATATGGCGTTCTCATTTATCAAGAGCAAATTATGCAAATCGCTTCCAAAATGGCGGGATTTTCTTTAGGAGAAGCCGATTTGCTGCGTCGAGCTGTCGGGAAAAAGAAAAAAGAAGTATTGGCGGAAGAAAGAAAACATTTTATTGAGGGCGCAGTTCGAAACGGCTACAGCAAGGAAACGGCCGATCAAATTTACGATTTAATTGTGCGATTTGCCAATTATGGTTTTAATCGCAGCCATGCGGTCGCCTACAGCAAGATCGCTTATCAGCTCGCTTATTTAAAAGCGCATTATCCGTTGTACTTTATGGCCGCCCTTTTGACATCGGTGATTGGGAGCGAAAAAAAAATAGCCCAATATGTGAGAGAAGCAAAAGAAATGGGAATTCAGATTTTGAGGCCTTCGATTCAGAGCAGTCAATTTTTTTTCAAAGCCGAAAAAGAAGGAATTCGCTTCGGTCTTGCTGCGATTAAAGGAGTGGGGGCGGCCGCCGTTAAGGAAATTTTAAGAGCCCGCAAGGAAAAGATGTTTGAAGATTTGTTTGATTTTTGTCTGCGTGTTTCACCGCAGGCTGTGAATCGCAGGACGATAGAATCTCTTATTTTAGCAGGGGCATTTGATGATTTTGGAAAAGACCGCGCGACATTGCTTGCAAGTGTGGATGCAGCGATAGACCATGCGGAATTTATGAGACCTGATCCAGATGAAAACGGCCATTTCGAATTGTTTGCAGATGAGAGTTTTTTTCCAAAACCTAAATATACAGAAGTGGAACCAATGCCGGATGATATGCGCCTGAAATATGAAAAAGAAGTGCTTGGCCTGTATTTATCCAGCCATCCGGTCTCTGTGCATAAGTCATTGTTTCAAAAGCTTGGAGTCGTCGATATCGCTTATTTGAAAAGCCAAAGGAAAAAAATGATCATCGGTGTCTATATCCATGAATTTCGAGTGATTCGAACGAAAAAAGGAGAAAAAATGGCCTTTTTGAGCATTTCGGATGAAAGCGGAGAAATGGAAGCCGTTTTGTTTCCTGAAATCTACCGTAAATTTTTCGGAATATGCGAAAAAGGGACCGTTGTCTTAATGGAAGGGACAAATGAAGAAAGAAACGGTAATGAACAATTTATTGTCTCAAACGCATACGGAATAGAAGAAGCAGAAGAACTGGCCGCTAGAATGAATCAGCGCCTTTACTTAAAAATTACAAAAGAAAAAAAAGAGAAAGAAACGCTTCAAGCTGTGTATCGCATTTTAAAAAAATACAAAGGGGAAACGGCGGTATGGGTTCATTATGAGGATGAGCATCGGACGATTCAGCTTCTTAAGGATCGCTGGGTCAATCCGACAGAAGCTTGCATAGTGGAGCTTAAAACGGTATTGGGAAGCGAAAACGTTGTATTAAAAAGAATATAGTTTTCCAACCAACTGACTTATGGTATAGTGGTAAATAGACATTAAAAATTGGTCTGACCACAAAAAATCATGCATTTGAGAATTACAACATTGGTTCAAAGAATAAGAGAGCTAGTTCGCTGTTTAGGACAGATCATGGAACAAAAGGTTAGACAATACAGACGATAGCGCCATCGTTTATAGCTGGCCTTGCCAGAATGGAGATGGCGCTTCAGAAAAGAAGTCACGGCCAGGCGGAAAAGTAGGAGACGGTTCAACGAAGGTTCAACAGCCGAGAGAATCCAAATGACGAACCCCTTTTCTCCAATCGATGGAATGCCGGCGTAGTACGGATGAAGGAGTGAATATTTTGTCATTAAGAGAAGAAGCTTTGCACATGCATAAGTTGAATCAAGGAAAATTGGAAACCGTGGCAAAAGTTCAAGTCATGAATCAAAAAGACTTAAGTCTTGCCTATTCTCCTGGAGTGGCTGAGCCGTGTAAAGAGATCTACGAAAAGCCGGAAACGGTTTATGATTACACAATGAAAGGGAACACAGTAGCCGTCGTTTCCGATGGAACGGCGGTTCTTGGATTAGGAAATATTGGTCCGGAGGCGGCTCTTCCCGTAATGGAAGGAAAAGCAGTGCTGTTTAAAAGTTTTGCCGGCGTTGATGCTTTTCCAATTTGTTTAAATACGAATGATGTGGAAAAAATTGTCGAGACAGTGAAGCTATTGGAGCCAACATTTGGGGGCGTTAATTTAGAAGATATTGCGGCCCCGAATTGTTTTATCATTGAAGAACGACTGAAAAAAGAGACCAATATTCCGGTATTTCATGATGATCAACATGGAACGGCGATCGTGACCGTTGCCGGCTTGCTGAATGCCCTTAAAATTGTCAATAAAAAAATGACAGAGATTAAAGTAGTGGCAAACGGTGCGGGAGCTGCTGGAATTGCTATTATTAAACTTTTGTATCATTATGGTGTAAGGGACATTATCATGTGCGATTCCAAAGGAGCCATCTATGAAGGCCGTCCGGAAGGCATGAATAAGGTAAAAGAAGAGGTAGCCAAGTACACCAACCGCGAGCACAAAAAGGGAAGTTTGGCAGATGTGATAAAAGGCGCTGATGTATTTATAGGAGTTTCCGTTGCCGGTGCACTGACAAAAGAAATGGTTCGTTCCATGAACGATCAACCGATTATTTTTGCGATGGCGAATCCTGTTCCGGAAATTATGCCGGATGAAGCGAAAGAGGCCGGAGCGATGGTTGTCGGGACAGGCCGATCCGATTTTCCAAACCAAGTGAATAATGTGTTGGCTTTCCCGGGTATTTTTCGGGGAGCGTTGGATGTGCGAGCTACTCATATAAATGAAAAGATGAAACAAGCAGCGGTGGAAGCCATTGCGAGTCTCATTTCAGATGAAGAACTTGATACAAGCTATTGTATCCCCGGTCCTTTTGATCCGAGAGTTGCACCGCGGGTAGCGGCGGCGGTCGCCAAAGCGGCGATGGAAACAGGAGTGGCAAGAAGAAAGGTAGATCCTGAAGAAGTATATGAACGGACCATGAGATTGGCGGCTATTGGAAAAGGTGAGTGAAACGAGCTGTGAAAGACGCTCTTCCAAAATCCAAGTTTGTGGAAATCGTACAAGAAATTAGAAAGATGATTGAAAAAGATGGGCTGCTTCCCGGAGACAAAATTCCATCTGAACGGGAATTGTCGGAACACCTGGACGTTGGGCGTTCCTCCGTCCGGGAAGCGCTGAGAGCCCTCGAACTTCTGGGATTGATTGAAACAAGAAGGGGAGAGGGAACTTTTTTGCGTCATTTCCATGACCATCGTCTTGTTGAACTTCTTGGCATGTTTATATTGCAAGATCCAAAGATACAAGACGATGTCGTGAAAGCAAAAGAAATCATGGAAGTCGGAGGGCTGTCATTGGCTCTTCAACATCGATCTCTCCATGAAAAGATAAAAAAGGCTCGGGAAAGTCTTGAAAAGGAAGAATGGTCGGAATATGACTTTTTTTCTTTTATTTTGGATTTAGGAGAAAATCATTTATTAAAAAAGATTTGGCTGATTGTCTCAGACTATGCAACTTCCATTCAAAATCAACATTGGACAATTGAAAAATACAAACCCTATTATTTAAAGCTTTTAGAAGCAATGGAAAAACAAGATTTCTTTGCTTGCTATCGTGTTTATCAGGAAATTCAAAAGTTGTCGAATGGAAGGTGACAAACTTTTGCGTATTTTTTAAAAAAATTTGTGTAAAGTGGAGACAATCTTTAGAAGCGAAGCCTAACAAGGGAGGATTCACCTTGATTAAAGATTTCTTTAATAAGCCAAAGAAGCGAAAATATGTCACCGTTCCTTCTGATGCACCGAAGCATGACGTACCGGAAGGAATTATGACAAAATGCCCCCAGTGCAAGAAAATTATGTATACGAAAGAGTTGAAAAAAAATCTCCATATATGCCTTCATTGCGGATATCATCATCAAATGTCTGCTTATGAACGGATTGAGTCGTTGATAGATGAGGGAACTTTTACAGAAATCAATGCCGAACTTATGACAGAAAATCCTTTGAACTTTCCTCATTACCTGGAAAAAATTGAAAAAGACCGCCAAAAATCAAAATTAAATGAGGCTGTTGTGACGGGTATTGGAGAAATAAACGGATATAAGACTGCCATTGCGGTAATGGATGCTAAATTTCGCATGGGAAGCATGGGATCCGTTGTCGGGGAAAAAATCGTCAGAACGGTAGAAGAAGCCGATCGTTTAGGGATTCCGTTTATCATCTTCACTGCTTCTGGCGGTGCACGAATGCAAGAAGGTATAGTATCTCTTATGCAAATGGCGAAGACGAGTGCTGCCTTGAAGCGATTCAGTGACAACGGTGGGCTTTTCATTTCCGTGATGACCCACCCAACGACCGGAGGGGTTTCTGCTAGTTTCGCTTCCTTAGGAGATTACAATTTTGCGGAACCTGGTGCGCTGATTGGATTTGCCGGGCGCCGAATCATCGAGCAAACCATTCGGGAAGAGCTTCCGGAAGATTTTCAAACAGCGGAGTTTTTGTTGAAACATGGACAACTGGATGACGTCATTCCAAGAAATGAACTGAAGGATAAATTAACTGTCCTTTTAGATATTCATCAGCCAAGGGGTGAGCTGGCGTGGTAAACAGTCTTGAATTTGAAAAGCCGATTATTGAACTACGGGAGAAAATCGCGGAATTGAAAGAATTCACGGCCAAATCGGATGTGGATTTATCAGATGAAATTGAAACGTTGGAGAATCGGCTGGAAAAATTGGAAAAGCATATTTATGACAATTTAAAACCTTGGGATCGTGTGCAAATGGCCAGACACCCGCAACGGCCAACTACCCTTGATTATATTGAACATTTATTTACAGATTTTATCGAGCTTCATGGAGACCGCCTTTTTGGGGAGGATGAAGCCATTGTCGGCGGAGTGGCCAAATATTACGGTCTGCCGGTTACGGTAATTGGACACCAACGCGGAAAAGATACGAAAGAAAACATCCGTCGGAATTTTGGCATGCCTCATCCGGAAGGATACCGAAAGGCTCTTCGTCTTATGAAGCAAGCGGAAAAATTTCACCGTCCCATCATTTGTTTTATTGATACAAAAGGAGCTTATCCGGGTAAAGCGGCAGAGGAACGCGGACAAAGCGAAGCGATAGCCAGAAATTTGTTTGAAATGGCCGGATTAAGAGTGCCGATTGTCTGCATCGTGATCGGTGAAGGCGGAAGCGGGGGTGCTCTAGCTTTAGGGATCGGCAATCATTTATTTATGCTTGAGAACTCTACGTATTCTGTCATCTCGCCTGAAGGAGCAGCAGCTCTTTTATGGAAGGATGCTTCAAAAGCAAAATTGGCAGCCGAAACGATGAAAATTACGGCTCCAGATTTGAAAGAATTGGGAGTTATTGATGATGTGATTAAAGAAGTGCGCGGCGGCGCGCATCGCGATCCTAAAAAACAAGCCGAATTTATTGACGAAACGCTGAAACGTTCTTTAAAACAGCTCATTTCGTTGAGCGAGGAAGAATTGGTGAATCAGCGCTACGAAAAATATAGAGCTATTGGTGAATACACCGTTTTAAACGAATATATAGGAACTCATAAATAACGCGCTTCTCTTAACGGAGCGCGTTTTTTCATATACATCCATCCTCGGATTTTCCTTTTGGCGTCATCCTCCTGAGCATGAACCTTTCTATGATTGGCCGCTCGATTTTTGCAGGTATGATCAGATCAGCGTTTGGAATTGTTTCTGAAATTGGAAAGAATAAACATTCGATGGTATGGTAATTTTTTCTCATTATGTATCTTAAGTCCTTTATTAGGAAATAAATTGAAATGATTTTGTTTGTCGGAGAGAATAAAAAACGCTTCCAGTTCACTGACAATTTTGTCTTTTTGAAAGGATTGTTAGGTATATTGTGAACACCTTTCCTTCGTGGTATTTTAAAGAGGGATATTGCTAGCAGAACTGTAGAAATGCTGTAGACCTCGATCAAAAATAGAGGATTGCCCGCATGAGGAAACAGGATTTCTACACTTGGACTTTAGAAAATAGAATAAAATGAGTGGCAGTGCAAATTACTTTGTAGAGGTGATGATGATGAAAAGAATCGGCGTTTTAACAAGCGGGGGCGATGCTCCGGGAATGAATGCCGCGATTCGGGCGGTCGTAAGGAAGGGAATTTTTCATAATTTAGAAGTTTTTGGGATTTATCAAGGCTATACTGGTTTAATTAACGGACATATTGAAAAACTTGAATTAGGTTCTGTTGGTGATATTGTTCATCGCGGAGGAACGATTTTACGATCAGCACGCTGCCCGGAATTTAAAACCCCGGAAGGTCAGAAAAAAGGGGTGGAACAGTTAAGAAAACATGGGATCGACGGTTTGGTTGTGATTGGCGGAGACGGTTCTTATCGCGGGGCAAAAGCTTTAACGGAACTTGGTTTTCCATGCATCGGAGTTCCGGGAACGATTGACAATGATATCCCGGGAACGGAATTTACGATCGGTTTTGACACGGCTCTCAATACAGTGATTGATGCTATTGACAAAATCAGAGATACGGCAAGTTCCCATGAAAGAACCTTTATTATTGAAGTAATGGGAAGAGATGCCGGTGATTTAGCGTTGTGGGCTGGATTGGCCGGCGGAGCTGAAACGATTGTGATTCCGGAAGAACCTTTCAATATGGATGAAATCATCGAACGGTTAAAGAATGGTCAAAAACGCGACAAAAAGCATAGTATTATCGTAGTAGCGGAAGGTGTTATGAGCGGGACAGAGTTTGCGAAATTGATCCAAAAAGAATGTGATATAGAAGTTAGGGTTTCTGTGCTCGGACACATTCAGCGTGGAGGATCGCCGACAGCTACAGACCGTGTGTTGGCTAGCCGCCTAGGAGCCAGAGCAGTGGAATTGTTGATCGAAGGAAAAGGCGGACGAGCAGTCGGTATTGAAAAAAATCAACTTGTCGATTATGACATTATAGAAGCACTTGGCAGAAAGCATCAATTGGATCTAAACATGTACAAGCTTTCAAAAGAACTTTCTATTTAATTTGTGGATATGGGGTGGTAAACCGTGAGAAAAACGAAAATTGTATGTACGATTGGGCCAGCAAGCGAAAGCGTAGAAATGTTGGCAAAATTAATGGAAGCCGGAATGAACGTCGCTCGATTAAATTTCTCTCATGGAGATCATGAAGAACATGCTGTTCGGATTCGAAATATTCGTGAGGCTGCTAAACAAACCGGCAAAACGGTAGGCATTTTGCTGGATACAAAAGGACCGGAAATTCGCACGCATAATATGGAGAACGGTGCTGTCGAACTGAAAAAAGGCACAAATGTCATTGTTTCAATGAAAGAAGTAACTGGAACGGCAGAAAAATTTTCGGTTAATTATCCAAACTTAATCGATGATGTAGAAATAGGATCGAGAATCTTGCTGGATGACGGTTTGATAGGATTGGAAGTTGTTTCTATCGACAAAGAAAATGGAGAAATTCATACGAAAGTATTAAACAGCGGTATTCTTAAGAATAAAAAAGGAGTAAATGTTCCTGGCGTTTCGGTTAATTTGCCTGGTATTACCGAAAAGGATGCAAAAGATATCATTTTTGGAATCCAGCAAGGGATTGATTTCATTGCTGCTTCCTTTGTAAGAAGAGCGTCCGATGTCTTGGAAATCCGACAAATTCTTGAGGAACATAATGCGACACATATTCAAATCATTCCTAAAATCGAAAACCAAGAGGGCGTTGAAAACATCGATGAAATCTTGGAAGTATCCGATGGGTTAATGGTGGCAAGAGGCGATTTGGGAGTGGAAATTCCAGCTGAAGAAGTTCCGCTTGTCCAAAAAGAACTGATCAAAAAATGCAACGAGATGGGGAAACCGGTTATTACTGCGACACAGATGCTGGATTCCATGCAAAGAAATCCGCGTCCTACCCGTGCGGAAGCTAGTGACGTGGCCAATGCCATCTTTGATGGTACCGATGCGATCATGTTGTCAGGAGAAACCGCAGCGGGAGCGTATCCGCTTGAGGCCGTACAAACGATGCACCGGATTGCTTCACGAGCGGAAAAAGCTCTGAACTATCCTGCCATCTTGACCGAAAGAAGCAAGAACACAGGACATAATATGACCAATGCCATTGGACAGTCCGTTGCCTATACGGCTCTTAATTTAGATGTTCATGCGATTATCGCACCAACCGTAAGCGGCCATACAGCCAAAATGATTTCACGCTACAGAACGAAAGCGCCGATTATTGCGGTTACTTCTAGTGAGCAAGTTTGCCGCAGTCTTGCCCTTGTGTGGGGAGTTTATCCGCAAAAAAGTAAAGCAGCTGAATCCACTGATGAAATGTTGGAGTTGGCCGTTCTTGCAGGATTAGATTCCGGCATGATCAAACAAGGAGACTTGGTTGTGATTACGGCTGGGGTTCCTGTAGGTGAATCCGGTACGACCAATTTAATGAAAATCCACGTTGTGGGAGATATCCTTGTAAAAGGGCAAGGAATTGGAAGAAAATCAGCTGTAGGGAAAGTAGTCATCGCCAAAAATGCAAAAGAAGCATTAGAAAAAGTGCAAGAGAATTCCATTTTAGTCACAATAGGAACGGATAAAGACATGGTTCCAGCTATTGAAAAATGTGCGGCACTTATAACGGAAGAAGGCGGAATAACCAGCCACGGGGCTGTTGTAGGATTGAATTTAGGGATTCCTGTTATAGTGGGAGTAGAAGATGCCATGAAAAATTTAAAAGAAGGACAGGAAGTCACCGTCGATGCCGCCTGCGGTGTGGTTTATAACGGACGTGCCAGCGTGCTTTAACGAATAAGAAGAAGCTGGGTTCCCAGCTTCTTCTCTTCTTATGTGCGCCCGGCATGTACATGAACTATAGGGTGTAAGTCCCGAACCCCGAAGACAGAAGTAGAGGTTAGCCAAGAGCAAGGGTGTCCGTGGTGACGCGGAATCTGAAGGAAGCTGGAGGCAAAACACCGGTCCGAGGAACACGAACCTCATATAAGGCTAGGTATGATTGAGTGAGTTTGCATAACAAAACAAAGCTCTTTCTGTCGAAGGTCATATCGAGTAAATGAGGCGGATAGATGGTGTGAAAGTGCATGTACTTACCCGGGGAGGTCTGGCGGATATGTGAAGTACTCTTCATAACCTACTTAGTGATAAGTAGCTGAACCGTCAGAAGTCAGCAGAGGTCATAGTATTAGTTGGTCTAGAACAACTAAGAAGGACCGAACAATTAAGAGAGAATAGCCCTTGGTATTCAGTGAGTCATGATGAACACAGAAAACGTAGTACCTCACTTGAGGGAGGAAGCGGTGAATCCCGTGGGAGACCTCTTGGAGGGTGGAGTGACCACTGGCATAAAGAGAACAGCTATTCACGGAAGTTATAAAGACTTGCGTCAATTATCTTAATTGAACCGCCGTATACGGAACCGTACGTACGGTGGTGTGAGAGGACGGGAGTTAATCGCTCCCTCCTACTCGATTATATGGTCATGGGTTAAAGTCAAAGATCAACGTGATGCAGAAATTTTTTCGATTGGAGTCTTTAAAAAAACCAATGAATTTTTCGTTTATCTGGTGACGCTTCGCTCTTGGTGAATTACGTTCAAGTTTTCATTTCGTTTTTAGCGGGAAAATGTTAAGAATCGTCTTTTGTGAATAGAAGAAAGATGGAACGATCCGTCCTATCATAAAAAAATGTCAGCTTTATCAGCTGACATTTTTGTCTGTGGAGCTTCCTTTGATGATATAGTTCCATAAATCTTGAAATACATTGGCTTGGTGGAGGGTCTTGATGATGACAAGAACGACCGGCCCTAATATGAGGCCAAGAAATCCGACGACTTTGAAGCCGACAAATAAGGCGATCAATGTGGCTAAAGGATCCAAGCCAATGCTGGAAGAAAGAACTTTTGGTTCCATGAATTGTCGCTGCGCAATGACGATTATATAAAGAACCGAAAGACCGATTCCGAGCGAAACTTCCCCGGAAATAAATTCGTAAATAATCCACGGGACAAAAACGACTCCCGTTCCAAGGTATGGCATAAGATCCACGAGTCCTGTGACTAATGCAATCGTGATGGCGTATTTAACCCTCAAAATAAGCAATCCAATTAACACGATCACGGCCGTCATCGAAATGAGTGTGAGTTGGGCACGGACAAAACCAAAAAGTGCTTTTTTGAGGTCCACAAATACCCGCTCGCTGCTTGAACGTGCCTTTTTGGGCATATATTTTTCAAATCGATCTTTTAGTCTGTCCCAATCTTTGCTGATAAAAAAAGTGGCTAGCAATGAAAAGATTAGAACAGTAGCTGCATTAGGAATCCAAGAAATTAGATCAGGAAGCTTTAAGAAGAAATTTTTTAAAAACTCTCCGGCACTTGTAGCAATTTTTTGGCCGACATTTTGAATATTGTTCAAAATGGTTTCTTGTTGGTTGGCGCCCAAATTTTTGAACAGTTTTGAAGCTTGATCATATAACGGGATGATTTGGCCGGCAATAAAATTTTCCGTGTACTTGACAATCGTTTCCACATGTCCCGGGACTACGTTTGCCAAATAATTCGCGCCCGCTACAATTTCTGTTATCAGCAAGGAAATGATGCCGATAAAAATAGCAAAAATAATAAGGATTGAGGCAATTACCGCAACGGGTCTCGGAAACTTCAGGCGCTTTTCGAGGACATTCACGAGTGGGTTAATCAAAAAAGCGATCGCCAGCGCAATAATGAACGGATAAGTTACTTTTGACACGACAAAGAGCGCGTACAACAACAGCAAAACAGCTCCAACCACAATAAAAAAGCGCAAAACACGATATAGCTTTTCAGGATTCAATCGACTTTTCTCTCCTTATACCAAATAAGATCTTGCAATCTATTTGTATTGTAGCAGTTACCCCGTGAGAATAAAAGTGTTATCTTTTTTTATAGCGTGTTAGAATCCATAAAGGCCCCTTTGCATGATTCGGATGAATAACAGTCGATTTTTTAATCAAAGAGAGGATGGCAGAATACCATTCATTCCATATGGACATGGAAAATGATTCTTTTCCTGAATTAAATCTTAAAGAAAGGAATGCATCATGATGTCACAACAACCTTTTTTATTTTTACTGCTGCTATTAGCGATCGGTTTTATTTCCAAAAACCAATCTTTAATGGTGGCGATAGCTGTATTATTAGTTTTAAAAGTCATCGGTACGGATGATAAAATTTTTTCATTGATCCACTCAAAAGGAATCAATTGGGGAGTGACCATCATTACAGTGGCTGTCCTGGTGCCTATTGCAACAGGCGAGATCGGTTTCAAAGATTTAACGGAATCCTTAAAATCTCCTTATGCATGGATTGCGTTAATTTCCGGTATTATCGTTGCCATTTTAGGAAAGCATGGGGTATCTTTACTGGCCGAATCTCCTCATATCACGACGTCACTTGTGTTGGGGACGGTTTTGGCGATTGCCCTCTTTAAAGGAGTGGCTGTCGGTCCTCTTATTGGGGCAGGAATAGCTTATACAGCAATGAGAATCTTTAGTTTTTTTCACTAGAAAAAAATATCCGACTATTTTCAATAAAGAAAGTCATTTTTCTAAAAAAATAATTTTTTTAATTTTAAGCGCTTTTGGTTCACAAAAGTCAGATAATTAGTTATAATAAGACGTGTAAGCGCATCCTTTAGTATGGATTGAATATAAAGGAATTTGTCCGCAAATAAGCGAGCGCATAAGAAAATTTTTTTACTATTTATTCATTATTTGCAAAAAAAGTGGGTAATGGGGAAATTTAAGACAAAGGAGAGATGGGTATGACTGCAACTCGTGGTCTGGAAGGAGTAGTTGCCGCTTCTACTTCTGTAAGTTCTATTATTGATGATACCCTTACATATGTGGGTTATAACATTGATGACTTAGCGGAAAATGCTTCGTTTGAAGAAGTGATATATCTGCTGTGGCATCGCCGTTTGCCGACAAAAACGGAATTACACGAATTAAAAAATCAGCTTTCTGAAAACTATGAAATTCCTCCAGAAATTATTGACCATTTTAAAATGTATCCAATTGATAAAGTCCATCCCATGGCCGCGCTTCGCACTGCAGTATCTTTTTTAGGATTGTATGACGAAGAAGCTGACGATATGAGCGAGGAAGCGAATTATCGAAAAGCAATCCGTCTGCAAGCAAAAATGCCTGCATTGGTCACAACATTTGCCCGCATTCGTAAAGGGCTTGAACCAATTCCGCCAAACAAAAATTTAAGCTTTGCAGCGAATTTTCTTTACATGCTGAACGGAAAAGAACCGGAAAGTATTGAAGAAGAAGCATTTAATAAAGCATTGATTTTACATGCCGACCATGAATTGAATGCTTCTACTTTTACTGCGCGTGTATGTGTAGCCACCTTGTCAGATATTTATTCTGGTATTACCTCAGCGATCGGTGCTTTAAAAGGACCTCTTCATGGCGGTGCAAACGAGCAAGTAATGAAAATGTTGACGGAAATCGATTCCGTTGAAAACGTGGAACCATATATTCGGAAAAAACTGGCCAACAAAGAAAAGATAATGGGATTTGGTCACAGAGTATACCGCAAAGGCGACCCTCGTGCAAAACATTTAAAAGAAATGTCCCGAAAATTAACAGCTCTCAGAGGAGAACCAAAGTGGTTTGAAATCTCTACTCGAATTGAAGAAATTGTGACGTCTGAAAAAGGTTTGCCGCCGAATGTCGATTTCTATTCTGCATCTGTTTACCACAGCTTGGGAATTGATCATGATCTTTTCACGCCAATCTTTGCCGTCAGCCGTGTTTCAGGATGGATTGCCCATATATTAGAACAGTATGACAACAACCGTTTAATTCGTCCGCGGGCTGAATACATCGGTCCTTCCAAACAAGTGTATGTTCCGCTGGAAGATCGTTGATAACAGGCTATAAGTGGTTTAACGTCGTTCGTTGAACGATTGGTAGCGCTTGCTTGGGGAAAGCAAGTTCGTGAATCTATTGTTTACAAATGCGCGAATTATTGGTGTAATAAGAATAGTTGCACAAAGGTTAGATGCAGATGGCTTCTAACCTTTGATTCTGAAATTGGAGGTATAAGAGCATGTCACAAGGGGAAAAAATCACAGTACAGAACGGAGTTTTAAAAGTACCTAATAATCCGATTATTCCATTTATTGAAGGGGACGGAACAGGCCCTGATATTTGGAGAGCAGCTTCACGCGTTTTAGATGCGGCGGTGGAAAAAGCTTATAAAGGCGAAAGAAAAATCGTTTGGAAAGAAGTATATGCCGGCGAAAAAGCTTTCAATAAAACAGGTGAATGGCTTCCGCAAGAAACATTGGATGTCATCCGAGAATATCTCATTGCGATTAAAGGGCCTTTAACAACTCCGGTAGGCGGTGGAATTCGTTCTTTAAATGTTGCTTTACGACAAGAACTCGATCTTTTTGTGTGCCTGCGTCCAGTACGTTATTTTGAAGGAGTACCTTCACCGGTAAAACGCCCGCAAGATACCGATATGGTCATTTTCCGTGAAAATACGGAAGATATTTACGCTGGAATTGAATATCAAAAAGGCACTCCTGAAGTGAAAAAAGTCATTGATTTTCTTCAAAATGAAATGGGCGTCAAAAAAATCCGCTTCCCAGAAACTTCTGGAATCGGCATTAAACCGGTTTCGGAAGAAGGATCTAAGCGTCTTATAAGAGCGGCTATTAACTATGCAATTAAAGAAGGCAGAAAATCTGTTACATTAGTACATAAAGGAAATATTATGAAGTTTACAGAAGGTGCCTTCAAAAATTGGGGATACGAATTGGCGGAAGAAGAATTCGGCGATAAAGTATTCACGTGGGCTCAATATGACCGCATCAAAGAAGAACAAGGAACAGAAGCTGCCAATAAAGCTCAACAAGAGGCAGAAGCAGCCGGAAAAATTATTGTAAAAGATGCGATTGCGGATATTTTCTTGCAACAAATTTTAACACGTCCGCGTGAATTTGATGTAGTGGCCACTATGAATTTAAATGGAGACTACATTTCTGATGCTCTTGCTGCTCAAGTAGGCGGAATCGGTATTGCTCCAGGGGCTAATATTAACTATGAAACTGGACATGCTATTTTTGAAGCAACACATGGTACGGCTCCAAAATATGCTAATTTGGACAAGGTGAATCCATCATCCGTTATTTTGTCCGGCGTATTAATGCTTGAACATTTAGGTTGGAATGAAGCGGCCAACTTAATTGTCAAATCGATGGAAAAGACCATTGCTTCCAAAGTGGTCACATATGATTTTGCGCGCTTGATGGAAGGGGCTAAAGAAGTCAAAACATCCGAATTTGGGTCACAATTAATTGCGAATATGGAATAATGTCCATTTGTTGGATAGAAGTCGGGCTCTTAAATCGTTGAGAGCCTGCTTCTTTATATAAATCCATAATAAGGAGGAACTTCTCTTGGCGTTGAAGCGTAAAAAAATCTCTGTAATCGGTGGCGGTTTTACGGGAGCAACTACAGCGTTTTTACTTGCTCAAAAAGAACTTGGAGATGTCGTTTTGGTCGATATTCCTAACATGGAAAATCCTACAAAAGGGAAAGCTTTAGATATGCTGGAAGCTAGTCCTGTCCAAGGGTTCGATGCCAATATTACGGGTACTTCCAATTACGAAGAAACAAAAGATTCAGACGTTGTGGTCATCACAGCTGGAATTGCCCGTAAGCCTGGTATGAGCCGCGATGATCTTGTACAAACAAACCAAAAGATAATGAAAGCCGTTACGAAAGAAGTGGTGAAATATTCTCCAAACTGCTACATCATTGTGCTGACAAATCCTGTCGATGCCATGACATATACGGTTTTTAAAGAATCCGGATTCCCTAAAAACCGTGTCATTGGTCAATCAGGGGTGCTCGATACTGCTCGTTTCCGTACTTTTGTCGCGCAGGAATTGAATGTTTCCGTAAAAGATGTCACTGGTTTTGTTCTGGGCGGGCATGGCGACGATATGGTTCCGCTTGTGCGCTACTCTTATGCCGGGGGAATTCCGCTTGAAACGTTAATTCCGAAAGATCGCTTAGATGCCATTGTGGAACGCACTCGCAAAGGCGGCGGTGAAATTGTCAATCTCCTTGGCAATGGGTCTGCTTATTACGCACCTGCAGCCTCTTTGGTAGAAATGGTGGAAGCCATCGTGAAAGACCAACGCCGCATTCTTCCGGCCATTGCCTATTTAGAGGGTGAATACGGATTTGAAGGAATCTATCTTGGAGTTCCGACCATTCTTGGCGCAAACGGAATTGAAAAAGTGATCGAATTGGAGCTGACGGAAGAAGAAAAAGCTGCACTAGCTAAATCGGCAGATTCCGTACGCAACGTCATGGCTTCTTTAGTATAAACTTTCATTCGTTAGGAAAAGCTCTATGAAGCGCGATCGTTTACCGAATCGTTCTCATAGAGCTTTTCTTTTTGCCTTTTTTCAATCAATCCCTTTATCTCTTGCAAATAATCGTGAAAAGAGCTTTTGACAGCGAACGATTACTAATATAATGGAAGAGAAGAAGCAAAAATGAAAAGAGGGCGGGATTCATATCCATGAAAAAAAACATTTTGATTGTCGATGATGAATCATCTATCGTTACATTGATCCAATATAATTTAGAGCAAGCGGGGTTCCAAACAAGTTCTGCGTATGACGGTGAAGAGGCTCTGCAAAAAGTATTCAATGAGAAACCGGATTTGATTATATTGGATTGGATGCTTCCAAAATTGGATGGCATGGAGGTTTGCAAACAGCTTCGACAGCAAAAAATCATGACCCCCATTTTGATGTTGACCGCCAAAGATGAAGAAGTGGATAAAGTTCTTGGATTGGAACTTGGTGCTGATGATTATATGACGAAGCCATTCAGCCCTCGTGAATTGATGGCCAGGGTGAAAGCGATCTTAAGAAGACAGCAGTTTCTTACGGAACCACAAAGTGAACAGTCGCAAGAACCTGATTTTCTGCAAGTCGGCGATGTGACCATTTATCAACATCTGTACGAGGCTTATTATAAAGATCAACTTTTGGAATTGACGCCAAAAGAATTTGAGCTGCTCCTATATTTAATTAAAAACAAAGGCCGAGTTTTATCAAGAGACCAGCTTCTAAATGCGGTTTGGAATTATGATTTTGCCGGCGATACGCGAATTGTAGATGTTCATATTAGCCATTTGCGTGAAAAAATCGAAAATAATACGAAAAAACCCCAATATATTAAGACCATCAGAGGAATCGGCTATAAATTTGAAGAGCCAAAATAAACAATTAGTTTAACAAAAGCTGCTATCCGGATTTCATTATAAAAGTCATAAAGATCGTAAAAAGGATGGACGGCCGCTTATCGCCCTCTGATAGATCTCTCCGCTTGAAATCAGCTCATTGAATCCAATTGGAAAACAAGCTTTTGTCATATAAAATAGTTTTGTTAAATGGTGGAACGTCCTTGGTGCCCGATTAGTGAGAAATGGCGCATTTTCATGATTGAAGGGGCCTCCATAAAGAAAAAGCGGATGGAAAACCGCTTTTTTCTTTTCGGTTCTTTGCATGGTAGAATAACAAGTAGGAGAAGACAAAGGGAGGTTGCCTAGTGAAGAAGAAACTGATTTTGATAGATGGAAACAACATTGCATACCGTGCTTTTTTCGCCCTTCCGTTATTAAATAATGAAAAAGGTATTCACACCAATGCGATTTACGGCTTTACGATGATGCTGAACAAAATATTAGAGGAAGAAAAGCCAACCCATATGTTGGTGGCATTTGATGCCGGCAAAACGACTTTTCGACATGAAACATTCAAGGAATATAAAGGCGGCAGGCAAAAAACGCCTCCGGAACTATCGGAGCAATTTCCGTTTATCCGCGATTTATTAAAGTCTTTTCACATTCCGCAATTTGAACTGGAAAATTATGAAGCGGATGATATCATTGGTACCCTTTCATTAGAAGCGGAGAAAAAAGATTTTGAAATCAAAATTTACAGCGGAGACAAAGATTTGACCCAATTGGCTTCGGAGAAAACAACGGTTTGTCTCTGTCGAAAGGGAATTACCGATATTGAAGAATACACTCCGGAACATGTAAAAGAAAAATACGGTCTTACCCCTCAACAAATTATCGACATGAAAGGTTTGATGGGAGACTCTTCGGATAATATTCCTGGAGTCCCTGGAATCGGCGAAAAAACGGCGATTAAACTGTTAAAAGAATTTGAAACCGTTGAAAAGGTAGTCGATTCTATTGATGAAATCAGCGGAAAAAAGCTAAAAGAACGGCTTCAAGAACATAAACAACAAGCTTTAATGAGCAAAGAACTAGCAACCATTAAAAGAGATGCTCCTTTAGGGATTACGGTTGACGAACTTGAGTATCAAGGACCGGACTGGGAAAAAGTTCAGAGTATTTATAAGGAACTTGGATTCCAGTCTCTGCTGGAGAAAATAGATCAAACTCAGGAAACAGAAGTGCAGCCATTAGAAAAATTGGAGTATCAAACTGTCGAAGAAATCACGGAGGATTTGTTCGAACAGGAAAATTCTTTTTATTTAGAGATGATTGGTGAAAATTATTTCATTAGCGACATTGTCGGTATGGCTGTTCAAAATGAAAAAGGAATTTTTTATTTGCCGACAGAATCAACTTTAAAATCTCCTGTTTTTAAAAAATGGGCTGAAGACGAAACGAAAAAGAAAACGGTGTTTGATGCTAAGCGTACGGTTATTGCCTTGCGGAGGCATGGAATTGAACTGAAAGGGATTGAATTTGATTTACTGCTAGCTTCTTATTTAATTAACCCGTCTGAATCCCCTTCCGATTTTGCCGATGTAGCTAAGCTTCATGGTTTTAATGAAGTGCAATCCGACGAAGCGGTCTACGGAAAAGGGGCGAAATTAAAGCTCCCGGACAGAGAAATTTATGAGGAGCATATTGCAAGAAAAGCGGTGGGGCTTACTAAATTGGCGGAAACATGTCGAGATGTTCTGAAAGAAAATGATCAGCTCTCTCTTTTTTACGATTTAGAAATGCCGCTTGCTTTGATTTTGGCCGATATGGAATGGACAGGCGTAAAGGTGGACGTGGATCGGTTGACAGAAATGGGTGACGAACTTCACAACAGGCTGCAGGAAATCGAAAAGGAAATCTATGAATTGGCCGGACAAGAGTTTAACATTAACTCTCCTAAACAACTAGGGCATATTTTATTTGAAAAAATGGGGCTGCCGGTGATAAAGAAAACGAAAACAGGTTATTCCACATCCGCCGATGTATTGGAAAAATTGGAAAGCAGTCATGAAATCGTTCGCTACATTTTGGAGTACCGCCAGCTAGGAAAATTGCAATCCACTTATATAGATGGGCTGTTGAAAGTCGTTCACCAAAATACTCATAAAGTGCATACTCGCTTTAATCAAGCTCTTACACAGACAGGCAGACTGAGTTCCGCAGATCCTAATTTGCAAAACATCCCGATCAGACTCGAAGAAGGAAGGAAAATCCGCCAAGCTTTTGTCCCGTCTGAAAAAGATTGGGTCATCTTTTCAGCGGATTATTCACAAATCGAATTGCGGGTTCTCGCTCATATATCCGGTGATCAAAAGCTTATTGAAGCCTTCCGAGAGGATATGGATATCCACACCAAAACGGCCATGGATGTTTTTCATGTACAAAAAGAAGAAGTGACATCCAATATGAGGAGACAGGCGAAAGCCGTTAATTTTGGGATTGTCTATGGAATCAGCGATTATGGACTCTCACAAAATTTAGGGATTACGAGAAAGGAAGCCGGTCAGTTTATTGAACGTTATTTTGCTTCTTATCCGGATGTAAAAGAATATATGGATGAGATTGTTAGAGAAGCGAAACGAAAAGGTTATGTAACCACATTGCTTCATAGAAGACGATATTTGCCGGAGATTACAAGCCGAAATTTCAATGTACGCAGCTTTGCAGAGCGGACGGCCATGAATACGCCAATACAAGGAAGCGCTGCTGATATTATTAAAAAAGCAATGATTGATATGGCAGAACGATTGAAGAAAGAACAGCTTAAATCGAGAATGCTTCTTCAAGTGCATGATGAATTGATTTTTGAAGTTCCTCCCGATGAGATAGAAACGATGAAAAAAATCGTACCAGATGTAATGGAACATGCGGTTGAATTGAAAGTTCCGCTAAAAGTGGATTATGCCTATGGCCCCACTTGGTATGATGCTAAATAGGCGGTTTGGAGGTGATAGGTTTTGCCTGAAATGCCGGAAGTAGAAATCGTTCGGCGAACATTGCTTCCTTTAACCACGAGGAAAACGATAAAAGACGTGACGATCCGTTGGCCGAAAATGATTCAAAATACAGACGCAGACACTTTTCGAAAAACGTTGAACGGACAGACGATCCATGATATATCCAGACGAGGGAAATTCTTGATTTTCCATTTTGATGACTATTCTGTTGTATCGCATTTGCGGATGGAAGGTCGCTATCGTGTGGAAGAAAAGATAGAGCCGGATCCTCATACCCATTTAGTGTTCCACTTTACTGACGGTACGCATCTGTTGTACAGAGATGTACGGAAATTTGGAACGTTTCATTTGTTTCCAAAGGGAGAAGAATTTTTTGCTCCTCCTTTATCGCACTTAGGTCTGGAGCCTTTTTCTGATGCATTCACATTCGCCTTTTTAAAAGAACAACTGAAAAAAACCAGCAGATTGATTAAAGCTGTTCTGCTGGATCAAAAAGTAGTGGTTGGACTCGGCAATATTTATGTCGATGAAGTGTTGTTTCGTTCCGGGATTCATCCGGAGCGGAAAGCACAGGATTTGAATGATAAGGAAATAGAAAAGCTAAGAGCGGAGATCATCACTACGTTGAAAGAGGCCATCGATAAAGGCGGAAGCACGGTCCGCTCGTATGTGAATTCACAAGGAAAGAAAGGGACGTACCAGCTGCAACTGTTCGTGTATGCGAGAAACGGGGAGCCTTGCCGGATCTGTGGGCGTCCTATCGAAAAAATAAAAGTCGCTGGCCGCGGCACACATTTTTGCTCAAACTGTCAGCATTGACATTGTCGGCCGTTTGAAAACGAATGAACAATGGGCGAGCTCCTTCCATATATTATTTTCAGGCAGATAGGAAGGAGATTGCACAAATGGGATCATTCTTTTCTTTACTCTTACTTGCGTTTGCGGTTAGTCTTGATAATTTCAGTACGGGACTTGCCTACGGCATCAAACAAATGAAACTCCCTTTGAAGTCTGTCGTGATTCTTTCTTGCTGTTCAGGTGTGGCTTTGCTGCTGGCAATGATGATCGGCCGCTTATTCGGCCAGATATTGTCCCCGCATTTGGCATCGCTGATTGGCGGCATTATTTTGATCGGTTTGGGAGCATGGGCGCTTTTTCCGCTTTTTCGCAGCCATCAAAAAGATGAAGAAGAGCTTCCGCATGAAAAGATGATTTTTAAATTGGAATTAAAGTCCGTCGGTTTAGTGATTAGTATTTTAAAGACGCCGACAAAAGCGGATTTTGATCGATCGGGAACGATTACGGGCCTGGAAGCGGTCATGCTTGGAATTGCTTTATCCCTTGATGCTTTCGGAGCCGGATTGGGAGCGGCCATGCTTGGCTATTCTCCCGTTTTTTTATCCGCATCCGTTGCCATTATGAGTCTAATATTTGTTTCTGCCGGGCTGAAGATGGGGTCCGTATTTTCCAAGAGGCAATGGGTGCAAAGATTAACGTATCTCCCCGGATTGCTGTTAATGTTAATTGGATTTTGGAAAATTGGTTAAAAGAGACCTAGTATCTTTCATACGATGACAAGAATGGAAAAGGGGGGACGCAAATGGCTGCCATTATCGGTTTAACCGGCGGCATCGCCAGTGGAAAAAGCACGGTATCAAGTCTTTTGAAAGAAAAGGGCTTTACAGTGATTGATGCCGACGTTGCCGCAAGGATTGTCGTTCAACCTGGAGAAGAGGCTTATAAAAAAATAGTGGAGACATTCGGAAAAGACATTCTGTTGGAGAATGGGGAAATTAACCGACCTAAGCTTGGCGACCTCGTATTTCGCGACGAGCAGAAAAGACTTCAACTGAACGCTATTGTACATCCGGCTGTTCGAAAACAGATGCTTTTGGAAAAAGAGCAGGCCATTCGGAATGGAAAGCAAACGATTTTTTTAGATATTCCGCTTCTTTTTGAAAGCGGACTGACATGGATGGTGGATAAAACCATCGTGGTCTATGTAGATGAAAACATACAGCTTCAACGACTGATGAAACGAAACGGTTTAGATAAAGAGGCTGCCGAGATTCGAATCTCGGCACAAATGTCTCTTGAAGAAAAAGCCAGTAAAGCGGATGCAGTGATCAATAACAATGGGACCATTACCGAAACAAAAAAACAGTTGGAACATATCATCGAAATATGGGCCCTCCGCCCGTAAACAAAAGGCTGTCTGAAGATTGGACAGCCTTTTTGTTTTATGGATAGCATGGTGAACTTTTGTGATGGTATAAAAAGGGATGGTCAAAAAAATATGCAAAATAATCATTCCATTAAAAATGAAATATGTTATACTAATTTTAGTTAATTCCCTTAAAAGTATAACATATAGGAGGAGCCGGAATGATGAAGGCGAGAATAGCAATCAATGGCTTTGGCCGCATAGGAAGGATGTTTTTACGAAGAGCCATTTTAGAAGAAAAATTAGATATTGTAGCCATTAATGCAAGCTACCCTGCTGCTACTTTAGCTCATCTCATTAAATATGACTCCAATCATGGAAAGTTTGAAGGAGAGGTCGAAGCAGAAGACAACGCCATTATTGTCAACAACAAAAAAATTCAATTATTAAACAACCGAAATCCAGCAGAGCTTCCTTGGGGAGATCTTCAAATAGATATCGTGATTGAAGCAACTGGCAAATTTAATTCCCGTGAAAAAGCGTCTCTTCACCTTGAGGCCGGAGCGAAAAAAGTCATTTTGACGGCGCCCGGCAAAAATGAGGATGTTACGATTGTCATGGGCGTGAATGAAAGCGATTTAAACATAGAAAAGCATCATATTATTTCCAATGCTTCTTGTACCACCAACTGTCTGGCGCCGGTAGCGAAAGTGCTGGATGAAGAATTCGGCATCGAAAATGGGTTGATGACAACCGTTCATGCTTATACAAATGATCAGAAAAATATTGATAATCCTCACAAAGATTTGCGAAGAGCCCGCAGCTGCGGCCAGTCCATCATACCGACCACTACAGGGGCGGCTAAAGCGCTGGCGCTTGTGCTGCCGCAATTGAAAGGAAAACTGCATGGGATGGCGCTGCGCGTGCCGACTCCGAACGTGTCTTTAGTGGATTTAGTGGTGGATTTGCGACGGGAAGTTACGGCCGATGAAATTAATCAAGCGTTTATTGCCGCCAGCCAAGGTCCTTTAAAAGGAAAACTTGGATTCACTACCGAACCGCTTGTTTCCATCGATTTTAATACCGATTCACGTTCTGCCATAATCGATGGATTATCCACGATCGTCATCGGCGGAAAAAAGGCAAAAGTGTTGGCTTGGTATGACAATGAATGGGGTTATTCCTGCCGTGTAGTGGAGTTGGCCACTTTTGTCGCGCAAGAAATGGAAAAAAAAGCTGAAATGAAAATTGGTTGAAACGTAAAAACTGAAAAAAGCTAGTTTTCGTGTTTAACAAGATGCACCATAGCTTCGCATATGTTTTCCAGCTAGAAACTGTTGTTTTACAGAGGTTGACTGGGCCAGGCTCCCTCTTTGTGCTTAGGAGAGGGGCGACCTATAAAGTCAGCCTCTTTTTTTATGGGATACGTTTAGCTTTATTATGATATGGATGAGTTCGTTTTTTGCTTAATCCAGCGAAAGGTTCTATCCATTGAGACTGAAAATCATGTCATATGGAGCCTTTTTATTTAACCGGGTTGGTCCTTCTTAACAGTACAAACGATTTTTGCCTGCATTCGACAAAAACATTATTGCAAAAAGATATTAAACCAAGTATACTATGATTCGTGAACTTCTTATAATGGAATCATAACTACTTAAAGGGTTAGGACCTCTTCGGACTAACTTTCCCCCGTGGTAGTTATAAAACTTTTAAAAATATTCTTTTGATCGAAAAAAATTTTGTAAAAGGGGGAAACGATCAATGGAAACAATGGGTCGTCATGTCATTTCTGAACTTTGGGGCTGTGAATTTGAAAAACTGAACGATGTGGAACAAATTGAAAAAATCTTCGTGGAAGCCGCATTGAAATCTGGTGCAGAAATCAGAGAGGTAGCATTTCATAAATTTGCTCCTCAAGGCGTAAGCGGGGTAGTGATTATATCAGAATCACATTTAACGATTCATAGCTTCCCAGAGCACGGATATGCAAGCATTGACGTTTATACATGCGGCGATTTGAATCCGAATATTGCTGCTGATTATATAGCTGAAGCATTAGGTGCCCAGACTCGTGAAACCATTGAATTGCCGAGAGGGATGGGCCCGGTACAAGTGAAGTCTCAAAATATAAAAGCATTGTAAAATTCAGGGGTGCATGGCAATCATGCACCCTTTTACTTATCTCTGGCAATGTCGCTTCATTTGAAAGAAAAATTGCGTTCAAAAACTCCATTATTATATAATCATTCTAGGTAGAATGCGGGAATATTGAGATGAGACGGAGTGATTTTATGAGATGTCCAGCATGTCAGCACAACGGCACCCGCGTGGTGGATTCAAGGCCGGTCGATGAAGGAAGATCGATACGCAGAAGGCGCGAATGCGAAAGCTGTTCCTATCGATTTACCACGTTTGAACGTGTGGAAGAGCTGCCGCTGATCGTGATCAAAAAAGAAAATACTCGGGAAGAATTCAGCCGAGAAAAAATATTACGCGGTCTCATTAAAGCTTGCGAGAAGCGTCCGGTCTCTCTTGAGCAGCTGGAACAGATCACGCTCGATATCGAAAAAGAAATCCGAAATGAAGGTGTATCAGAAGTTCATTCAGAGAAAATCGGTGAAATGGTGATGGATCGTTTGGCGAAAGTGGATGAAGTCTCATATGTCCGCTTTGCTTCCGTTTATCGTCAATTCAAGGATATAAATGTATTTTTAGAAGAATTGAAAGAACTGATCAAAAAAGAAAAATAAAAAGCTGGAGTTTGAACAAATCTCTGGCTTTTTTTCTTCTAGCCTCGTGCATACATTCCGTTTCGGCCTGCAGCTAAAAGAGACCCCAGATACGCATAATTCCTGTACGTAAACATGAATGAGTTTAGAAAGGTTCGATTAAAATGAAACCGTTTTGGAATGAATTGCAACCAGTGGATGAGTATTCGGTCAAATTAAGCGGAATCCTTCATGACACCGATCGAAAAATTCTTACCTTTCTGTATCAACCGTTAATCGGCTCTGCTTGTTTTAGTTTATATATGACGCTTTGGGCCCAAGCGGAGGAAAATCGGCTTTGGTCCAAAACTTCCAATCATTATGGGTTGATGAATTTTTTAAATATGAATTTAAAAACGATTTATCATGAACGATTAAAATTAGAAGGAATCGGATTGTTAAAAACATATGTAAAAGAAATGGGAGACTCCCGAAGCTATATTTATGAGTTATTGCCGCCGCTGACGCCGGAACAGTTTTTTCAAGATGGGATGCTGAACGTCTTTTTATATCGCAAAATCGGTCGTTCTCAATTTTTGCGATTGAAGAAATTTTTTTCAAATGAAACGATTGAACATGAATCTTATAAAGAAGTGACAAGATCATGGCCGGAGGTGTTCTCTTCTTCGCCGTCTGCCGTTATGGATTCGGAAGCACTTTCCGATAGCCAATCTGAAACGGGGGAAGAATTTTTAAAAAGACCGGAAAATCCCGGACTTACACTGAATGACGAACAATTCGATTTTCAGCTTTTGGAAAGCGGATTGAAAAGTGTCATGGTGCCGAAACAAACGCTTACTCCGCAAGTGAAAGAAACGATTTTGAAGTTATCCCATCTATATGGCATCAATGAATTGGAAATGAAGAATATTCTTTTAAGCGCATTGGATGAGAACGATGAGGTGGATATTGATCAATTACGAAAATCAGCCAGAGATTGGTACCAGTTAAAGGTAAATCCTGAACTTCCGGAACTAGTGGATTTAGTGCAGCCTCCCGTATTGCGAAGCCAAACAAAAGGAGACAGCCCTGAAGATGAACTGATTGTATACTTGGAAACGACTTCTCCACGACAGCTGTTGATTGACATATCGGGAAGTATGCCTTCTAAAGCTGATTTGCAGGCGATTGAAGAGATTATGTTCCAGCAAAAGCTCTCGCCGGGTGTCGTTAATGTTTTGATCCAATACGTATTGTTAAAAACAGATATGAAATTGTCAAAGGCTTACTTGGAGAAAGTGGCCGCACATTGGGCACGAAAGAAGATAAAGACGGTAAAAGAAGCGTTGGAATTGGCCAAAAAAGAGCATCGCCAATATTTGGAGTGGGCGAATCAGAAAAAGACAACGAACCAAACGAACCAAATGAAAAAAAAGCCCGTCCGTATCGAAAAGCTGCCTGATTGGTTTCAAGAATACGAATCGAAAAAATCAGCCTCGAAGGAAGAGGACGAAGATTTTGACTTTGAGGCGGAAAAACGGAAGTTGGAAGAAAAATTAAAGAAAAGAAAAACGGCGGGAGGTGAACATAAATGAAACGTATCCAAGATTCGCTAAAACGGCTTAGTTCGCCCGATTTTCACAAAAGATACCAGGCGGTGCGCAAGGATATCTTGGGAAATCCGGATGTTTCCGACTTTTTGGAAAAGCATCGAGACGAAGTGGACTCGGAAGTTTTGGATAAAAGTTTAGGAAAATTATATGAATATATAACCCAAAGTAAAGGTTGTCAAGGCTGCCCCGATTTAAGCCAATGCAGAAATATGATGCAGGGGTATGAACCTGTGCTGGTCATGCGAAAGGGCAGTATTGATATCGAATACAGACGCTGCCAAAGAAAAATCATCTTTGATGAGCAGCGGAAAACAGAAAAATTGATTCAAAGCATCTATGTTCCGAAAGAAGTGTTGAAGGCTTCATTTGAGACGTTCGATTTCAATACTCCTGGGAGAATTAAAGCGCTCAAATATGCCGAAGAATTTGTTGCGGGCTATCATACTCAAAAGCAACAGAGGGGTTTATATTTGTACGGGCATTTTGGCGTTGGAAAATCTTATTTATTAGGAGCAATCGCCAACGAGTTGGCAAATGTCGGTGTTCCCTCGTATATTGTTTATTTTCCTGAGTTTGTAAGAGAAATGAAGCAGTCATTAAACGACCATTCCATCAATGAAAAACTCGATATGATTAAAAAAACACCGGTTCTTATGCTGGACGATGTCGGTGCAGAATCCGTGTCCAGCTGGATGCGAGATGATATTCTGGGCCCCATTCTTCAATACCGCAGCTTGGAAAGACTGCCTACTTTTTTCAGCTCCAATTTTGATTATGATGAACTGGAGTTTCATTTTTCTCATTCGCAAAGAGGAGAAGAAGAGAAGTTGAAGGCCGCCAGAATTATGGAACGAATCAAATTTTTGACCATCGCTGTAAAATTGGATGGTCCTAATAGAAGAGAAAGGTAGGAACGATTTTTTGACAAGCGTAGGCATCTCTCTTTAAAAGAAACGATGCAAGCTTTGTTTCCTCTCTCAAATAATCATCTTCTTAAAGCCACAAGCTGCAAAGGAGCTTTCCTTCTTGTGGTTTCTTTTTTTCTAAATGAACTATACCCCTCGCTAGATATGCTTATGAAAGGAATGAATGTCCAAAACAAAGCTCTGTCTATTTGGTACTAACATCAAAGCAAGAAAGTCTATTCTAAAACCATTGGGTCCCCCATATATATGAAATATAAAGTTTACGGACAAGGGGGGGCCATCTTGATTGAAATTTTATTTTCCAACCAGCTTGATGCTTTCAAATGGAGCGAGTTCTCGAAAAAGAATCATGTGAAAGTTGAGCTGCAGCAAAAGCGATTTTCAACCGCTCCGTATTTCGTTCGCCATCCGCAAAAGACATGGAATTCGAGTTCGATTTGCACGGTGTTTATAGAATTTATGTTGGAATGGAAACGAATCCAATGGGCAAAACAATTATTAGAAACGTCTTATTGGTACAAGGATAAAGAAGAAAGCCAACGAATTCTGGAGATTATTTGCGAGATGTTTTCCGGTGAAAGAAAGGAACTGATCCAACTGCTGGAAGAGTTTCCTGAAGTACCGTTCTTGCGGGATTCTTTTCTTTCTTTGCCGGAGAATGAGTCCCATGTTCATTTTGAAGGATTCGCTAAATTTCGGCTTAAACCGTTTTGGGATCGAGTGGGCAAATACGTGGAACTGGCTATTGATGAATTTAAAATGGAGCAGGAATATCAAGTATTCATTCATATGCAACGAGAATTTTTGCGGAAGAAAGAACAGCAAATCCCCATGTTAAGAGTGTATTTACACGAAAACGAACCGATCTTTTACGATGAAAGCTTTCAAAGGCTCCATCAAGATGATTTATTAAGAGTTTTGGATAAACGGTTATTAGTGAACCGTCCGCTGACGGTAGATTGCTTTACATTGGTGCCGTTATTATCGCTTGCCCCCGGCCACATCCGACTGTATACGGATGAAGGGGAATCAGGGCTTTCCAGAACGATTCAAAATATTTTTGAAGAGAGAGTGACCTTGCTTCCTGCTCGTCAATTTTGGGAAGAGCAATGGAAGATTGGATCAAAAGATGCCGCCAATTAATAATTTACCATCCAGATCTTGATTTTGTCGGGAAAAACCCCTATAATATTGTACATACAAGAACATACTGCACAAGGTAATGATAAGGACATGAGCGTTCTATTACGGTTTATCAGAGAGGAAAAGCGAGGCTGAAACTTTTCCAACACGAATGGAATGCTTACCGCCTTTAAACCGCAGCCAGGAACGGCAATAAGATTGCTCAGTATTGGCTTGACGGCCGCAGCCGTTATCTGATCTGGAGCCGAATTTTTGCAGTCATAACGGAAAAAATTCGGGAAAGCAGGGTGGAACCGCGATGAACAACCTCGCCCCTCATGAGAGGGACGGGGTTTTTTGTTGGCCAAAAAAATCTTTTGGCGCTTGAGCCTGATGACGAACGTTTTTCACCGGCTTGATATGGATAAAAGTCAAATCGCGGATAATGAATGTAGGAGCAAGCCGATGTTCTCCGTTCATTCGTCCCGTATGAACGAGAATGAATACGGTACATGGAATCATCCTAGTAAAAAATATCATGGGAATAAGGAGTGAATGGACAAATGTCAAACATGTTGAAAATTACATTTCCTGATGGGGCTGTAAAGGAGTTTCCAGAAGGAATTACAACGGAAGAGATCGCCGCTTCCATCAGCTCTGGACTCAAAAAGAAAGCCATCGCCGGCAAGCTGAACGGGAAGCATTTGGATTTGCGTACACCGATCAAAACGAGCGGTGCTATTGAAATCATTACTCCTGATCAGAAGGAAGCGCTGGATATTCTTCGCCATAGCACAGCACACTTAATGGCGCAAGCGATTAAACGACTATATAAAAATGTGAAATTAGGCGTTGGCCCTGTTATCGAAGACGGATTCTATTACGATGTCGATTTGGAAGAGCTGCTGACTCCTGAAGACTTGCCAAAAATTGAAAAAGAAATGAAGAAAATTGTGAAAGAAAACTTGGAGATTGTCCGCAAAGAAGTCACACGGGAAGAAGCGAAACGAATTTACGAAGAAATTGGCGATGAGTATAAACTAGAGTTAATTGATGCCATTCCGGAAGGAGAAACGGTTACCATTTATGAACAAGGGGAATTTTTTGATCTCTGTCGCGGTGTCCATGTTCCTTCCACCGGGAAAATCAAAGAATTTAAACTCTTAAGCATTGCCGGAGCGTACTGGCGCGGTGACAGCAACAATAAAATGCTGCAGCGTATTTATGGAACTGCCTTTTTCAAAAAAGAAGATTTGGAACATCATCTTCAAATGTTGGAAGAAGCGAAAGAACGCGATCACCGCAAGCTAGGTAAAGAATTGGATCTGTTTATGAATTCCCAAAAAGTGGGACAAGGCTTACCGTTGTGGCTTCCTAACGGTGCGACGATCCGACGCGTAATAGAGCGCTATATTGTAGACAAGGAAGAAAGTCTGGGCTACCAGCATGTATACACTCCTGTGTTAGGCAGTGTGGATCTTTATAAAACAAGCGGCCACTGGGATCATTATCAAGAAAATATGTTTCCTGTCATGAAAATGGACAATGAAGAGTTAGTCCTTCGTCCGATGAACTGTCCTCATCATATGATGATTTTCAAAAACGGCATTCACAGTTATCGAGAGTTGCCGATCCGGATTGCGGAACTTGGAACGATGCATCGCTATGAACTTTCAGGTGCGCTGAGCGGTTTACAGCGCGTGCGCGGAATGACATTGAATGACGCTCATATTTTCGTCCGTCCTGATCAAATTAAAGATGAATTTAAACGTGTCGTTCGCCTCATTCTTGAAGTTTATAAAGATTTCGGCCTGAATGAGTATTCTTTCCGGCTGTCGTACCGCGACCCTGAGGATACAGAAAAATATTATGATGATGACGAAATGTGGGAAAAAGCCCAAGGCATGCTGAAGGAAGCAATGGATGAGCTTGGTCTGGATTATTATGAAGCAGAAGGAGAAGCTGCTTTCTATGGTCCGAAATTGGATGTCCAAGTTCGAACTGCACTAGGCAAAGATGAAACTCTTTCTACTGTTCAGCTCGATTTCTTGCTGCCGGAACGCTTTGATTTAACATATGTCGGGGAAGACGGCAAGCCGCATCGACCTGTTGTCATCCACCGCGGCGTCGTTTCAACGATGGAGCGCTTTGTCGCCTTTTTAATAGAAGAATACAAAGGGGCATTCCCAACTTGGCTCGCACCTGTCCAAGTAAAAGTGATTCCGGTTGCGGCTGATGCGCATTTTGAATATGCTAAAACCGTTCAAGAAAAACTTCGGGCAGAAGGAATTCGTGCGGAAATAGACGACCGTGATGAAAAAGTAGGCTATAAAATTCGGGAAGCGCAAGTCCATAAAATTCCGTATATGCTCGTAGTCGGCGATCAAGAAATCGAAAACAAAACCGTTAACGTCCGCAAATACGGTGAAAAACAATCTGAAACCATCCCGTTTGAGCAATTCGTTCAAATGATTAAAGAAGAGGTTAGCCGACGTTCAGCTAAATAATGGCATCAAACGAAGCGGAGCATCCTCCGCTTCGACATAAGCTCTAGTTGAGCGTTTTTTCTTGTTTGTTTGAAAAAAGCTTGCTTTTGTGAAAGGTCTTTGTTATTATGGAGTTCGTGATTGATTTGTAAATAATTTGACCAATATTTAAAGATATGATATATTTTGAAGCGACAATGGAATAGAATACACGTGAAGAACAAGCAGAAGCAAGCCCGCTTCTCACCTGAACTGACGCCTATAAGCTGTTGGCAGGTTAAACGGAGTCAATCGAAATCATATGGCTTGATCCATTTTTATGCGGGTTTTCTGTATACCCGCATTTTTTTATGCTTTCCCGACTCCTAAGCCCTTTCTGTAGCTTGTTTTTGCAAGGTGTATTCCCTGAAAAATTTTTGGAGGTGGCTCATTATTAGCAAAGACATGATCGTAAACGAGGGCATTCGTTCTCGTGAAGTCCGTCTCATCGACCAAAACGGCGAGCAATTGGGCATTAAATCAAAAAATGAAGCTTTGGAAATTGCGGCCCGCGCCAATCTCGACTTAGTCTTGGTTGCCCCTAATGCCAAACCGCCTGTTGCCCGAATTATGGATTACGGCAAGTACAAATTTGAGCAGCAGAAAAAAGAGAAAGAAGCCCGCAAGAAACAAAAGGTTATCAACGTCAAGGAAGTGCGCCTAAGCCCGACGATTGAAGAACATGATTTTAATACGAAGCTTCGCAATGCCCGCAAGTTTTTAGAAAAGGGCGATAAAGTGAAAGCGTCCATTCGTTTTAAAGGGCGCGCCATCACGCATAAAGAGCTGGGACAAAAGGTGCTTGATCGTTTTGCTGAAGCCTGCGATGATGTGGCGACAGTCGAAACTAAGCCGAAAATGGACGGCAGAAGCATGTTTATTGTTCTGGCGCCAAAATCTGAAAAGTAACAACTTGATAGGAGGAATTCACAATGCCAAAAATGAAAACTCACCGCGGCGCTGCAAAGCGTTTCAAAAAGACTGGTTCTGGGAAATTAAAACGTTCTCATGCTTACACTAGCCACTTATTTGCAAATAAATCTACGAAACAAAAACGGAAACTTCGCAAATCTGCTATTGTATCAAGCGGAGATTTTAAACGGATTCGTCATATGCTTGACAACCTTAAATAAGATTGACAAGAATTTTTAGGAGGGAAATAATATGGCACGCGTAAAAGGCGGTACAGTAACTCGCAAACGTCGCAAAAAAATTCTAAAACTGGCAAAAGGTTATTATGGTGCAAAGCACACTTTATATAAAGTTGCTAATCAACAAGTAATGAAATCCTATATGTATGCTTACCGGGATCGTCGTCAAAGAAAACGCGACTTCCGTAAGCTATGGATTACGCGTATCAACGCTGCTGCAAGATTGAACGGACTTTCTTACAGCCGTTTAATGCATGGCTTAAAACTTGCCGGCATTGAAGTAAACCGCAAAATGCTAGCTGACCTTGCAGTAAACGATGAAAAAGCATTTGCTCAATTAGCGGATACTGCTAAAGCACAACTTCAAAAATAAGAAAAAAACATTCAACACCCATTCTGAAAAAAGAATGGGTGTTTTGTTTATTGTTATTGTTTTTACCGACAAAATGTCGAATGTTGCCCTTAATGAAGCCTTTTTCGTTTGTTCTATGGATAGAAGACAATCTTTCCGCTTGGAAACGAAAATGCTGCCAGACTCACTTCTTTGATATAATGGCGAAGAAGAGAAAAAGAAAGGGGTCAGACGATGAACCTGTCAAAATTATATGACATGCAAAGAGCTCTGGACGAATACATTGAACAAGAAAATCATGTCGCGAATGAAAACTTGCTCAGCCACAAACTGCTTGCCCTTTTAGTCGAATTGGGAGAGCTTGCAAATGAGACGAGATGTTTTAAATTTTGGAGCAAAAAAGGGCCGAGTGAAAAAGAGATCATTTTAGAAGAATATGTAGACGGGATTCATTTTCTGCTATCGATCGGCTTGGAGCTCAAGTTTGATTCTTTTACACAAATCAAGGATCCCACTTCTACTTCCAATGATTTAACGGACCAATTTCTGGCAGTTTACGAAGCTTTCCATCATCTGAAAAAGGAAAAAACATTGTCTTCTTATGAAAAAGCGTGGGAGGAATACGTTCTGTTGGCAAACATGTTAGGCTTTTCAACAGAAGATATAGAACGTGCATACATTGAGAAAAATGAAGTAAATTATAAAAGGCAGCGCGAAGGATATTAGGTAAAAGTTTTGTATTGTTTTCCATTTTTCTATATAACTTAAAGAATAAAGCTTATGAAAAAGGAGGGCGTCTCATGCCGAAATTGGATGAAACGTTAATTATGCTAAAAGAGCTGACTGACGCGAAAGGGATCCCGGGAAATGAACGGGAAGTACGCGAAGTCATGAGAAAATACATAGAGCCATTATCGGATGAAATTACCACTGATCATCTTGGAAGCTTAATTGCGAAAAAAGTGGGAAACGAGAAAGGCCCTAAAATTATGGTTGCGGGCCACTTAGATGAAGTCGGTTTTATGGTGACGCAAATTGACGAGAAAGGTTTTTTGCGCTTTCAAACAGTCGGTGGCTGGTGGTCCCAAGTCATGCTTGCCCAACGGGTGACGGTAGTGACAAATAAAGGCGACATTACCGGCATTATCGGGTCCAAACCGCCGCATATTTTATCGCCGGAAGCGAGGAAAAAACCGGTCGAAATCAAAGACATGTTTATTGATATTGGCGCCTCAAGCCGCGAAGAAGCAATGGAGTGGGGGGTTCGCCCCGGAGATATGGTGGTTCCTTATTTTGAATTCACCGTGATGAACAATGAAAAAATGCTTCTTGCCAAAGCTTGGGATAATCGCATCGGCCTTGCCATTGCCATAGGAGTGCTAAAATATTTAAAAGATAAAAAACATGAAAATATCGTGTATGGAGTAGGTACGGTACAAGAAGAAGTAGGTTTGCGCGGTGCGAAAACAGCCGCTCAAAAAATCCAGCCCGATATTGCTTTCGGTGTTGATGTCGGCATTGCCGGAGACACTCCGGGCGTTTCGGAAAAAGAAGCACAAAGCAAAATGGGAAAAGGACCGCAAATCATTTTATACGATGCTTCCATGGTCTCCCATAAAGGATTGCGCGATTTTGTCACCAATGTAGCAGATGAATTAAATATCCCTTATCAATTTGATGCCATTGCCGGCGGCGGCACCGATTCCGGATCGATTCATCTTACCGGACAAGGAGTACCGACGTTATCGGTTACGATCGCGACCCGTTATATTCATTCCCATGCCGCGCTTCTGCATCGAGATGATTATGAAAATGCTGTGAAGTTGATTGGAGAAGTGATTCTTCGTCTCGACCGCGAGGCTGTCAATAAAATCACATTTGATTAATCTTTTTATCAATTTGACAGAAAATGATCGTATAAGTGGCAAAACAGCCACCTTTCTGCTAGAAAGGTGGCTGCTTTCATCATGAAATAAGCGATGAAAGGATAAGACGATTCAGATTCAATTGGAAGCCAAGCATGAACACAAAAGAAGAATGTTTAAGTTCCAATGAAAATGAGCGAGTAATATAGTGAGATGGATCCCTGGGAATGATTGGCGATCATGAGCCATAAGGAAAATCCCGTAAAGTTTTTTTGCTTTGTTTTATTTCAGTCCCGCGGATAAAGTATCGAGCATCATCTGCTTTTCTTTTTCACTGGCGTTTTTCCAAATGACTTCAAATAGTACACCGAGTCCGGGGAGCATTTTTTCCTCTCCGCTTTGAATGGCATCCACGATGGTATCTTCCAACTGATCAGGCGTATTGCCGGAAACATTATGAAGGATGGCCTTTCGCAAATCCAAATTCATGCATTTCCTCTCCTTTCACATACTTTCATGTCTATTTTCCCCTTCATTGCTTAGGCTATGTAAGAAAAATAAATCATTCTGCCAAAAGCCCATTTGAAAGGTAAGTTCCTTTTCATTTGATTATAGGAAAAGAAGGGAGTCCTCTCTTTTCAAAGCGGTTGATTGGCAAAAATCATATCTAGCTGATCGTGGATCAATGCGCGGCGTCGCGGACATTATGCTATAATGATGTAATTGAATTCTATGGTCGAAAGGTGAGAAAAAAGTGAAAGTGATCCAATCCGTTAAAAATCCACAAGTCAAGCAGTGGAGGAAGCTGGCGACGAGAAAAGAACGAGATAAAACCGGGCGATATATGATGGAAGGATTCCATTTAGTTGAAGAGGCACTTTCCTATAAAAATGAGATAGAAGAAATCATTATGGAGGAAAACATTGTTTTGCCTGCAAAATGGAATATGGACGGTATTCCGATCACGATTGTGACAGCAGAAGTGGCGAAATCTCTGGCTGAGACGGAAACGACGCAAGGGATTTTTGCCGTTTGCAAAAAACGGGATTCAAAAAACGCTCTTGAACAAGGTACGACCTTTTTGCTGATTGACCGTGTTCAAGATCCCGGAAATATCGGGACGATGATACGGACAGCGGACGCAGCGGGAATCGATGCGGTCGTACTAGGAAAAGGAAGCGCCGATCCCTATAATCCGAAGGTATTAAGAGCTGCCCAAGGAAGCCATTTTCATGTCGACATCGTACAGTCACCTTTAGAAGAAGCGATCAGCTTGATTCAAAAAAAGGGTGTATCTGTTTATGGGACGACTTTGCAAAATGCAGAAAATTATCGGGATATCCAGCCTTCTAAAGGATTTGCTGTATTGGTCGGCAACGAAGGCAGCGGCGTTTCGCAAGAGTTATTATCATTAACCGATCACAATGTATATGTACCGATTTACGGGAAAAGTGAATCGCTAAACGTAGCAGTTGCAGCCGGCATTTTGCTGTATCACTTTCTGGATTCGACAAAAGGGGTTTGAAATTGCCAATGAAATTGCTATAATGATACCTATAATACGAACTTAGCCTAAATGGGCGGAGAGAAAATAACGCTTTTTTGAGAGACGAATCCTTTTAAAGGACTTCATTCAGAAGAAACCAATCAAATTTAAATAGGGTTAAAGACAATGACAGAGAAAAGTAGTTTGCTTCCTTCCATTCAGGGAGAAAATGCCGTGACTGAAAGCATTTTTATGTGAAGAGCAAACGAAGTTCACCTCTCGAGTCGGCGTTTGGACCATTTCCGAGGAAATGTAAAGACGCCCCGGTTCAATAGCCGTTATTTGTATGAAGAGAGTATGCCGCGAACGGTTCGGCATGCTAAAAAGGGTGGTACCGCGATCCAACCTCGTCCCTTTCCTTTGGGGCGAGGTTTTCGTTTGGAAAAATAATGTAAAAGGAGGAGCATGACAGTGGAGCAGAAGTTAAAAGAATTGGCTCAAGAAGCGTTGTCAAAAGTGGCAAGTGCTCAAGACTTAAAAGAATTAAATGACATTCGTGTCAGCTATTTAGGTAAAAAAGGCCCCATTACAGAGGTTTTGCGTGGAATGGGGAAGCTGTCTGCAGAAGAACGTCCAAAAATCGGGGCTTTGGCCAACCAAGTGAGGGCTGAAATTGCCGAGCAAATCGAGAAAAAGCAAAAACAGCTGGAAGAAGCGGCCATAGAAAAGCAATTAAAAGAAGAAGCGATCGATGTTACATTGCCGGGACGTCCTGTCAAAAACGGCAATGCCCATCCATTGACCAAAATAATAGAAGAAATAGAAGATTTGTTTATCAGCATGGGGTATCAAGTAGCGGAAGGACAAGAAGTGGAAACAGACTACTATAACTTTGAAGCGCTTAATTTGCCGAAGGATCACCCAGCCCGCGATATGCAGGATTCGTTTTATATAACGGAGGAAATTTTGCTTCGCACGCATACTTCCCCTATTCAAGCACGGACAATGGAAAAACACAAAGGAAAAGGCCCGGTTAAAATTATTTGTCCAGGAAAAGTTTACCGCCGCGATAACGACGATGCGACTCATTCTCATCAATTTACTCAAATTGAAGGTCTTGTGGTCGATGAAAACATACGCATGAGTGATTTAAAAGGAACGCTTGAAGTGTTTGCTAAACGGTTTTTCGGCGAGGATCGGGAAATTCGTTTGCGTCCGAGCTTTTTCCCGTTTACCGAACCTTCGGTGGAAATGGATATTTCCTGTAAAATTTGCCATGGCAAAGGATGCAGCGTATGTAAAGGCACTGGATGGATTGAAATATTAGGAGCCGGTATGGTTCACCCGAATGTGTTGGAAATGGCCGGTTTCGATTCGAAAAAATATACGGGCTTTGCTTTCGGAATGGGTCCGGAAAGAATTGCTATGCTTAAATACGGAATAGATGATATTCGTCATTTCTATACGAACGATATTCGCTTTTTAAAACAATTTTCCATCCACGAATCTTAACGCAAGGTGCTGTTGCTTTAAAAGCACTTGTACATAAACGGATAACGATTGCCTGTAAAAAGGCAACATGGTTCATTGAGAAAAGGAGGTATTCTGAATATGTTGGTTTCACTGAAATGGCTTCAAGATTACGTGGATCTTTCGGGAATTTCCGCGAAGGATCTGGCGGAAAAAATAACCCGATCCGGCATTGAGGTAGAAAGCGTGGAAATACCGGGAGAACATATTAAAAATGTAGTGATCGGCCATGTATTAAAATGCGAAAAACACCCGGCTGCCGACAAATTGAACAAATGTTTGGTAGATATCGGTGAAGGAGAACCGGTTCAAATTATTTGCGGTGCACCGAATGTAGCTGCAGGCCAAAAAGTGGCAGTAGCCAAACCAGGTGCTCGCCTTCCGGGAGGCATAAAAATTAAAAAGGCCAAACTGCGCGGCGAAGAATCGAACGGCATGATTTGTTCTCTACAAGAACTCGGTATTGAAGGAAAATTGGTGCCAAAAGAATTTGCCGAAGGGATCTTTGTGTTTCCGGATGATGCTGAAGTGGGGGCGGATGCGATCACAGCGTTGAACTTGGACGATTGTATCATCGAACTAGGATTAACGCCGAACCGCTCCGACTGCTTAAGCATGCTCGGTGTCGCTTACGAAGTGGCGGCCATTTTGGATCGTGATGTGAAACTGCCTCATCCCGTTTACCATGAAAGTACAGAAAAAGCCAGTGATTACATAAAAGTGACAGTGGAAGCAAAAGAAGATAATCCGTTCTATGTCGCCAAAGTGGTTAAAAACGTAAAAATAGGCCCTTCTCCGTTATGGATGCAGGCAAGGCTTATGGCAGCTGGTATTCGTCCACACAACAATGTGGTAGATATTACGAACTATATCATGCTGGAATACGGACAGCCTCTCCATGCGTTTGACTACGATCGCCTTGGTTCTAAAGAAATTCTGGTAAGATGCGCTTATGATGGAGAAGAAATCGTGACATTAGATGATGTAAAACGTACTTTGACGCCGGAACATCTCGTGATCACGAACGGTTCCAAACCCGTAGCATTGGCTGGAGTGATGGGGGGAGCGAATTCCGAAGTTCAGCAGGATACGACAACCGTCTTAATCGAATCTGCTTACTTCAACGGAACAACCATTCGAAAGGCATCTAAGGATCACAGCTTGCGCAGTGAAGCGAGCGCCCGCTACGAAAAAGGTGTCGATCCAAACAGGGTCAAAGCTGCGGCGGAAAGAGCTGTTGAACTTCTGGAAAAATATGCTGGTGCGGAAGTGCTGCGAGAAACGGTTGTCGCCGGAGATTTAGAGGCAGAACCGAAAAAAATAACGATATCGCTTTCCAAAATCAACCGCGTTTTGGGCACCAATCTTTCGAGTCAAGATGTTGTCGATATTTTCCGGAGACTCCGTTTCACTGTCGAAACTAGCGACGACTTGTTCACTGTCACCGTTCCGACTCGAAGAGGGGACATTACGATTGAAGAAGATTTAATCGAAGAAGTAGCTCGTTTATATGGATATGACGAATTGCCAAAAACGCTGCCGGTAGGAGCTGCCTCTCCGGGAGGTTTAACCCCTTATCAACAGAAGCGTCGCGTCGTGCGCAAGTTTCTGGAAGGAGCGGGGCTGTATCAGGCCATCACTTATTCTTTGACCAGTCGGGATATGGTTCATCAATTTGTACTGGATAAAACGGAACCGGTCGAAATCGCCATGCCTATGAGCGAGGAAAGAAGTCTTCTTCGCCAAAGCTTGGTTCCTCATTTGTTGGAAGCAGTATCCTATAACGTCGCTCGCCAAAATGATTCAATCGGGTTATATGAGATCGGGTCGGTTTTTCTGAAACAAATCGGCCAAGAACTGCCGCAGGAAGATGAACATATTGCCGGAGCCATTACCGGTGTGTGGGAAGCGAACGAGTGGCAAGGAGAACAAAAACTGGCAGACTTTTTTGTTTTAAAAGGAATATTAGAAGGGCTGTTCGCAAAACTTGGCCTTGGCGATGCCGTTGAATGGAAAAAAGCAGAACTCCCTGATATGCATCCGGGACGGACTGCTGAAATCTTTTTAAATGGCAAAAGACTAGGTTTTATTGGTCAAGTGCATCCACAAAAGCAAAAACAATTAGACTTAAAAGAAACCTATGTTTTTGAATTAAAAGCGAGCATCTTGTTAAATGAACAAGCGCTGGAACTGCAATACGATCCGATCCCTCGCTTCCCTTCGATTACACGCGATATTGCCTTAGTGGTGGACAAAGACACGGAAGCTGGAAAATTGCAACAAATCATTTGGCAAGCAGGTGGAAAACTGCTGAAGGAAGTCCGCATTTTTGACTTATATGAAGGGGAACATTTACAACCAGGCAAGAAGTCGATCGCTTTTTCTCTTAAATACTATGATCCGGATAAAACGTTAACAGATGAAGAAGTCATGAATGTCCATGAAAAGGTGCTTGCTGCCGTAAAAGAAAAAACAGGAGCAGAATTAAGAAGTTAAAAGGATCATTACATGAAAACAGACTCAACATCACCGTTTCTTTGGATGTTGAGTCTGCTTTTATTAAGGAAGGTTTTTCTCTTGTTAGCGTAAAATCATGCATTGAAAGCGGAGGAGTTAAGATTTCACCGCCGAGAAAAACAACAGCCTGAAAAATAAAAAAGCGAACTTCTATTAGCGGATATTCTCTTATCGATGACAGAAGTTTCGCTTATTTTATCAACCGCAAAGCCTTTTCCGTATTCGCAAAATGCCTTTTGGCAAAATAATTCAAGCTTTCTTCGCCTTTTTCGGCGATGAGTCGAGCGGCTGCTTCATCGACGATGGAACCGGCGCCTTTTGGAAGGGTGAAGCCAGCTTCCTTTGATAATTTTTCTATTTCTCTTAAAAATGCAAAGCGGGCGAGAATGGAAGCGGCAGCCACAGCAATATGGACGTTTTCACCTTTCGTTTGAAAATAGACGTTTTCCTTGCAAATTTCTTTTTCTTTTTCTAAATATCGGAAGTAAAGAGGCTCTTCCGCAAATTGATCGACCAGTATGGCGTCTGGTTTTTCAGGAGAAATTTTGTGCAATACATTTAAAAGGGCGCGATTGTGAAGAAGAGCTTTCATTTTGCCTTGGGACATTCCGTTTTTCTGAAGCTCATTATATTTTTCGTTATGCAACACCAATAAACTGTATGGAATGGTGTGGACCAATTGTTTTGCGATATCGATAATACGCTGATCGCTGAGCTGTTTCGAATCTTGCACACCTAAATGTTTAAGATCAAGGATCTTATCTTTTCGGACAAAGGCCGCAACAACAGTGATCGGGCCAAAATAGTCCCCTGTACCGACTTCATCACTGCCGACAACGGAAAGCGATGAAAAACCGGAAGGCAAGACAGAACTTTTGCTCATGGATGATTTTTTTTCAGATGGAAGGGAGTCTTGTTCCCACTTTTTGGATTCTTGCTCGGCGCTGTTTCCTTGAAAAAGGACTTTTCCGCTTTTGTAAGCGGTGATTGTGCATCCATTTCGTTTAGCGCAAAAAACAGCACCTGTCGGCAGTTTTGCGGTTAAATCGTCTGCATAGTGTGTTTTCATGGACGAAAGAACAGAATGAGATACTTTCAGTACTATATTCGACAACATAATTCTCCTTTTTCTTTTCAAATGATGAATGTTGATGTTAATATAAAGGTTAGGATTCTTTTAGAATGGAGGCATTCTACATTGTCTGAAAGGAAAAAAAACCGAATTACCGTTGACATATATGGACAGCAGTACGTCATTGTTGGCGAGGAATCAGCCAGTCATATTCGGCATGTCGCAGAGCTGGTCGATGAAAAAATGCGCGAAATCAACTCCAAGAATCCTTCCCTTGACACTAGTAAATTAGCGGTTTTAACAGCCGTTAATGCCATACATGATTATGTAAAACTCCAAGAAGAATATCTCCGTTTGAAAGAAGAATTCAATAAGTTAAAGGGTGATGACAATGCTTGATTTGCTTCTGGCTCTTTTTCTCATCAGCGGTATTGTGATCGGCTTAAAACGCGGGTTGATTAGCCAGCTTTTCCATATGACCAGTTCGATTCTCGCTCTAATCGCGGCTTATGCTGCGCATGATGCTGTCGCAGCAAGGCTTTCCGGATTATTTCCTGCTCCTTCATTGGATGGAAACGGCAGCAGCGGCCTTCTCTTTTTTGCCCATGCTGTCAACGTGGATAAATTATTTTATGGAGCCATTGCCTTTGTGATTATTTTTGTTGCTGTCAAAATCGCTCTTTCCTTTTTAGCTTCCATGCTCAGCATTGTGGCCAATCTGCCCGTTATTCGTCAGTTCAACATGATCGGCGGGGGAATCCTCGGTTTTTTAGAAATATATGTTGTTTTGCTTGTGCTCATCGTTCTAGGCACATTCCTCCCGGTTGACAGTATTCAAGCTCAGCTGCAGCAATCTGTCATTGCCGGAGCGATGATCAACCATACGCCGATTGTTTCGGACTATGTGAAACAGCTGATTGCATTCAACCCAACAACGTTGTAAAAACTTCTCTGAATAGGAGAAGTTTTTCATTTCCTGTGTTTCTGATAGTATATAGGAAGAATACCAAGTTTTCAATAGACATAATGGCATGATATGTACAGCCGATAGATGAAATATTTATCGATTTTTTCCAAATTGCGGGTGAGAATGGATGATCAACAATAAAAAAAGCGTTGTTCGGCTTCTGGAAAATATTGCGATCTATATGGAGCTGAAAGGGGAAAATTCCTTTAAAGTGTCCGCTTTTCGAAAGGCCGCGGCCGCCCTTGAAAAAGATGAACGCGGTTTAAATGAGATAAAAGACTTTACATCAATCCCCGGCATTGGAAAGGCTACTTCCAGTGTCATCGAGGAATTTATAGAAACGGGAACCTCCTCTGTTTTGGAACAATTGCAGCAGGAAGTGCCGAAAGGTTTAATTCCTCTTTTGCAGATTCCGGGTCTTGGAGGCAAAAAAATTTCCAAACTTTATCAAGAGCTTGGGATTACGAATGCGGAGGAACTTAAGGCCGCCTGTGAAAAAGGGGAGGTGCAAAATCTTCCTGGATTCGGGAAAAAAACGGAAGAAAAAATTTTAGCGGCCATAAAGCAAGTTGGCGATCGACCGGAACGACTACCCATCTGGCATATGCTTGAACTGTGCGAACAAATCGAGAAGAACCTTGCAAACATCGATGGAATCCTACAATTTTCCCGTGCCGGAAGCATTCGCAGGTTACGGGAAATGGTGAAAGATTTGGATTTTATCATCGCTGCGGCTGATCCACAAAAGGTTGCGGATGCACTGATCCATCTTCCGGGAATCAAAGAAGTAACAGCAGCCGGAAAAACGAAAGTGTCGGTTGTGCTTGAGGATTCATATGGTGTTTCGGTTGATTTCCGAATTGTGGAACCGGAACAATTTGCCACGGCGCTTCATCACTTTACAGGTTCAAAAGATCACAACGTTCGGATGAGACAGCTTGCCAAACAACGAGGAGAACGAATTAGCGAATATGGCATCGAAAACAAGGAAACAGGAGAAACTGTGACCTTTTCTACAGAAGAGGACTTCTACCGCCATTTTGGCTTGCCTTGGATTCCTCCTGAAATTCGAGAGGACGGAACCGAAGTCGACCATTATCGTGAAAGCTTGGATCTAGTGAGAATGGAAGATTTGAAAGGCGATATGCATATGCACACTACGTGGTCGGACGGGGCTTATTCCTTGGAGGATATGGTGGAAGCGTGCAGAAAGAAAGGGTATCAATATATGGCCATTACCGACCATTCCCAATATTTAAAAGTGGCAAACGGTTTAACGCCTGATCGGCTCAAGAGACAAATAGAAGAAATCAAAAAATTAAACGAAAAATATACGGATATTGAAGTTTTTTCCGGTATTGAAATGGATATTTTACCGGATGGAACGCTAGATTTCGACGATGAATTATTATCGCAGCTGGATTTCGTCATTGCATCCATTCATTCGCATTTTTCCCAATCCCGTTCTACTATTATGAAAAGGCTGCGGACGGCTTTGGAAAATCCGTATGTCCGATTAATTGCTCATCCGACTGGCCGACTGATTGGCAGAAGACAAGGATATGATGTCGACATCGATTTATTGATTGAATGGGCGAAAGAAACGAATACGGCTTTAGAATTGAATGCCAATCCGCACCGTTTGGATTTATCTGCGGATCATTTGCGAAAAGCTCAAGAAGCAGGTGTGAAATTTTTTATCAACACGGATGCCCATGCCGTTGACCAATTGCGGTTTATGGAAATCGGAGTGAAAGCGGCAAGAAAGGGCTGGATCAAACGGGAAAATATATTGAATACATTGGATGCAAAACAGATGAAACGCTTTTTACAGATCCCTTAATATGGTCATTTGGATGGTTCATTTTGGAGAATACTTATGGTATGAGATCCATCAACCTTTTTCAGCATAGCTTTATACAAATCGAATGATGCTTGATGGGAGAGATTGCTCATTGAATAAGAAAGTATTGGCAACGTTAGAATTTGATAAAATTAAGCAACAATTGGAACAGCACGCCTCTTCTTCATTGGGAATTGAAAAAATCGACGCTCTCTTTCCTTCTGCTGATTTTTCTGAAGTGGTTCACTGGCAGGAGGAAACGGATGAAGCGGCAACCGTTTTACGAGTAGCAGGACATGCTCCTCTAGATGGGCTGCATAATATCCGTCCACACGTGAAAAGAGCCAAAATCGGGGGATTGCTCAATGGCGAAGAATTGATTCAAATTGCTGGAACGATATACTCAGGACGGATGATGAAAAAGTTTATCGCCGAACTGGTTGAAAACGGGGAAAAGTTACCGATTTTATCAGAACAAACAGAACAGATCCCTGTGTTGACGGAGCTGGAGCATGACATTAAACGCGCTGTCGATGAAAACGGAGAGATCTTGGATTCTGCCAGTTCGACATTAAGAGAGGTCCGTAGTCAAATCAGGATTCATGAAGGAAGAATTCGCGAACGTCTGGAAAGCATGATTCGATCCAAAAATGCGCAGAAAATGCTTTCGGATGCCATCGTTACGATTCGGAATGATCGCTACGTCATCCCGGTGAAACAAGAATATCGCCACCACTATGGCGGGATTGTCCATGATCAGTCATCTTCAGGACAAACTCTCTTTATTGAACCGGAATCGATTGTTCAATTAAATAACCAATTAAAGCAATTGAAGCTGAAAGAACAGGAAGAAATCGAAAAAATTTTAAGAGAGTTGTCGGCGAAAGTACAGGAAAATGCCGATGAACTGCTGGTCATTGTTCAAGTGATGGGTGATTTGGATTTTATTTTTGCCAAAGCGAAATTGGCCAAGAGCATGAAAGCCTCTAAACCGTTGATGAATCGAGAAGGATATATAAGGATTCATCAAGCGCGTCATCCCTTGCTGCCGATAGAGGAAGCTGTACCCAACGATATTGAACTGGGGAAAGATTATACAGCGATCGTCATTACCGGACCGAATACCGGAGGAAAAACCGTTACGCTGAAAACCATCGGTCTTTTAACGTTAATGGCACAATCCGGTCTGCAAATACCGGCTCAGGAAGGTTCGGAAATGGCCGTTTTTCATTCCGTATTTGCCGATATCGGGGATGAACAATCCATTGAACAGAGCTTAAGTACATTTTCTTCCCATATGGTGAATATTGTAGACATTTTAAAGGAAGTGACGGGGGAGAGCTTGGTGCTGTTTGATGAACTCGGAGCAGGGACTGATCCACAGGAAGGAGCGGCTCTTGCCATTTCGATCTTGGATGAAGTGCTTGAAGTAGGGGCCAGGGTAGTGGCAACCACCCACTATCCTGAATTGAAAGCCTATGGATACAACCGAGACGGAGTCATCAATGCCAGTGTTGAGTTTAATGTGGAAACATTAAGCCCAACTTATCGTTTGCTCATCGGCGTTCCCGGACGCAGCAACGCTTTTGAAATTTCCGAGCGTTTAGGATTAAATCATAAGATCATTGAACGGGCAAGACAATATACGGGTGACGATACAAACGAAGTAGAAAATATGATTGCTTCTTTAGAGAGAAGCAGAAAATTAGCCGAAAAAGAAGAACAAGAGGCAAGAGATTATTTAAAATCGGCTGAAAAGCTTTTAAAAGATTTGCAAAACCAGATGCAAGAGTTTTATGAGAAAAAAGAAGAAATGTACAGCCGCGCTGAAAGAGAAGCCTCCAAAATTGTCGAAAAGGCGAAAGAAGAAGCGGAAGAAATCATTCGCCATTTAAGAAAACTGCGCTTGGAAAAGAATGCAGAAGTAAAAGAGCATGAATTGATCGAAGCGAGAAAGCGGTTGTCTGATGCCATGCCGGAGATAGACAAAAAAACACCGCAACCAAAAGCGAAAAGGAGCCGTTCCTTTATGCCGGGAGATGAAGTAAAAGTGTTGTCCTTCGGTCAAAAAGGAACGATACTCGAAAAAGTCGACGGGAACGAATGGCTCGTTCAAGTCGGCATTTTAAAAATGAATGTCAATGAATCGGATCTTGAATACATTCCTTTGCAAAAAAAGGTCGATCCGAAACCGTTGGCTACCGTAAAGGGAAAAGATTATCATGTGGGCTTAGAACTGGATTTGCGCGGGGAACGCTATGAAGATGCTTTGATAAAAGTAGAAAAATACATTGACGATGCCGTATTGGCCGGATATCCGCGTGTTTCCATTATTCACGGGAAAGGAACAGGGGCTTTAAGAAAAGGAGTACAAGAGCTGTTGAAGCGTCATCGATCAGTGAAAAGCATCCGTCTCGGAGAAGCGGGGGAAGGCGGCAGCGGCGTCACAGTGGTTGAACTGAAGTAAAATCCATATTGGCAAGTCTTCACCTTTTTCCTTCTCTTTAAACAAGCTCCACAACGTATTGGGGAGATGAAACAATGGAAAAATTGGCCAAAGTGCTGCTTGTTTGCTGCGGAGCATTTTTTATTCTTGGAATCATATATTTAGTCTTTTTTGCTTAAAAAGGTCGAACCTCTTTCGATTTTGGAGGGAGGTTCGATCTTTTTTCTTTGATTGTAAATAGGATAAATATATTGTATAATTCGTATATAATATTTTAAATTTTCCAAAAAATATCGAAGGGGGAGTTCGATGACGGATAAACCATGGCTTAAACATTATCCGGAGGAAATTCCTGCTACACTTTCATATGAGCCTATTCCGATTCAATCCTATTTAACTCGAGCAGCCGAAGAATATGCCGAGAACACGGCCATCCAGTTTATGGGGAAGAAAATGACCTTTCTAGAAGTGTATGAATCTGCTTTAAAGTTAGCGGGATATTTGCGCAAAATTGGCGTGCAAAAAGGAGACAGAGTGGCGATCATGCTTCCTAATTGTCCCCAAAGCGTGATCGGATACTTCGGTGTACTATACGCTGGTGGCGTCGTCGTACAGACAAATCCGCTCTATATGGAAAGAGAACTGGCATACCAAATGGAGGATTCAGGTGCAAAAGTGATTTTTACGCTGGATGTTCTTTACCCCCGAGTGGCGAAGATCATGGACAAGACGGACATTGAACATGTCATTGTCACAGCTATCAAAGATTATTTACCCTTTCCTAAAAATACTATCTATTCTCAAATGCAAAAAAAACAAACAGGAATATTGGTAAAAGTGCATCATAGAGGGAATATTCATTTATTTGATGTGGTTTTGAAAAACGAAACGGCGAATGAAATCGATGAAGATTTCGATTTTGAAGAAGATCTTGCTCTTTTGCAGTACACGGGGGGAACAACGGGATTCCCAAAAGGGGTCATGCTGACTCATAAAAACCTTGTTGCAAACGCTTCCATGATTGACGCTTGGCTGTACAAGTGCCGCAAAGGGGAAGAATCGGTATTGGCGCTGCTCCCATTTTTCCATGTTTATGGAATGACGGCTGTCATGATTTTATCCGTTATGCAAGCTTATAAAATGATTATATTGCCGAAATTTAATGTCAAAACGACACTAAAGACGATTGAAAAAGAACGTCCCACTTTGTTTCCCGGTGCGCCAACGATGTACATTGGTTTGCTCAACCATCCTGATATCAGCAAATATGATCTTTCCTCCATTAAATGCTGTATTAGCGGATCGGCTCCATTGCCGTTAGAAGTCCAGAAAAAATTTGAAGAAGTGACAGGCGGAAAATTAGTGGAAGGTTACGGATTAAGCGAATCTTCTCCTGTTACCCATGCCAATTTACTGTGGGGCAGAAAGGCGGAAGGAAGCATAGGGCTCCCTTGGCCGGATACAGATGCAGCTATTTTATCGCTGGAAACCGGAGATCCGCTTCCCCCTCATGAAATTGGCGAGTTGGCTGTAAAGGGGCCGCAAGTGATGAAAGGGTACTGGAATCGTCCCGAGGAGACAGCGGCCGTTTTGCGAAACGGCTGGCTTTTGACAGGGGATATCGGTTACATGGACGAAGAAGGATTTTTTTACATCGTCGACCGCAAGAAAGATATCATTATTGCAGGAGGCTATAATATTTATCCTCGCGAGGTGGAAGAAGTTCTGTACGAACATGAAGCGGTTCAGGAAGCTGTCGTAGCCGGGGTTCCGGATCCTTACCGTGGGGAAACTGTCAAGGCCTATGTTGTACTGAAAAAAGGCGCGGTTGCAACGGAAAAAGAGTTGGATGCTTTTGTCAGAAAACGTTTGGCAGCCTATAAAGTACCACGAATTTACGAGTTTCGGGAAGAATTGCCGAAAACCGCAATGGGAAAAATATTGCGGCGTGCTCTTACAGAAGAAGAAAAAGAAAATTTAGGCAAAAACGAAAAAGAAAGCTGAATAAGAAAAAATAATGATGAACCTTTCTATTGACAGTATGGGAGAAAAAAGATAAGATTCATTTATGAATGAATGATCATTCATAAATGATGATGTGTAGTTTGAAAGGGGATTGTCTTGAGAAGAAACAAACCGAAATACCATCAAATCATTGACGCGGCCGTGATTACGATTGCCGAAAACGGTTATCATCAAACACAAGTTTCAAAGATCGCCAAGCAGGCGGGAATAGCCGACGGCACCATTTACTTGTATTTTAAAAATAAAGAAGACATTTTAATTTCATTGTTTCAAGAAAAAATGGCGAATTTCATCGAAAAAATTAAAGAAGTCATAGCAGGGAAACAAACGGCTGCAGAGAAAATATTCATGATGATAGAAAATCATTTTCGAATTCTTTCTCAAAACCCGAAATTGGCAGTAGTAACGCAGCTGGAACTAAGGCAGTCCAATCAAGAATTACGCCGACGCATCAATAATGTGTTGAAAGAATATTTAGATTTTATAGAGCAAATTCTTCGCGAAGGAGTGGAAAGCGGGGAATTTGCTCCTGATCTTGATACTCGCATAGCTCGTCAAATGCTGTTTGGGACGATCGATGAAATCGCTACAACATGGGTCATGAACAAACAAAAATATGACCTTGTGGCTCTCACACCAACTGTAGCCAAACTGTTATTAAAGGGGTTTTTAGGAGAAAAATGATTTTCCGTTGTATAAGGGGATGGTAAGGAAATGGAATATCTTTCATGGCAACGACAAGGAAATGTGGCGGAAGTGATTTTGGATCGCCCGCCTGCAAACGCTTTAGCGAATGAGGTCATTTCAGAATTGGATTTGCTCTTGGATGAATTGGAGAACGAGCAGAATGTCCGAGTGGTACTTATTTACGGAAAAGGGAGATTTTTTTCCGCGGGAGCGGATATTAAGGAATTTGCAACTGTCAAAGATGGCAAAAAATTTTCTTCTCTCGCTTCTCATGGGCAGCAAGTGTTTAATCGCATTGAACATTTCTCCAAACCTGTAATTGCCGCTATTCATGGAGCGGCATTGGGCGGAGGTTTGGAATTAGCCATGAGCTGCCACATTCGCCTTGTGACGGAAAATAGCAAATTAGGTTTACCGGAGCTTAGCCTTGGGTTAGTCCCTGGTTTTGCCGGCTCCCAGCGACTGCCTCGTTATGTCGGTACCGGAAAGGCAGCCGAGATGCTTTTTACAAGTGAACCGATTTCGGGAAGTGAAGCGGTTCAATGGGGGCTTGCCAACGATGTTTGCAAGGAGGAAGAACTTCTACCGCGGGCACGGGAATTAGCAGCAAAAATTGCGAAGAAGAGTCCGCTTTCACTGAAAGCGGCTATTGAACTATTAAATTATTCCAAGCAAGGCGATTTTCAAAAAGGGATGGAGAAAGAAGCTGAATGGTTCGGCAAAGTTTTTGAATCGAAAGATGGGCAAGAGGGGATAAAAGCTTTTATCGAAAAACGAGCTCCTGTTTTTAAAGGAGAGTAGACATTTTGTCCATTTAATTATCCGAACATTATTAAAAGGATGAATATTATGATATTGGAGGGAGACGAATGAACATCTTTGTGTTGTTAAAAAGAACGTTTGACACGGAAGAAAAAATCACGATTACCAATGGATCCATTGATGAAGAGGGTGCGGAATTCATCATCAATCCATATGATGAATACGCCGTTGAAGAAGCTATTCAAATCCGTGATGCTCACGGCGGAGAAGTGACTGTTGTAACCGTCGGAGGCGAAGAAAGTGAAAAACAACTGCGCACTGCTCTTGCGATGGGAGCTGACAAAGCGGTTTTAATCAATGTTGAAGACGATTTAGAAGACGGGGACCAATTTACAACGGCGAAAATTTTGGCTGAATTTTTAAAAGATAAAGAGGCGGATGTGATTTTAGCGGGGAATGTGGCGATAGACGGCGGCAGCGGGCAAGTGGGGCCGCGTGTAGCAGAACTATTAGGCATTCCATATGTGACAACGATCACTGAGATTGAAATAAAGGGGACGCAAGCAAAATTGATCCGTGATGTGGAAGGGGATTCGGAAGTCATTGAAACTTCCCTGCCGTTGCTCGTAACGGCACAGCAAGGATTAAACGAACCTCGTTATCCGTCGCTTCCCGGAATCATGAAAGCGAAGAAAAAGCCGCTTGATGAATTAGAACTGGATGATTTGGATCTTGAAGAAGAGGATGTTGAACCAAAAACGAAAACGATTGAAGTGTTTCTGCCTCCAAAAAAAGAAACAGGAAAAATATTGGAAGGCGATTTAAGTGATCAAGTAAAAGAGCTGGTTCAATTGCTGCATACGGAAGCAAAAGTAGTGTAATGGAAAGGGAACAAGAAACAGGAGGGTCGAATATGGCACGAAAAGTGTTGGTATTAGGAGAAGTTCGTGAAGGAGCACTCAGAAACATTTCGTTTGAAGCTTTGTCTGCGGGTAAAACAATAGCGGAAGGCGGAGAAGTAGTTGGCGTCATCATAGGTGATTCGATAAAAAACTTAGGGGAACAGCTTATCCATTACGGAGCGGATCGAGTGGTTGTGGTTGAGAATGAACAATTAAAACAATATACACCAGATGGATATGCTCAAGCTTTTTTGGCAGTGGTCGAATCAGAAAAGCCAGATGGCATTGTTTTTGGCCATACGGCACTGGGGAAAGATTTGTCCCCTAAGATCGCCAGCAAACTGAATACAGGGCTGATTTCCGACGCGACGGCGGTCGAAATTGCAGGGGGAAACATCGTCTTTACTCGCCCGATATATTCGGGAAAAGCGTTTGAAAAGAAAATAGTCACGGATGGAATCGTTTTTGCTACAGTCCGCCCGAATAATATTATACCTCTTGAAAAAGATGAATCCCGGACCGGCGAAGTCACATCTGTTCAAGCCGATATTAAAGACATACGCACCGTGGTAAAAGAAGTGGTGCGGAAAGCGAGCGAAGGAGTAGATTTAACGGAAGCTAAAGTGATTGTTTCCGGGGGACGCGGCGTAAAAAGCGCAGAGGGCTTTAAAGTGCTGAAAGAACTGGCGGATGTCCTTGGCGGTGCGGTGGGAGCTTCTCGAGGAGCGTGTGATGCGGGATATTGCGACTACTCTATGCAAATTGGACAAACGGGAAAAGTGGTTACGCCTGATCTTTATATTGCTTGCGGCATATCGGGAGCCATTCAGCATTTGGCCGGGATGTCCAACTCAAAAGTGATTGTAGCCATTAATAAAGATCCGGAAGCAAATATTTTCAGCGTAGCCGACTACGGAATCGTTGGAGACTTGTTTCAAGTAGTGCCGATATTGACAGAAGAATTCAAAAAATTAAAGATAGCTTCTTCGTAATCCAATCAAAAAACGGCCATGGATTTGTCGAGGCCGTTTTTTGATTGGATGTTTGATTAAAAACGTTCGTCCGCTGCTTTTGTAATAGAGATAAAGAATAGAATTCAAGTAGATCGGGGAAAATGCAAATTGCAAACAAAAAATTAGCATTCCAATTTAAAGGATGGTATACTGTCCCTAGTACCTGAAAGGAAATAAGGAGGATTGGTAATAATGGCTATTGTTAAAGCTACTGATCAAACATTTGATTCTGAAACAAGCAGCGGTCTTGTTTTAGCTGATTTTTGGGCTCCGTGGTGCGGACCTTGTAAAATGATTGCTCCAGTTTTGGAAGAAATTGATGCAGAAATGAATGATAAATTAAAGATCGTGAAACTGGACGTGGATGAAAACCAAGAAACGGCCAGAAAATTCGGTGTTATGAGTATCCCGACTTTATTCTTGTTTAAAGATGGAGAAATAGTGGATAAAGTCATCGGATATCAACCGAAAGAAGCGTTAACTGAACTCATTAATAAACACGCTTAATGAATGTTGCCGCACTCATAATTCTCCGTCATTTCGAGGAATGCGGTAAAATCGAAGGTAAGCATCTCAATGTTATTGAGTTGAGGGCTTGCCTTTTTATTTTGGATCAGCATGATTTTGGTTTTTTATGAAATGGAAAAGACTTAACTTTTTTCAATGAAAGGAATATTAACGAGTGTCTCAACAGGACGATGACAACCGTTTTCTTGAAAATGACTGTTTTACTTTTTCCAAATGAAATAGGGTGACCCGTTTCATTTGGAAAGGGTAGCCTTCTTAAAATGAGAAGAATGGCGGGTGAATCGCCGAGTATGCATGCCAAAACAGCCAAAGCAAGAAAAAAGCGGGTGCGTGATTGTTTTCTCCATTCGTTTGCGAGAAGTCTCCCATTTTCACGGTGAAACGAATCAATACAGAAGAAACGAAAATGGTGTCGGCGATCCAATGTATGAACATGAACGTTTTTGAACATGGGAAAACATAAAATGGTTCTTGTATATAGGCAATCGTTCAGCTAAAATATACGAGTCTTTAAAGAAGCTCTCACTACAAACAGATGAAAGTGAGATTGGTTCACCAGGTGGTCCAGGAGGTGGCGATCATGAACGATATAATCAAGCATAAATTAGCTCTTCTTCCCGACCAGCCTGGCTGCTATTTAATGAAAGACCGTCATGGAACGATCATTTACGTCGGAAAAGCAAAAGTGTTGAAAAATCGGGTGCGCTCTTATTTCACCGGGTCTCATGACGGGAAAACCCAGCGGCTGGTCAACGAGATTGAAGACTTTGAATATATTGTAACCTCTTCTAACATTGAAGCGTTAATATTGGAAATGAATTTAATAAAGAAGCATGATCCGAAATATAATGTCATGCTCAAGGATGACAAAAGCTATCCTTATATAAAATTGACGGCGGAACGGCATCCTCGCCTGATTACAACAAGAAAGGTAAAAAAAGATAAAGGCAAATATTTTGGACCATATCCCAATGTGGGAGCGGCGAATGATACGAAAAAGCTGCTCGATAGGCTATACCCTTTGCGAAAATGTTCCACTCTTCCCGATCGAGTCTGCTTATATTATCATTTGGGCCAATGTCTAGCTCCTTGTGTCAATCATGTCCCAGAAGAAACATACAAAAAAATGACGGAGGAAATTACCCGTTTCTTAAATGGCGGCTATCAAGAGATTAAAGATGAATTGATGAAAAAGATGTCTGAAGCGGCGGAAAATCTCGAATTTGAACGAGCAAAAGAATATCGGGATCAAATTGCCCATATCGAGGCGACGATGGAAAAACAAAAAATAACAACAAACGACTTTACGGATCGTGATGTATTCGGTTATGCCGTTGACAAAGGCTGGATGTGTGTTCAAGTCTTTTTCGTCAGACAGGGGAAGCTGATCGAAAGAGATGTTTCGATGTTCCCCATTTACAATGAAGATGAGGAAGAATTTTTAACCTTTCTCGGACAATTTTATTCCAAAGCCCATCATATAAAACCGAAAGAAATTTTGCTGCCTGAAAACGTGGACATCGAGTTGGCGGAACAACTGATTCAAGTCAAAATGATTCAGCCGAAAAAAGGGCAAAAAAAAGAATTAGTTAAGATGGCGGTAAAAAATGCGGCGATCGCTCTTCAAGAAAAATTCTCGCTTATCGAAAGAGACGAAGAAAGAACGATCAAAGCTGTTGAAAAACTAGGGGCAGCGATGGGAATATCCACCCCATTGCGAATTGAAGCATTTGATAATTCGAATATTCAAGGCACGGATCCTGTTTCCGCCATGGTTGTTTTTATCGATGGAAAACCTGAAAAGAAGGAGTATCG